>DCKU01000046.1 GCA_002320455.1 Salinisphaera sp. UBA1666
GCGAACGCGACCCGCGAGAGGTTGCGCAGATCTTCCCTATCGAAGCCGCCCGTCGGGCCTGCGCTACCATAGCCACATCACTCGCCAATCCGCTCTGTTATGGCCCAGATCCGTATCGTTATCGCCCCGGACAGCTTCAAGGGCAGCCTGTCGGCCGATGCGGTCGCCGAAAGTCTGGCCGATGGCCTGGCTGACGGCATGGCCGGGCCGGACATCGAGCTTGTCACGACCCGCGCGCCGATGGCCGACGGCGGCGAAGGCCTGCTGGCGGCCGTGGCGGCGACCTGCCCCGGCCAGTGGCAAGAAGCCGTACAGACCGGTATTCATGCGCGCTCGCTCACCGCGCGGTGGTATGTCATGGACAGCGGCCCGGCCATCATCGAGTCGGCCGAGGTGCTAGGCCTGCCGCTGATCGAGGTCACACCGGATGCCCCGCCGCTGGCACAGCGCGGAAGTTATGCGCTGGGCACGCTGATCGCCGAGGCCCTCGATCACGGCTCGCGAGATATCGCCGTCGGCCTGGGCGGCAGCGCCTGCAACGATGCCGGCCTGGGGCTGCTGCTGGCGCTGGGCGCCCGAGCCTTTGACGACGAGGGCCGGCCGGTCTCCCCGGACATGAACGGCCTGCTATCACTGGCCCGGCTGGACCTATCGGATCTGGATGCGCGGCTACGGGATACACGCCTGCGGGCCCTATGCGACGTCGACAATCCGCTGCTCGGCGAGCACGGCGCCAGCCGCGTCTACGGCCCACAGAAAGGCCTCAGCGAAGCCGATATCGACGCCGTCGAGGCAGCCTTCGATATCCTGGCGATCCAGGCCCGGGCCACCGACGCCGCGGAGCGCCCGGGCAGCGGCGCGGCCGGCGGGCTGGGTTTTGCCCTGGCGGTGCTGGGTGCCGCGCTTGAATCCGGGGCCGATAGCGTGATCGCGTTGACCGATCTGGCGCCGACCATGCAAGACGCGGATCTGGTGATTACCGGCGAAGGCCGCTCGGATACCCAGACATTGTCCGGCAAGCTGCCCGTGGCGATTGCCCGTGCGGCACGCCCGACCCCGACCTGGCTGGTGGCCGGCGACATCGAGGCCGCGGCCGACGACCGGCTGGCCGAGTATTTTCCGCGCCGCTATCGGCTGCTCGATGTAGCCGACAGCAAGGAGGCCGCCCTCGCCGAGCCGGCCCGCTATCTACACGCCGTAGGCCGAGAGATCGCGACCGAGCTGCGTCGCGGTTAGCCGGCGCTTTTGCCGGGCCCCGGCCCGGCTTATCATGCGTGTCTCGTCGTTGCCGGTCGGCCCTCATGCTGCGTTTTTTCGAAATAGATCACGACCGTATCGTTGAACAACACGATACGGCCGGCTGGTCCCGGACCGAGGCCGGCACGGTCCTTCACACGGGCTTGGCTCGCGCCCACTGGATCGACGCGCTGGACGCCACGGAGGCCGAACGCGCCGAACTCAGTCGTTTTCTCACCGACGAGCTACCCGAAGATGAAGACGTCGAAGAGATCGAGTCCTCGGCGCGTTATTTCGTCGACGCCGACGGCATCCACGTGCACTCGCTGTTTCTGTCACAGCGCGAAAACCGCCACGACACCGAAACCGTGGCCTTCATCCTCCAGCCCGAGCGTTTGATCACCCTGCGCGATGAAGAGCTGGCTGATTTCCGCCTGCTGCGCCTGCGCGCCCGCGCCGGCCAGATCGAGGCCGACAGCCCACAGACGCTGCTGGTCACATTGTTTGACCAGAAGGTGGAGAACCTGGCCGACACGGTCGAGGATCTGCATCTGGATCTGGAGAAAGTCAGCCACACCGTGCTGGAAGACGAGGACGCCGACTACGAGCAGGCCATCGACAATCTGGCCAAGCTCGAGGACTCGGCCGGCAAGATCCGGCTGTGCCTGATGGACACCCAGCGCTCGATCAGCTTCTTGTTACGCCATCTGCCGGCGCGCGCACCAGGGCGGGACACGGCCCGCGAGATCCTGCGCGACGTGGACACGCTGATGAGCCATATCGCGTTTCTGTTCGACAAGATCAACTTTTTGATGGACTCCACGGTGAGCTTCATCAACATCGAACAGAACCAGATCATCAAGATCTTTTCGATTGCCGCGGTGGTATTTCTGCCGCCCACGCTGATCGCCAGTATCTACGGTATGAACTTCGAGCATATGCCCGAGCTAGCCTGGCAATACGGTTATCCGCTGGCCATCGGGCTGATGATCGCCGCCGGCATCGCCCCCTATCTGTTTTTCAAACACAAGGGCTGGCTCTAGACGCGACCGGATCGATGCCCGGCCGCGTCGCGCCGGCTTACTGCGCGACCTGCAGCGCGCGATAGTTCAGATACACCATCCGCACCAATAGATACTCGAACGGCGAGCCGGTCTGGTAGTAGCGAAAATTGGTCTGCTCGCGCTTGTTAAGCGCGAAAAAGACGTTATAGGCCGCACTGGCCGGCAGATTGCCGTTGATCTGTAGCGGATCGATCAAATAGAACAAGCCCTGGTCGGCGGCGATACCGCCGGCGTCTCGCACGTTGGACGGCCCGAAGAACGGCAGCACCAGATACGGTCCGGTACCTGCGCCATAGTGGCCCAGCGTCTGGCCGAAGTCTTCGTCACGCTGTTGTAGCCCAAAGTGCGTCGCCGGGTCGAAAAAACCGGCTAGGCCCACGGTCGAGTTGATCACGAAACGCGAGGCGGTCACGCCGGCCGACTTGGCCTTTAGCTGCAACACGCTGTTGGCAAAGGTGTTGATCTCGCCCAGGTTGGAGAAGAAGTTGCCGATACCGTCGCGCACCGGCCCCGGGGCGACCGTGTCGTAGATATGCACCGCCGGCAGCAGTACGTAACGATCGGTCAAAGCGTTGAAGCGATAGATCCGTCGATTCAGCGGCGACAGCGGATCATCGATGGCCAGCGGATTGGCCGTCGTCTGTTCCACGGGCACCGAGGCCGGCGTATTCGGGTCAACCGAGGCCGGCGGCGGCGTCGAAGCACAGCCGCTCAGAAGCAGGGCCAGGCCCAGCAGCCACAATCCGGCGCGGTGGGTCGTCAGCGGCGTCATCATGGCGAGAAGAACTCCTGCAGGGCCGCAATGGTCTTTTGATAGCTCAAGTTGCCCATGTGCCCGCCGTGCGGCCGGATACGGGCCCGCTCGCCGAAAGTCTGGGCCAGAAACGCAACCTCTGAATCATCCAGGATCGGATCATCAGCGCTGGTAAACACCCGCATGTGGGTGTCAGCGGCCAGAAAATCGGCAATAGAATGCAGATCGGCTTCGCGGATCAGCTCCGACTTTGGCACCGATCGGCCGTCACGATTCCAGTAAGGCACCAACAGCTGGTCGATGTAATCCGCAAACGACATCGAGAACGAGCGCTGAAAGTACACGCCCAGGTCGTCATACGGCCCGAGATTGACGTCTTCGGGCACGATAACGTCGGCGTGCGTGAGCACATCGGCCGCATAGGCCATATTGGCCAGCGACAATCGAAACGCCAACCCGATCAACGCGCCGATATCATCTTGATCGGCGGCCCCGGACTCGTACGCCTTGTAGAGGAAATCCTCGTTGAAGCGCAGCGACTTGTCCTTGGCATAGACGTTTTTCAGACCGCCCAGGCCCTTGGCCAGGAATTCCGGCACCTGGTTGATGCCGCCCGGCAGCGCCTGGTCCAGAAGCGCGTCCATGCGCCCGACCGAGTCCCAGACGCTGACCGCCGGATTCAACAACAAGACGCGCGAGAAATTAAACGGCGCCTCGGAGGCCGCTGCCCGGGCATCGTGGCGCGCCACAAAGGCGGCCTCGGTCGCGCCCAAACTCCACCCGGTGAGCACATAGTCGGTGATGTCCAGGGTATCGGAGACGTCATCGCGCACGGCGTGCATCAGCCGATACAGATCGGTGACGTCGCTGGGCATGCGGCCCGGCACCGGATGCTCGGCCGCGCCCAGCATAAAGGTCACCGCCGTGGGCGAGGGCAGACAGGCCACGCTATAGCCGGCCGCATACAGCGCCCGCGATAACAGCACGCACTTGGCCGAAAGCGCCGAGCTGCCGGTCCCGGCGATCACGAACGCCAGCGGCGCCGGTCCCTCCTGAGGGGTGAACATATAGTTCAACGGCCGCGCGTAGCGCAGCGTATCCGGCGTATCGCGATCAACCAACGGCGCCAGCTTACGCACCGTGATGGGTGCATCGTCCGGCAGATCGGCCTGTAGCTCGGCCGGCGTACCCAGCACCGTGGCTGTCAGCGGGTCCTTGATCGGGTACGGCGCCACCGGCGTATTGCCGGTCGAGGCGGGTTTGTCGGTCGTGGCCGAAGCGCCGGGTGCCATATCGCTGCCGGCCGCAGACTCGGGCCCGGGCCCGGTCGCGCAGGCAGCCAGCATCAGCGCCAAGCTCACACACGTAACGAATCGATTGATGATGAAACAGGTCACGAGACCGGTGTCTCCCTGACCGGGTCGAGTATTTGCTTCATCATACCGGTTTAATCTGGCCCGAAAACGCGCATGTCCAACGTACTCGTCATTGGTGCCGGCGTGGCCGGCTTGTCGGCTGCCGAATATCTGACCAACGCCGGCCATGAAGTCACCGTGGTCGATAAGGCCGCGCGGCCCGGCGGGCGCTGTGCCACACGGCGTACCGACGTAGCCGATGATGCGCCCTGGTTCGATTACGGCGCCCAGTACTTCACGGCCCGCTCGGATACCTTTCGCCGAAGCGTCGAAGCCGATCTGTCGGCGCAGCGCCTCACGCGCTGGCAGCCGTCGACCAACACCGCCGAAAAAACCGGCGAGAGCTGGCTTTTCACGCCCTCATCTGATGATCGCGAGCGCCTGATCGGACCCCGCGGCCTGAATCGCTGGGTCCGTTCGCGCTTTGATGCCGCGGATATCCCGGTCGCCTGCGAGCGACGCGTCAACGCCCTGCGTCGCGGTGCCAACGGCTGGACGGCGCGCTTCGACCAGGGCGGGCCGATCCAGGCGGACCACGTGCTGCTGACCGTGCCGGCGGTTCAGGCCAAGACGCTGCTGGGCGCCGAGGCGCGAAACGTGCCGGTGCTCGCGGCCGCACCGCAGATCATGTCGGCTTGCCACACATTGGTGGTCGAAGCACCCGCCATCGACGGCGTAGACGCCATCTTTTTCAAGGACGGAGCGCTATCCTGGGCCGCCGACAATACGACCAAGGCCGGCGATACCGCTCCGGCCCATCTCTGGACGCTGAACGCAGACGCGACGTTCTCGGACGCCAACGTCGAGCAGAGCGCCGATGAGCTGGCGGACACGCTGATCGATGATTTTGTGCGGGCCACGGCTACGCCGCGCGATCAGATCCGTCTGATACGCGGGCATCGCTGGCGTTATTCCCGGCCCGGTCCGGCCGCGCCAGAAGCCGACGACCGTTTCTGGGTCGATACAGGCGCCGGGCTGGCACTGGCCGGCGACTGGCTAGCCGGCGGCCGGGTCGAGGGCGCGTGGCTATCCGGCCGCGGCGCAGCGGCGCGGCTGATCGGCGACGTCTGACACGGCCGGCTCGGCGCTGGCTGGCACCCGCACCGCCCGGCCGTCGATCAATGCAGCTTCAGGCGCGGGCGCAGCACGCTGTTGATGCCGTCGACCACGGCCTTGAGCGTGGTCTTGACCAAGCCGTGGATCGCGCGTTGGTGCATCCGGTAGAGCGAGACATAGAACAGCTTGGCCAGCCGGCCCTCGACCAGCAGGCCGCGCCCGGCGCCGCCGCCCATCAAATTGCCCACGGCGTCGAAATGGGCTAGAGAGATGAGCGAGCCGAAATCGCGATACTTGAACGATTTCAGCGGCTTGTCGTCCATGGCCGCGCGCAGGTTTTTGTAGACCGTCGATGCCATCTGATGCGCCGACTGTGCCCGGGGCGGTACCCACTTGTTCTCGCCCATGGGGCAAGCCGCACAATCGCCGATGGCAAAGATCCGCGCGTCGTCGACGCTGGCCAGCGTCTCGTGGACCACGATCTGGTGGTTCGGACGTGTGGTCAGGCCCAGCTGTGACAGCGTATCCGCGCCGCGCACCCCGGCCGCCCAGACGGTCAGATCGGCGTCGATACGTGAGCCATCGTTCGTGGTGAACCCGGCCGCATCGGCCTCAGTGATCTTGGTATCCACGTGAATCGCAACGCCCAAGCGGTCCAGCTCGGCGGCCACGGAGGCCCCGATACGTTCGGGCAGCGCCGGCAGCACCCGCGGCGCGGCTTCGATCAAGTGGATATCCAGCTGGCTGCGATCGATCTTGGAGTAGCCGTAGTTGGCAAACATATCGGTGGCCGACAGCAATTCGGCAGACAGCTCCACGCCGGTCGCCCCGCCGCCCACGATCGCGATCGAGAGCTTGGCCGCGTCTTCGGGCCCGCCCTCGGAGTGTCGCAAAAACGTGTTCAGAAGCGCCCGGCGGAAGCTTTCGGCCTGGCGCGTGCTGTCCAGAAAATAGCAGTGCTCGGCCACGCCGGGCGTACCGAAATCGTTGGACACGCTGCCCATGGCCAGCACGAGATAGTCATAGCCCAGCTCGCGCTCACCCAGCACCTGGGCACCATCGTCGTCGTGAATCGGTGCCAAGCGAATCGTGCGTGCGTCACGATCCAGCCCGGTCATGGCCCCCAGCTGGTAGCGATAGCCGTGGGTGCGCGCATGGGCCGGGTATGAGACCTCGTCCAGGCTCTGATCCAGCGCGCCCGTGGCCACCTCGTGCAGCAACGGCTTCCAGATATGCGTGGGCTTGGCATCCACCAGAACCACGTCTGCGGCACCGGTCTTGCCCATTTTGCGGCCGAGCTTGGTGACCAGCTCCAGGCCACCGGCGCCGCCGCCGACGACCACGATTCGGGGTTGTTCTGCCATAGCGAGTCCTTTGAGCACGCCGCATGTTCGGTTAACGCATCATACTTTAGTATGACACCCGCGGCGGACTGGATTCACGGGCTAACCGCCGCCGCGACCCGGCCAGACTAACCTATCGACGCCGGGCGGACTTGTGTCGGGCCGGTGCGCTTTGCGGCGCCCCGCGGCCGAAAACGAATCCCCCCAGAAGCGACAACGCCGCCAGGCCCATGACGACCAGCACGCCGCGAAATGCGACGGCGAACCAGCTGGCCCAGGCCACGACGCCGAACAGCGCCAGCCCGAGCGATACCACGATCCACGCAACACCCAGTGCCACGGCGATCGTGCCCGTACGTTGTTCCAGTGTTCCTGCCATTGTCTTGTTCCCGTCATCGCTCCAGAACCGGCCTGCCAAGGCGCGTGGCTGGCCAATGCCGCTGGATATGTGCTTAAAGTGGGTTCACTGGTTCTATATTTCGACAGACACCTCATGAACACCTATCTCGCAACCGGCCTGTTGGCCGTCGCCGGTGCGGCCTTTGTCAGCGCCCCGGCGCTTGCCGCCAAGAACGAAGACAAACCGCAGGCCGCCATCGCGGTGGCCGACGGCACGAAGGCCACGCCGGCGGCACACGCCGTTGTGCGCTTTACGCCCACCCAAAAGGGCTTGGCCTATACCACCGAAGCCCACGGCCTGACGCCGGGCAAGCACGGCTATCATCTGCATATCTACGGTGATTGTTCGGCCGCGGACGCAACCTCGGCGGGCACGCACTACAACCTCAAGGGCAGTTCGCTGAACCCGCCGGCCGATATCGATCGCATCACCGGCAACCTGGGTGAGCTGGTGGCTGATGCCAACGGCGACGCCCGCGACAAGGGCCTGTTGCCGAACGCCAAGCTCAAGGGCAAGAAATCGATCATCGGCCGGGCTGTGATCGTCCACGAAAAAGCCAACGACCCGAGCCAGCCGCCGATCGGCGCGGCCGGCTCGCGTCAGGCCTGTGGTGTTATCGGCATCGCCGATCCTGCGTCGGTATCGGCCCCGCCCATGGCTGACGACGACGCAGCCGGCAATAACATCGCCGACGAGACAGCCAAGAACGAGGGCAGCAGCGCCGAATAAGCGCCGGCGCCAGGGCCCGGCTACCAGCCGGGCCCTCTACCCATGTGGCAAATCGGCCTTGGCGGCCGTATGGCGATACAGCCCGGCGGCCACGACCACGAATATCGCAACCCCCAGCAGCAGGCCGATGGGCGCATAGGCCGGGCCGACCAGGGCCAGCGGCGCGCTCTGGCCCGTCAGGGCCACCACGCCGGCAAACGCCACCCCGAACAAGGACTCACCGACGATCAGCCCGGTGGCCGTCAAAACGCCCAGGCGCTTGGCAAACGCCGGATCCGGCGCGTAAGCCGCGCGCCGCTCGTAGAGCCGGCCGATCACCGCACCAATGACCACCGGCAACACAATCACCATCGGCAGATAGACGCCGATGCCGATCGCCAGCGGCGGCAGACGCAAGGCCCCGCGCGCGGCCTGTAGGCCGTCGAGCGCGATAGCCGCCAGGCCGATCAGCGCGCCGATGCCGATCATCGACCAGTTCAGATCACCGCCGAGAACACCCTTGGCCAGCGACGAGATGAGCGCGGCCTGCGGCGCGGGCAGGGCGTTGTCGTCGGCGCCCGGCATGCCGGCAAAGCCGAACGCCTGGGCCAGTAGCGCCATGACCGGCGGAATCACCAGCGAGCCGAAGACCACGCCGAACATGAGCGCCGTCTGTTGTTTCCAGGGCGTCGCCCCCACCAGCTGGCCGGTCTTCAGATCCTGCAGGTTGTCGTTGGAGATGGTGGCCACACCAAAGACCACAGCGGTCACGATCAGGGCATAAGCCACGAGCGCGGCCGTAGTTTCGGGGCTGTTGTCACGCCCGAAGAAAAGAACGAGCAGGAGCGCGGCCGCTACGATCGCCAGGATGCCGATGCCCGAGATCGGGCTGTTGGACGAGCCGATCAGCCCGGCCATATAACCCGCCACCGCTGCTATGACCAGCCCGGCCAATACGACAAAGACCAGCGAGCCGGCGATCAGCGGCGCCGCCGACGGCGCCAGCGCCCCGCCCGCAATGAGCGCGTAGAGCAGCATGCCGATCGGCACCAGCAGCGCGAGCGCGATGCCGGCCACCAGGCCCATCGGCAAGTCGCGCTCCACGACCGGCCGCATATCGCCGCGGGCAGCATAGGAGGCCGCCAGCGCGCTGCGTATGCCGCGGATAACCGGGCCGATGATGCGCGCCAGCGTAGCCAGCGCAGCCACGCCGATCACGCCGGCACCCAGAAACCGTACATCGCTGGCGAACACGCTCTGGGCCACGTGCTCGGCCGAGCCGGTCACGTCGCTCATCGCCGTGAGCACCGGCAGCGCAATACCCGAGCCCACGACCAAGCCCACCAGCATGGCCATGCCGACCGATAGACCCACCAGATGGCCGGCCCCCAGCAAGGCGAACGACAAACCGCCCCAGAGGCCGGTCGCGGCCGGGCCGATCTTGAACCACACCGCGGCCTCGCTGGCCACCAACCGGGTCTGGGCCGCCAGCGCGTAGCCGGCCGAGGCCAGCCCGCCGGCTACAATCAGTCGCAAGCCCACGGCCGCATCGGCGGCCCCTTCGCGAGAGCCGGCGCCTACGCGCAGCACTTCGGCCGCGGCCCGTCCTTCAGGAAACGGCAGCTCGGAGTCCACGACCAGCGCGCGACGCAGGGGCACCGAAAACATCACGCCGAGCAGGCCGCCGGTCATGCAGATGGCCGCGGTGGTGATGAAATCAAACCCCTGCCACCAGCCGATCATGACCAGGCCGGGCAGCACGAAGATGATCGCTGAAAGCGTGCCCGCGGCCGAGGCCACCGTCTGGACGATATTGTTCTCGACGATGGTCGAGTCGGCCACACCGCGCAGAATGGCCATCGAGATCACTGCGGCAGGTATCGAGGTGGCAAACGTCAGCCCCACTTTCAAGCCCAGATAGACGTTGGCCGCGGTGAAGAAGACAGTGATCAGCCCGCCGAGCAGTATCGCTCGGAGCGTGAGCTCAGCCGTGCCCTGGCCGCGCTTTTCAGCCATATACGGCCCCGTTTTTCGTCTCTTTCACGCCATAGGGCGTGTCGTCATAAGATAAG
>DCKU01000123.1 GCA_002320455.1 Salinisphaera sp. UBA1666
GTGCACCGGCGAAGCCGGCGCCGAGGATGGGTGCGCTTCTTTTGGTGCCTTTTCTTGCGCAAACAAGAAAAGACACTCGCGCAGCAGCGCGAAAACGCCCGGTAAAAGCCGCTTGTGGGGAGAGTAAATCACTTCAAATTGCCACTCGACATCTCCGTGCGATAAGGGCCCATTGAAGACAGATAGATCGATAGCCGCCCCGCCAGGAGCTTATTCCTAGTCGCGATCATCCGGCGCGTTACGCAACAGCCGCTCGGCCAGCGCCTCAGGCTCGTCCACGCCCAACAACACGTCAAACCGGTTGTTGGTCGTTACATGCAGCAGCGGTGAGGCGCGGGTGGCCAACACGAACACGAACCGCCCAGCCGACGGGCCTCTGCGGCGCTGATACCAGCCCACACGAAAGCCGGGCAGGGTGATGCCGTTGCGCCACCTAAGGTCCGTTAGCCCCTCGGCCGAGCGGGCAGCCACCCGTTCGGCACCGACGACGGTCTCCAGTGGCACACGTTCATGAAACTCGCCGCCCTTTAGGTGCAGGGTGCCGCCTCGCAGGGTGATTTCGTTGCGCGTGGCTACGAACAGCACCATGGCCATCAGCCCGATCTGCACGGCCAGCATTAGGCCGGCCGCGGTGGCGACGATCAGCACGAACAGCCACCCGGCCAGAGCAGGACCGGCATACAACGCAGCAGCGATGACGCCGATCGGTGCGAGCGTGAGCAGTCCAAAACCGGCGAAAAACGCACGCCAGGGCAAGGTGCGCATGGGAAAGACGTGCATCAGCCGAGCAGTGTCTGAAGCTTGTCGATCTTGGCGTCTCGCTTGCGGATACCGCCACGGCTGCGTATGTCGGTAGCCGCCTGCTGGGCGACACGCTCGATACGTTCGTAGACCTGGACGAAATCGAACGATCGAACGACATCATCCAGGCCCTGACGCTGCCAGTGCGTCAAGATGGCGGACAGCCCGGCCTCGTCGAGCCAGCGCGCCCGGGCCTTGGCCACGCCCAGCCCGACGAGACCGTCCTGGCGGACGTTTTTTACGTCGATGGCACAGGTCTGACCGGTGTCGGCCCGCGTCAGCAGGTTGGCAGCAATCGGATCGGCATAATCGAAACCGAAACGAAGCGTTTGCCGACCGTCGAAGCGGGCGATTCGTGCGGCAAGGGCGCGGCCCAGAGCCGCATCAAGCACGCCGTGCTCGCTCAGGGTGGCCAGCCGTTCATAGAGCGTTTCGATCAAGCCGGAGTCAGCCAGTGCGACGCCGCGCGAAGGGCGTAGTGCAAAGCTTGTGAAGCACTCGGCCACGCGCTTGGGCTGATCGCTGGCATTGGGGTCAAATGCGTGGCCGGCCACGTAATCGACCCAGATTGCGTTTCCCGCATGGTGTCGCAGGCTCGGCACGAAAACGCTTTCGCCGTAGGCACGCAGAGCAGCCGCCACGCGCCCGGCCTGATGAGCCGAGTTGAAGACCACTTTCTTGTAGACCGGCTCGCCGTGGTCGTAAACCAGTCGAACGTCATAGGCGCCGCGCGACCAGCGGCCCAGGCGACGCATGAACGCGCGTCGCATCCGACGCATCACCGGGTAGACGGGGCGCTCGGTCAAAGCCTGCAAGCGTACGGCCATCGATGGATCGTCAGGCATGCAGGCTAGGCTAGCAGTGATCCGGTCACGCAATGTTAAAGAAACGTTCAATAAAGCGTCATGTGAGCCCGATGTCAGGGCGTTATCACAAGGGGGTACACAAACGGTGCACGTGGCCGCGTTGCTGACAATCAACATTATTATGTATGCGACACAAATCGATCCGAAAGCGCCAGTTGTGCAATGATCGCCGCCGACTAAGCTAGTATTAGGCAGCGCGCCGGTTTCGAATCGTCCGACGAACATCGTCGAGCGCGATCGTTGAATCGGCTCGTCTGGAGGCTCGCCAAAAGGGGGACTGTTTGAGCTTTAAACTCAGTGTAGAAAACGTCTATAAGATTTTCGGGGCGCACCCGAAACGGGCGATGGCCCGGGTGTCGAAGGGCCAGGGCAAGGACGAAATCTTTGCCGAAACCGGCATGACCGTCGGCGTGAGCAACGCCAGTTTCGATATCAACGAAGGCGAGATCTTCGTGATTATGGGTCTGTCCGGTTCGGGTAAATCGACCATGGTGCGCATGCTCAATCGTCTGATTGAGCCGACCAGCGGTGCGGTCAAAATCGACGGGCGCGATATCGTGACCATGGGCCGCGGCGAACTTATCAAGCTGCGCCGACGCGAAATCAGCATGGTCTTCCAGTCGTTTGCCCTGATGCCGCATCAAAGCGTGCTCGAAAACACGGCGTTTGGCCTGGCCACCGCCGGCGTCGGTCGCGCCGAACGTGACAAGGCAGCGCGTGCCGCTCTGGAGGCCGTGGGCCTAGCGGCTAACGCAGACAGTTTCCCCGATGAGCTGTCCGGCGGCATGAAACAGCGCGTGGGGCTGGCGCGTGCGTTGGCGGTCAACCCGTCGATCCTGCTGATGGACGAAGCGTTTTCTGCGCTCGATCCACTCATCCGCACAGAGATGCAAGACGAGCTGCTCCGGCTGCAGTCCGAGCAGGCACGCACCGTGGTTTTCATCACCCATGATCTGGACGAGGCCATGCGGGTTGGCGATCGGATCGCGATCATGCAGGCCGGTGAGGTGGTCCAGGTGGGCACGCCCGAGGAGATCGTGCGGCATCCGGCCAATGATTATGTCCGTTCGTTCTTCCGCGATGTCAACGTCTCGCACGTGTTCTCGGCCGGCGATATCGCCCGGCGCGATCAGGTGACGATCGTCGACCGGCCCGGCATGAGCCTGCGTGCCGCGCTATCGCGGCTGGACCAGCACGATCGCGACAGCGCTGTGGTCCACGATCGCCATAAGCGCTATCTCGGCACCGTCAGCGCCGACTCGCTCAAGCGCAGTATCCGCGAGGTCGGCCCGGACGCCGAAGGCCAGATCACCGGCGCGTTCTTGGCCGACGTGCCGACGTTTTCTGCTGACACGCCGCTGGACGATCTGCTGGCGCCGGTCGCCACGTCAGCGTTTCCCGTCGTCATTCTCGACGACGACGGCGACTACCGCGGAACCGTCTCGCGCTCGGTGTTACTGCACGCGCTGAACCGCTCAGACGAACAAGCCGGCGACGCGGTGTCGGCAACGGGAGATGCTCATGCTTGATCAACTGTCTTATCCCGCGGCCCGGGCTGCCGACGGCTTCTGGCAACACCTGACCGATCGGCTGACCGTCGAGCTGCCCATCGGTGAATGGTTCACTGCGGTCGTGGACTATATGCAGGATCACTTCGAGTGGTTCTTTTCGCTGGTAGCGACCGTCATCGGCTTTGTGGCCGACGAGCTGATGACGCTGTTCAATGCGATACCGGCACCGCTGGTGGCGGTTGGCCTGGCCGTCGTCGCGCTGTGGCGGGTCGGCTGGCAGTTCGCGCTGTTCGTGCTGGTCTCGCTCTACGTGGTGCTGGGGATGGATCTCTGGCCGGCCACGATGGATACGCTGGGCCTGGTGCTGGCGGCTACGCTAGCCGCGCTCGGGCTGGGCCTGCCGCTGGGCGTGGCCATGGCCAAGTCCAACGTCATGCAGGCCATCATTCGCCCGGTGCTGGATTTCATGCAGACGCTGCCGGCATTCGTCTATCTAATCCCGGCGGTGATCTTTTTCGGTACCGGCCGAGTGCCGGGCGTGATCGCGACGGTGATCTTTTCCATGCCGCCGGCGGTTCGCTTGATGAACGTGGGTATACGCCACGTCCCGGCAGAGAACGTCGAAGCCGGCCGCGCGTTCGGCTGTAACCCCTGGCAGCTGTTGTTTAAGGTCGAGCTGCCTCTGGCGCTGCCGTCGATCATGGCCGGCATCAACCAGACCATCATGCTGGCGCTGTCGATGGTCGTGATCGCCTCAATGATCGGTGCCGGCGGCCTGGGCGATCCGGTTTTGGCCGGGATCCAGCAGCTGCGCCTGGGCACGGGCTTCCAGGGCGGTCTCGGCGTGGTGATTTTGGCGATCATTCTGGATCGCCTGACACAGAGTATCGGCACGCGGCGCCGTGGTTCCGGCCTGTTCGGCGCGTTTTCGAAGCTTTTCGGTAATCAGGCGCGCACTTGAAGCCCTATGCCGGGCTTGCCACCATAAGGGTTCATTTTCGGGGGAATACGCTATGAAGATTCGTACACGTGTACTTGCAAGCTTGTGCTTGCTCGCCGGTCTGGCGCTGGGTGCGGCCACGAGCGCGGCGGCCCAGTCGGACAAGACCGTCAAGATCGGCTGGACGGCCTGGTCAGACGCGGAGTTCGTAACCAAGTTGTTCAAGACGCTGGTTGAAGAGCGCACCGATTATTCGGTCGATCTGCAGATGTCGGCCATCGGCGTGCAGTACCAGGGCATCGCCAACGGCGATCTCGATGCGATGCTCATGGCCTGGTTGCCCGATACCCACAAGGACTACTACGCCAAGGTCAAGGGCGACGTCGAAAACCTGGGCACGCTGTACAAAGACGCACAGTTGGGCTGGGTCGTTCCCAGCTATGTGCCCAAGAACAAGCTGGCCTCGATCAGCGATCTGAAAAAACCGGGTGTCGCCGACAAGCTGGGCGGCAAGATCCAGGGCATCGACCCCGGGGCCGGTCTGATGCAGCTGTCTAACAAGACCATGAAGGCGTATGACCTGGACGGTTCGTATCGTCTGGTCTCAGCCAGCGGTGCAGCGATGACCGCCGCGCTGTCTCGGGCCTATGACGACAAGGCATGGATCGTGGTCACCGGTTGGACGCCGCACTGGATGTTCGGCAAGTGGGACCTGCGCTTTTTGAAGGATCCCAAGGGCACGCTGGGGGCGGCACAGCATATTGATGCGCTGGGCCGCAGCGGCTTTTCCAAGGACTATCCGCAGCTGGCCGCCGTGCTCGGCAACATGCATATCCCGCTGAATGACCTGCAGGCCGCCATGTACGACGCGCGCAAGACCAGCTATGACGAAGCGATCGCTGACTTTCGCAAGCAACATGCCGACTTGATCGATTCGTGGTTCGAGGCCGAGAGCTAACGACCAAATGCCATAACATTGGCTGTTAAAGCCTGGCAGCTTCGGCTGTCGGGCTTTTTTTTGCAGTTAAGCTCTCTTGTTTGGGCGGTATAGATAATGAGGACCGGCTTGCGCGATACATCTGTCTTCTTTCTGGCGCTGGCCGCGGTGTTTGCCGTGACCATGATGGGGACGACTCTTCCCACGCCGCTCTACCCCATCTATCAGGCCGAGATGGGGTTTTCCCAGCTCGTGATTACCGTCATCTTTGCGGCTTACGCCGTGGGCGTGATCGCGGCCCTGATCGTTACCGGCGCGTGGTCGGATCAGATCGGCCGCCGGCCGATGCTGGCGCTGGGGCTCGTTTTGTCGGCGGCAAGCGCGGCGTGTTTTCTGATGGCAGACGGCTTGTCGTTGCTGCTGGTTGGCCGGCTGCTGTCCGGGTTTTCGGCCGGTATTTTTACAGGCACGGCGACCGTGGCCGTCGTCGAGATGGCGCCGCTCGCCTGGCAGGGCCGGGCGACGCTGATCGCGACTGCGGCCAATATGGGCGGTCTGGGCTTCGGCCCGTTTCTGGCCGGGTGTCTCGCCGAGTATCTGGCCTGGCCGCTGCATTTGTGTTTCATCGTGGATCTTTTGGCGATCGCGGCGGCCCTGGGGGTCGTGACTCTGGCGCCGGAGACCGCCGAACGGCCCGCCCGCCCGCGCTTGACCGTCCGCCGGCCGTCCGTACCACGGGAGGTGATCGGGGTATTCGTGCCGGCCGCTATCGCCGGCTTTGCCGGGTTTGCCGTGCTGGGGCTTTTCACGGCTGTCGCGCCCGCGGTCGTGGGTTCGATTCTGGGCTACGACAACCACGCACTCACGGGCGCTATCGTGTTCGGCGTGTTCATCGGCTCGATCGTCGGCCAGAGCCTGCAGGGCCGCCTGCCCGAGGCTGCACGTCTGCCGGTGGGCTGTCTCGGACTAATCGTCGGCATGGCCGGGGTAATCGCGGCGATTGCCACGGCCTCGCTGACCGGCCTGATTCTGGGCGGTCTGGTGGCAGGCGCCGGTCAGGGGGCTGCGTTTCGAGCTGGTATGGGCGCGATTACCGCGGCCAGCCCGATACGACAGCGCGCCGAGGTGGCCTCGACGTTTTTCGTGGTGGCTTACGTGGCGATATCGATACCGGTGATGGGTCTCGGCGCGATGGCGGCGCGTTTTGGGCTGGCGAGCGCCGGTATCAGCTTTGCGGCCATGGTGAGCGTATTGGCCGCGGTCTCGGCGTTGCTTCTCATCCGGCGCCCGCGCACGCCGAACATGGCCCGACGTTAGTCGACGCCTTGCAGACGCCACATATCGGCGTACTGGCCGTTACGGGCCAATAGTTCGCTATGCGTGCCGGTCTCGACCACGCGCCCGGCGTCCATCACGGCGATACGATCGGCGTCGGCCACCGTTGACAGCCGATGTGCGATGACCAGCGTGGTGTGGTCGGCGGCGGCTTCGGAGAGCGCCTGGGTGATGGCCTGCTCGGCCTGGGTATCCAGCGACGACGTGGCCTCGTCGAAGATGAGAATGGCCGGATTCTTCAACATGGCCCGGGCGATGGCGATACGTTGTTTCTCGCCCCCAGAGAGTTTCAAGCCGCGCTCGCCCACGACGGTGTCGTAGCCCTCGGGCAGGCGCTCGATGAAATCCTCGAGATGTGCCAGGCGTGCCGCGCGCGCCACGTCGTCACGGGTGGCCCGCTCGGGCGCGCCGTAGGCGATGTTGTAGGCGATGCTGTCGTTGAACAGCACCGTGTCCTGGGGCACCACGCCGATGGCCGCCCGCAGGCTGGCTAGGCCAAGCTCGCGGATATCACAGCCGTCGATACGAATCGCCCCGGCGTCTACGTCGTAGAACCGGAACAACAGACGCGCCAGGGTGGATTTGCCGGCGCCGCTGTGCCCGACCACGGCCACTTTCTCGCCGGCGCCGATGGTGAGATTCACGTGGCGCAGGATGGCGCGGTCGGCCTTGTAATCAAAGGCGACATCGTCGAAGACAACGGTCGGGCGTTCGGTGCGCAGGGGCTGGGCCTGGCCGCTATCGACCACGCCGGGCTCGATGTCCAGCAGCGCAAAAATATGCGCCGTGTCCGCCATGGCTTTCTTGAGCTGACGATAGACAAAGCCCAGCGCGTTCAGCGGCAGAAAGATCTGCAGCATATACGCGTTGACCATGGTCAGATCGCCTAGCGTCATCGTGCCGGCCACCACGCGATCGGCGGCCAGGATCATCATTGCCGTCACGGCGGCCGCGATCACCAGCGCCTGCAGCGTGTTCAAAAGCCCTAGCGAGCGTCGCGCACGGCCCATCGCCTCGGCCCAACCGTCCAGGGCGCGATCATAGCGATCGGCCTCGTAGTGCTCGTTGCCGAAGTACTTGACCGTCTCGTAGTTCAGAAGCGAATCCACCGCCCGGGTGTTGGCGCGGGTATCCAGGCGGTTGGATTCGCGTACATGGCCGGTGCGCCACTCGGTCAGGGTGGCCGTGATGGCAACGTACGCCACCACGCTGGCCAGCACGATGGCCGCAAACCAAAGCGAGTAGTAATAGAACAGGATAGCCGCCACCAGTGCGATCTCGAACACCGTGGGCAGGATGTTGAACAACATGAAACGCAGCAGGAATCGAATGCCGCCCAGCCCGCGTTCGATGTCGCGCGACAGCCCGCCGGTGCGCCGCGACAGATGGAAATCCAGATCCAGCGCGTGCAGATGCTTGAACACCGACAGGGCGATCTGATGCATCGTGCGTTCGGTCACACGGCCAAAAACCAGATCCCGAATTTGGCCGAACAGCACCGAAGCCAGCCGCAGGCCGCCATAGGCCAAAAGCAGAGCCAACGGCAGAACCACAGCTGCCGTCTGCTCCGAGCGGTCCAGGCTGTCAACGATGCGTCCCAGTGCGATCGGCAGCAGCACCGACGCGCCCTTGGCTGCAATCAGAAATCCGAGCGCAATGGATACACGTGTGGCGTGGGCGCGTAGATAAGGCGTCAGGCCAGATAGGCGTCGCCATTCGGCGCGGCGCGTCGTGCGCGCCGACTCGCTATCTGGCATTCATCAACCCGGCACGGTCCGCTCGATCAGACGTCATAGATCGTCGCGCTGCGACAGGGGCTGCTGCGGCACCCGGCGCAGCTTGTCGGTGTCATAGCCCATATCGCCCACGCGCTTGACCAGCGATTGATAGCGCGCTTCGTCGATCTGTGGCGTACGCGCCATGATCCAGACGAAGTCGCGCTTGTCGCGCGCGATGATCGTGGCGTCGTAGTCGGGGCTCACGTAGGAGATCACGTATTGCAGCCGCAGCACGTAGTAGAAATGCATGGCCCATAGCGCGTTGCTGGGGTCATCCAGCACCGTGGCCCATGGCCGCATCGTTTTTTCCGGGCCGTCGAACCCGCCCTCGCGATACGTGAACTTCACGTTGACCGTGTCGTCGTCCTCGCCGCGGCTGTAGCGCTCGATCTCGTTGTAGGCGTTCTCGGTCTTCGAGGGCGGGATGTGGGCGATGACGTACCAGGCGCCCATGAAGCGATCCAGATCCACGTTATCGGCGACCGGGAACGATTTGGGCGGCGCCAGGCTGCAACCGGCGGCCAGCAACACGAGGCCGAACAACAAGGTGCGTGGAATGAATGATCGCAACATAACGAGCCTCAATGAGTCACAACGACGATAGGCAGACGAGAGTACGTTGAAAGCGTCAATCCCAGATGCCGGCTTCGACCTGTTCCGGGCGCTTCAAGACGCGCTTGTTGAAGACCGGACGAGTGGTGCCGCCGGCGCGCTGACGCTCATAGTCGCGTAACACCCGGATCGCGATCGGAAACAGCAGCAGAATCGCGATCAGGTTGGTCGTGGCCATCAGCCCCATGGCCAGATCCGCGAAGTGCCAGACAAAATCCAGGCTGGCCACCGAGCCGATCGCCACCATGGCCAGAATGAACGGGCGAATGATCGCGATTGCCGTGCGGCCGGACTTCTGGAATAGGTACTCGACGTTGATTTCGGTATAGGCAAAGTTCGCTAGAATCGAGCTGTAGGCAAAAAACAGGATCGCCACCGCGATGAAATACTGACCGAATAGCCCCAGGTGATCGAACATCGCATCCTGGGTCAGCTTGATGCCCTGGAGTGAGGCGCCTTGGGCGTGTGCATCCAGCATCTGGTCGTAGACGCCGGACAGCAGGATGACCACCGCCGTACAGGTGCAGATGATCAGCGTGTCGATTACGACGCCGAACGCCTGAACGAGGCCCTGCGTGGCCGGATGCTTGACCTCGGCGGTGGCGGCTGCGTTCGGGGTCGAACCCATGCCGGCCTCATTGGAGAATAGACCGCGCTGGACCCCGTTCCGCAGTGCGGCGGCCACCGCATAGCCGGCCGCACCGCCGGCCACGGGCCCATAGCCGAACGCCGACTTGACGATCAGCGCCAGCATGGCCGGCACGGCCGTCGCGTTGGCCAGAAGAATCCACAGAGCCACCAAGAAATAGCCCACGGCCATGACCGGCACGATCAGCTCGGCGGTGCGTGCGATGGATTTCAGCCCGCCGTAAATAACCAGACCGGCCAAGAGGACAAGGCCAATCGCCGTGACCCAGTTCGGAATTCCGAAGCCGCCGTTTAGCCCTTGAGCGATGGTATTGGCCTGGGCCCCGCAGAAGGCAAAGCCGTAGGCGATGATCAGAAACACCGCGAAGATGATGCTCATCCAGCGAGCCCCCAGAGCCCGCTCGATGTAATAGGCCGGGCCGCCGCGATAGATGCCGTCGCCGTGATGCACCTTGTAGACCTGGCCAAGCGTGCACTCGATGAACGTGGTGGCGATGCCCACGAGCGCCGTCATCCACATCCAGAAGATCGCCCCCGGCCCGCCGACGAACAGCGCCAGAGCCACGCCCGCCAGATTACCGGTACCGATACGCGCGGCCAGCGACGTGGCCAGCGCCTGAAACGAGCTCACGCCGCGACCGGTCTCGCCCACCTTGGCAAATACGAGACGCGCCATGTGGCCGAATAGACGGAACTGCAGAAACCGGGTCGCGACCGTGAAGATAAGGCCGGCCCCCAGCAACAGATAAGTGAGGATATACCCCCAGACAAACTCGGTCACCGGATTGATGACCGCATATATCGCCTGCTCGAGCGTTTCTAGCCACGCCATGGTATGCCGTACTCCGTGTTTGCCCCCGGCCGGTTAGGGGTTGTCCCGCCGGCTTAATGGCACACAGCTTACATGCTCGGTGGCCCCTACGCCCGATGCGCTTGGCATCGGGCGATTCATGCCGGGCCTAGAAGACGTGGATAAAGATCAGAGGTATGAACGCCACCAGGAGCAACGACGTACCCATGACCGTGATGGGCAGCAGCAGGGCTTCATGACGCCGCCAGAAGCTGGGATCGTCGGCGACCTCGGCGCGGGCTTTCTCGAACTCGGCCTCGCCGACCACCTGACGCGTGAGCAGCTGGTTGAGCGCCACCGGCGGCGAGAGATAGCCCAGCTCGAAGGCCACCAGCACCATCATCCAGAAGTGCACCGGGTTCACGTTGTTGTGATAGGCCACCGGCGCGATGGTGGCGCTGACCAGAATGATGGCCCCGTACGGATCCATGATCATGCCGATGATCACCAACATGACCGTGAGTGCGGCGACCGTGACCCAGATGTTGCCCAGCTCGCTGGGGAACAGGTCCATGACGCCCGAGCGCTCCATCACGCCGCCGAAGATGATCGAGCCCACCATGAGCATGAGCAGGGCGCCGATCAGGTTGGCCGTTTCGGCGGTCGAGGCGCGCAGCGCGTTGCCAAAGCCGGCCGGCTTGTACGCCGGTGCCTTGGCCTGGCCGCGGTCGGCGGCCTTGATCTGGGCCTCATACAAGCGATTGGCCCGCCAGCGGTCATAGACCAGCAGCACCAGCAGCAGCAACGGCAGGATCACCGGCGCCGAGAACTCGTTGAAGCTCTGACCGATTAGATGCGTGTAGACGAAGATGACCACCACGGCAAGCAGCACGTACGGAACCAAGGGCACCGCGGCGCGCAGCGTGTTCGGCAGGGCATCGTCCGGCGTGGCCAGATGCGGTCGGCTCTTGCGCGTGAGATAGATAAACGCACAGAACAGCGCGGCCGACAGGGCAAAGACATACAGCCCCCAGCCAAACAGCTGGTCGGTGGTCACCTGCCGGTTGAGCGCGGCGATGATCACGACCATCAGACAGGGGTTCAAGACCACGCCCATGCTGCCCGACATGGCCGTGGAGGCGATCGCCAGCTGTCGGTAGGTCCCGGCGATGCGCAGTTCCTGATAGATCACCGCACCGATGGCCAGCACGAAGATGCCGGACGCGCCGGTATAGGCGGTCGGCCAGGCCGAGGCCAGCACCACGATGATGACCACGAACTCGGGCCGCATTTCCCAGGAGCGGAACAGGCCGAAGATCAACTCGGCGATACGTGTGTGCTTGAGCATCATGCCCACCCACACGAACAGCCCGATGCCGGTATACAGATCGGCGAACCGGATCATTTTGGTCAACTGGACGACCGGCCCGGCCAGATAGTTTTCCGAGAAGAAGAAATACGCCAGCGATGTGAACGCCAGTGCGCAATACAGCGGTACCGCCAGACCGGCCTTGAGCGGCGAGTTGTCTTCGGTGTGCGCCGGAACCTTGATCAGCCGGAACAGACTGGCCGCGGCCAGCAAGATGAAACCGATCAACCAGATGCTGTTGAGCGCGGTATCGCCGCCCACATCGATACGGATCCACGCGATCGCACTGGCTGCCATCGCGACATGAACCAAAAACTGCGCGCCGGCCGACACACGATAGTCAGTCGCACTCTTGGGCGGGCGTAGCGAGATCTGCTCGTTCTTGATGGTGGCGATCAGGCCGCCAAAGATGATCAGCAAGACCAGAATATAAGGCTGCCAGGCCTGGCCGACCGTATTGAGCTGACCGGCCGCTAGCTCGACGCTACGAAAGCTTTGCAGCGTGGCCGTCGATGTCTGCTCGCGATTGTAGTCGTAGATCTCGAAGTTTTCGCGGCACTGCTCGCGCTGGCTGGTCAGCGATTGGCGAATAGACTCGGGATCGGCCGGGCCGGTATCGAACAGGCTGTCGGTATCGGCTTTCTGGTTGGCCATGCGTCGCTGCACTTCGGCATCGACGTCCATGTTCGGGTTGCACGACGGCTGGCTCATATCAAAGCGCAGCATGTTGTAGTCGTGCCAGATGCTTCCGCCGAGGCTTAAAAGCTGGCCGTGGATGAACGCACTGGTACCGAACGCGATCGCCAGAAGCAACAGCAGCGCGATCGGGGCTGTGATCAGCCAGTCGCGCCACGCCGGAAAAGAGACCGGCTTATCGCCGGCGTGCGGATCGGATGCCGAGGGCATCGACGACGTGGACTCATCGACCATGACGCCCCCGGTAGCGGCAGTCGCGCTTGGCGCCTGTTATGCCGTCTGAATCTCGCCGCCCGAAAACAGGCGATCGCGATACGCATATTCCAACGATCGATTCGTACAAGGCCCTCTCCTCCATGCTCACTACGATCCCGCCAGTGGAATCGATCACGCATCGCATCGGTCGCGCCGATGCGTTTTTTTAAAAATATATCTTTTAGGAGCCGTCGCGCCAAGCCGTCGGTGGCCACGGGCCGGCGTGCGACAATAGCGCGATGAAGAATACCGCGTCGCAACGAGCTTCTAGCCCGGCAACCGACAGCGACGTCCTCGTGCTAGGCGGCGGCGCGGCCGGTCTGATGTGTGCGGCCGTGGCTGCCCAGCGCGGGCGCTCGGTTCGCGTGTTGGAAAAGACCAAGCGCTGCGGCAAGAAGATCCTCATGTCCGGCGGCGGGCGCTGCAACTTCACCAACCTACACACTTCGCCCGCGAATTTTCTCTCGGCCAACCCGCACTACTGTAAGTCGGCGCTGGCGCGCTATACGCCCGCCGACTTCATCGCACTCGTCGACGCCTACGGCATCGCGTATCACGAAAAAGAGCGCGGTCAGCTCTTTTGCGACGACAGCGCCAAGGCCATCGTGTCGATGCTGTTGTCTGAGTGCAGCTCAGCCGGCGTGACCATCGAGACGCGGGTCGCCATTCAATCGGTCGCACGCAAGGCTACCGGCGGTTTCCGCGTAGTCACCGATGCGGGCGACTACACCGGGCAATCAGTAGTAGTGGCCACCGGTGGATTACCGATCCCCAAGATGGGGGCGTCGGATTTCGGACTGTCGATCGCGCGAGACTTCGGCCTGCCCGTGCAGGCCACGCGGGCGGCTCTGGTGCCGTTCACGCTCGATCAACAACGCGACGCCGGCTACGACGCGCTCTCGGGCCTGGCCGCAAACGTTGAGGCGCGCTGTAACGACGCGGTGTTTGATGCCGGGCTTTTGTTCACCCATCGCGGCCTGTCGGGGCCGGCCATGTTGCAGATCTCGTCCTACTGGCAGCCGGGCGACGTGGTAGCCATCGACTGGCTCCCCGGGCCGGATATTGAGGACTGGCTGAGCGAACGCGCGGCCGAACGGCCCAACGCCCGGCTGTCCTCGGTATTGGCCGAACGCCTGCCCAAACGCCTGGCCCAGCGGCTGTGCCACGACATCACGGCCCACACCCGTCTGAGCGACGTGCGGCTGAAACAGCTCGACGGCCCGCGCCGCGCCGAATGGGCCAAGCGCCTCGGTGATTGGCAGGTCACACCGGGCGGCACCGAAGGCTACAAGACCGCCGAGGTCATGTACGGCGGCGTGGATACCCGGTGCCTGGACTCGACCACGATGGCCGCGCGCGACGTGCCCGGGCTGTATTTCATCGGCGAGGTCGTCGATGTTACCGGCCACCTGGGCGGGCATAACTTCCAATGGGCCTGGGCATCCGCGCATGCCGCCGGTACAGTTGCTTGACGCCTTAAAACTGGAATTCTCATGCGACCGATCATCGGGCCGGCTTTGGCTATCATCACGCTTGCGGCGGCCGGTTGTGCCAGCCAGTCGACCGCCGGTTCGGTGCCGGCCGCAGCAGCCGCTGGCTCGCAGGGCTACGACAGTGCGCGGGTGCGTAACAATGGTGATCGCACCCCGCAGTCAGACGCCGAAACAGAGGCGGCGAACAAAGACAGCGCTGAGTAGCGCGACGCGAGCGGGCGCATGTGGCGGTGCGCCCGCGCGTGATGAAGCGCTCGCGTGAAGCAGCGACAGGCCCTAAGCTTGGCGACGGGCTTCTTACCGACGGCATTTCAATGGCTTATCGACTGTCTCTTCTCGTTGTTCCGGCCACGCTGTGGCTAGCGGCCTGTGCAACCAACGGCGCCAGCGCAGGGGCCGCAGACGCACCGGCGAGCACAGACACGGCGAAGTCCACCGAGGTACCGACCACGAAGCCGGCAACGGCTGACAGCACCCCGCAGGCCGAGACGGCCCCGCAGCAGCCGCGCACAACGTCATCGACCGGCTTTGTTGACTGGGTAGCCGGGTTTCGTCGGGAGGCCGCGGCCCGCGGCGTGGCGGGCGCCACCTTGGCCGATGCCTTCGATAGCGCGGCCTTGATCCCGCGGGTGATCGAGCTAGACAACCGCCAGCCGGAATTCAACCGCGCCATCTGGGATTATCTGGACACGGCGGTCTCTGACACCCGCGTGACTCACGGCCGTGAGAAATACGAGGCCTACCGGGATGTAGCGCGCAACACCGAGGCCCGCTACGGCGTGCCGGGCTCGATCATCACGGCCATCTGGGGTATGGAGTCCAACTACGGAGCCAACTACGGCAACTACGAGACGATCGATGCCCTGGCCACGCTAGGCTACGACGGCCGTCGCGAATCGTTTGCTAAGAACCAGCTCTATGCCGCACTTAAGATTCTGGCCAATGGCGATATCCCGCGGGACCGTATGAAAGGCTCCTGGGCCGGGGCGATGGGCAACACCCAGTTCATTCCCACCAGTTTCGTGGCGTATGCGGTAGACGCCGACGGCGACGGCCGACGCGATATCTGGAACAGTATTCCCGATACCATGGCCTCAACGGCCAATTATCTCGCCAAGAACGGCTGGCGCGACGGCGAACCCTGGGGCCGGGAAGTTCGGCTGCCGGCCGGCTTCGACTATGCGGTGGCCGATGGCAAGACCGAGCGATCGAGTGCCCAGTGGCAGGCCATGGGCGTTAGCGCGGTAGATAACCGTGGCCTGCCAGAGCTTTCTGATGCGGGCATTATCGCGCCGGCCGGTGCGTCCGGCCCGGCGTTCATGACCGGACATAACTTCCGCACCATCTTGCGCTACAACAACGCCGTGAGCTATGCCCTGGGCGTTGCCTTGCTCTCAGATCGGATTACCGGTGCGCCCGGCGTACAGGCCGACTGGCCGCGCGGGGCGGCCACGCTGTCCAACGCCGAGACCCGCACCTTGCAGGCCAATCTGAACCGCCTGGGCTATAGCGCCGGTACGCCGGACGGCATTCTAGGGCCCAATACCAACAGCGCCGTACGCGCGTTCCAGCGCGACCACGGCCTGGCGGCCGACGGCTTTGTGACCCAGGCCTTGGCCGAGCGGGTGGCCGGCGCGGCCAACTAAAGGCCAAAAAATGGCGCCGGTCGATCCGGCGCCATCGCGGGTCGCTTACACGACGATCGGGTTTATTCGTGCCCGGCGATCCGGTGCGGCACGTAGGGCGCTTCGAGTTTGTCGCGCTCGTCTTGCGTGAGCTCGATATCGAGAGCTGCGATCGCGTCGTCTAGCTGGGGCATTTTTGAGGCACCAATGATCGGCGCGGTGACGTGCGGATGCCCGGCGACCCAGGCCAGGGCGATCTGGGCCATGGATACACCGCGGGCGCTGGCGACCTCGCGCACCGCCTCTACGATCTGGGCATCGGATTCGGCCGCACCCAGCTGCCATTTCTCGGTCATGGCGTCGGTCTGGCTGCGCTTTGACTCGCCACCCGCGCCTTGTTTCTTGCCGGCCAGCACGCCGCGGGCCAGCGGGCTCCAGGGAATCACGCCCACGCCCTGATCGGCGCACAGCGGCAGCATCTCGCGCTCTTCCTCGCGATAGACCAGATTGACCATGGGCTGCATGGTCACGAACTCGGTCCAGCCGTTGGCACGAGCGATTTCCTGGCATTTGGCGAACTGCCACGCATACATCGAGGAGGCGCCGATATAGCGTGCCTTGCCGGCCTTGACCACATCGTGCAGGGCTTCCATGAACTCTTCGACGGGCGTGTCGTAGTCCAAGCGATGGATCTGATACAGATCGACATGGTCGGTGCCCAGCCGGGTCAGCGATGCATCGATGGCGTGCATGATGTGTTTGCGCGACAGCCCGCGGTTGTTGGGGCCGTCTCCCATGGGGTTATAGACCTTGGTGGCCAGCACGAAATCTTCGCGATCGGCATAGTCCAGCAGGGCCTTGCCGACCACTTTCTCGGACTCGCCCAGGGAATACATGTCCGCGGTATCGAAGAAGTTGATACCGGCGTCGAGTGCTTTCTTGATGAACGGGCGGCTGGCAGATTCGTCCAGGACCCATTCGCGCCACGTCGGCGTACCGTAGGTCATGGTGCCCAGACACAGAGGCGAGACTTTCATGCCGGTCGTGCCGAGTCGTTTGTAGTCCATCGCGTTAATCCGTTAGAAGGTTGTGCACTACATTAATTTCCGGGCCCGCGAAGCTCAACCTCCCATGAGTCCTCAGGTATCCTGCAGCTTGACATTGGCCTCACCCAAGGCGGCCCCGCGTGGCTGAACAATCTCCCGGCGAACGGATAACGCTTACGGATTTGCTGGACGATCTGGAACAGGCCGGCGAGGGCGAGGAGCTGTCGATCGCCGAAGTGCTGGAGGCGATCGGCGAACGCGGCTATGCGCCCTTGACCCTGATTCTGTCGCTGCTGGCGGCCATCCCGTTGACCGGTGCGGTGCCGGGCATTCCCACGGTCTGTGGCATTTCGATCGCGCTGGTGTCGATCCAGATGGTCTTTGGCAAGCGCTATCCATGGCTGCCCAAGCGGCTGACACGGATGTCGATTCCGCGCAAGCGCTATTCGCGGGTGGCCGAAAAGCTCAAACCCTGGACCCGTCGTCTGGATCGGCTGGTCAAACCCCGGCTGGAATCGCTGGTCGGGCCGGTGGCCATGCGGCTGATCGGACTGTTCTTTGTCTTGATGGCCGCCTGTATGCCGCCGTTGGAGATTTTGCCCTTCGCCGCGGCGACCCCGGCCAGTGCGATTGCCTTCATCAGCTTGGGCGTGGCCGGACGCGACGGCCTGTGGGTGCTGCTGGGCTTTATC
This sequence comes from Salinisphaera sp. UBA1666, assembly GCA_002320455.1. Lineage (GTDB taxonomy): Bacteria > Pseudomonadota > Gammaproteobacteria > Nevskiales > Salinisphaeraceae > Salinisphaera. The sequence continues at coordinate 17,395 of DCKU01000123.1, forward strand.
CCGGCCGGTGTCGGTGCCTGGCTGGTCGCAGTCATGCTGACCGGATGAGCGATCAGGCCGGCTGGCAGTACGAGCAGTAATACAGGCGCCGACTGGCCACATTGATACGCTCGATGGTCGTGCTACAGCCGTAGCAGGCCTGGCCGTCACGCCCGAAGACCATGTGCCGCCGTGCCCCAAAGCGCTTGCCCTGCTGTTTCAGCCGCGCTACACGCTCGGGCGTATTGGTCACGCCTTTTTGGGCATAGGCCCGCTGGATGAGCGTGACGACAGCCTCGGCCAGCGCCTGCTGTGCGTTCTCGTCGAGATCGCCGGGGCGTTTGTCGTAGGCGATACCGGCCACGTACAGAATCTCCGAGCGTAGATAGTTGCCGATCCCGGCGATAAAGCCCTGATCTAGCAATAACCCGCCCAGACCGCGCCGGGCGAAGGTGGGATCGGCAATACGCTCGCGGATCGCCGCGGCGTCCAGGTTCTGGTTGAGCGGGTCGGGGCCGAGGTTGGCGATATATGGGACCTGGTCTAGCGCATCCGGGCGTACCAGGCGGATATCCGACGCGCTATACAGGCGCGCGGCCTTGTTCTGGGTGAAGATCGCGAACCGCAGCTGGCGATTGGTTTTGGGCACGGTCTGGGCCCGGGTGATACGCCATTTGCCGTAGAGCTGGTTGTGGCTATAGACACACCAAGGCCCGTCGTCGCCGCGGGCGTCGAAAAACACCAGAACAGCCTTGCCGCGCGCGGCCACCTCGGTCACGCGCCGCCCGGCCAACGCGCTCTCTAAGCCTTTGAAGCGTTCGAAGGCAAAGAACACCGACTGGGCATCGCGTCCGGACACCGCTTTCGCGATGTCATCGACCATGCGACGTATTTCAGGGCCTTCGGGCATGAGCTAAACCGACTAAAACAGCACAGAGCGCTCTCTACGCGGTATCAGAAGAAAGCGATGAAGCCCTTGATGATGAAGGCGTTGGCGATATCGATCAGAAAACCGCCCACCACCGGCACGATGATGAAGGCCAGACGCGAGGGCCCGTGCTGATCGGTCACGGCCTGCATGTTGGCGATAGCGGTGGGCGTGGCCCCCATGCCAAAGCCACAGTTACCGGCTACCAGCACGGCCGCGTCGTAGTTGGCGCCCATCAGGCGATATGTGATCTGGGTGGTATAGACGAACACCAACACCAGCTGGGCGATCAGGATTACGAGGATCGGCCCGGCCAGACCGGCCAGCTCCCACAGCCGCAGCGACATCAGGGCCAGCGCCAGAAAGACCGACAGCGACAGGTTGCCGATTTCCGCCACGCTGGGCCCGTGCGGCTTGTAAACCCCGCTCATGCGCGCTGCGTTGCCGATCACGATGGTCGTGAACAACACCCACACGAAGGTGGGCAGATAGAACACCGTGCCTTGGGACAGATCGGTCAGCCAGTGGCCCAGGGCGATGCCTACCAGCAGGATCGCCAGCGCGGGCAGGATATTGGCGCTGGTGACGTTGTGGGTCGTCTGACGGTTGCCGGCTGCGACGGCCTCGGCATCGGTTTCCGGGGCGCTGGTCTTGATCGGTTGGCCGCGGGCCTTCATGCGCCGGATAAGAAAATGCGCGGCCGGTCCGCCGACCAGCGAGCCGAAGACCAGGCCGAAAGTGGCACAGGCCATGGCCAGCTCGAAGGCGTTGTCGATGCCGTAGCGATCGCCGAAGACCTCGGCCCAGGCCGCGCCGGTACCGTGCCCGCCGGACATGGTGATCGAGCCGCCCAAAAGCCCCAGCAACGGGTCCAAGCCGAACGCACTGGCAATGCCCACTCCCACGATGTCCTGCAGGATCAGCAGGATCACCACCAGCGCGAAGAACACCAGCAGCGCCCGGCCGCCGGCTTGAATCAGCTTGATGTCCGCGGCCAGGCCGATGGTGCCGAAAAACAGCAGCATGAACGGCTCCTGCAGGCCGTCGTAGAACACAAGCTCGACGCCGGCCGCGCGGAGCAGGGTGACGATGACGGTGGCGATGAGCCCGCCCACCACCGGCACGGGAATATTGAACGTTCGCAGGACACCGATACGGTTGACGGCCTGCTGGCCCACCACGAGAACCGCGACCGCGGCCAGCAGAGTGAGGATCGGATTGAAAACCATATCAATGTCGTCCGACGAGAAACCAATGGGGCACGGGCGGACATGCTACGGTCGAAGTCGTTTACTCGCTACACAGACCATTGGAGTGTTGTCATGAAAACCCGTCATGCGATCGCCGCCACGGCGCTAACCGGCCTGTTCGCGACCCCCGCGCTGGCCGCGAATGCCGACCTGAAAGCCGGGACCTACGATATCGACCCGAGCCATAGCTATGCGTATTTCTCGGTCGATCACATGGGCCTGTCCACCCTGCACGGCCGCATCGACATCGAAAAAGGCAGCACGCTGACGATCGCCGAGAACCGCGACGACAGCACGGTCAACGTCATGCTCGACCCGGCCAGCGTGAACACCGGCCACGACCTGCGCGACAAGCACCTGCGTGACAACGAAGGGTTCTTCGAGGTGAAGAAATACCCGGAGATGTCGTTCAAATCCACGTCGGTGTCGTTCGATGACGACGACGATGAAGCCAAGGTCGTCGGCGATCTCACGCTGCACGGTCAGACGCATGAAGTCACCCTCGACGTCGAGGACATGAACTGTCGCGTCAATCCGATGGAAAAGACGAACTACACCTGTGGTTTCTCGGCCGAGACCGAAATCGATCGCACCGACTACGGCATGGATGCCTACAGCGATCTGGTGGGCACCGAAATCGAGATCGACCTCGAGGTCGAGGCCAACATGCCGATCAAGAGCGCGGATAGCCAGGACAGCTAACGCCGCGATCGCCTGAAGCAGAAAAGCCGGCTTTACAGCCGGCTTTTTTATGCCCTGCCTGCGCGGCGCGGGCAGGGCATCAGCCCTGTTTCGACTCCAGCACTTCCCAGCGCTCGAAGGCCGTCTCCAGCGCCTGCTCGGCCTGGGCATGGGCCTGGGTGGCTCGCTTCACCTTGGCTGGGTCTTGATCGTAGAAACCCGGCGCGCCGATGGTGGCTTCGTGTTCGGCGATCTCTTTTTCCAGCTTGTCGATGGTGCGGGGCAGCTCGCGCAGCTCCTTGCGTTCGGCGCTGGTGAGGTTATCGGCCGGTTTCGTGGGCGTCGTTTGCTTGGCCGCCGGGCTCGACTTCTTGGCCGTTGTAGATGAACTCGTCGCGGCAGCAGAGCTCGTGGCTGGGCGCTGGCGCAGATAGTCGGAATAGCCGCCCACGTATTCAGCGACCCGGCCGTCGCCTTCCATCACCAGCGAGCTGGTGACCACGTTGTCGAGAAAGGCGCGGTCGTGGGAGACCAGCAGCAGCGTGCCCTCGAAGCTGATCAAGCGCTCTTCGAGCAGTTCCAGCGTTTCGACGTCCAGGTCGTTGGTGGGTTCGTCCATGACCAGCAGGTTGGCCGGCCGGGTGAACAGTTTAGCCAGCAGCAGGCGGTTGCGCTCGCCGCCGGAGAGCACGTGGGTGGGGCTGCGGGCACGCTTGGGCGAAAACAGAAAATCGCCCAAATAGCTCATGATGTGACGATCCTGGCCGTTGATGGTGATCGACGAGCGCCCGCCGGCGACGTTATCCAGAACGCTGATGTTGTCGTCCAGGGCCGCCCGGTGCTGGTCGAAGTGCGCGATATCCAGGTTGGTGCCCAGTTTGATATCGCCGGCGTCGGGCGTGAGCTGGCCCAGCAGCAGGCGGATGAGGGTGGTCTTACCGGCGCCGTTGGGCCCGATGATGCCGACCTTGTCGCCGCGCTGGATGGTGGTGGTCAGATCCCTCACGATGGGCTTGCTGTCCCAGGCATAGGACAGGTGCTCGGCCACGGCGACGTTCTTACCCGAGCGGGCCGCGTCCTGGGTCACGATATTGGCGGTGCCCGTGCGCTCGCGGCGCTCGGCGCGTTCTGCGCGCATGGCCTTGAGCGCACGCACCCGGCCTTCGTTGCGGGTGCGCCGGGCCTTGATGCCCTGGCGGATCCAGGCTTCTTCCTGGGCCAGTTTCTTGTCGAACAGCGCCTGGTTCTTTTCTTCGTCGGCCAGGGCTTTTTCCTTGCCGGCCAGGTACTTGTCGTAGTCGCCTGGCCAGGAGGTCAGCTTGCCGCGGTCCAGGTCGAGAATACGCGTGGCTAGATTGCGCAAGAACGCGCGGTCGTGGGTGATGAACAGCAGGGCGCCGTTCCAGTTGACCAGCATCTCTTCCAGATAAGCGATGGCCGCGATATCCAGATGGTTGGTGGGCTCGTCCAGCAGCAGCAGATCCGGGTCACAGACCAGGGCGCGCGCCAGCAGCACGCGGCGTTTCCAGCCGCCGGACAGGGCGTTGAAGTCGGCATCCGGGTCCAGGTTCAGCCGCGACAGGGTCGCCTCGACCCGCTGGGCCAGGGTCCAGCCGTCGTGGGCTTCGACCGCCGACTGGGCCGCCGCGAATTCGTCCATGACATCCTCGCCGGCCGACAGCCGTGCCGTGACCTCATGAAACCGCGCCACGGCTTCCCCGGCTTCGCCGAGGCCGGCCGCGGTGACCTGATAAACGCTGCCGTGGGTATCGGCGGGCACTTCCTGTTCCAGGCGTGCGATACGCAGGCCCGGTTTGGACTCGCGCTTGGCCTGATCGGGTTCGACCTCACCGGCCACGATCTTCATCAGCGTGGATTTGCCGGTGCCGTTACGCCCGACCAGTGCGACTCGTTCACCGGCCTCGATGGCCAGCTCGGCGTCATCGAGCAGCACTTCGATACCGTAGGACAGGCGCAGGTCGCGGATTTTGAGCAGCATATCGAGCCGGGTGGGGAGCAGTCTGGCGCGCATTGTACGTGGGTTGTCGCCTAGAATGATGGGCTTGCACGCTGCCGGCCGTTGACCCGGCGGCCGCGCCTCGTTGGACGGAGCCAGCCCATGTCACAAGCCATCGTCTTTTTGATCGTCGGCCTGGGGGCCGGGGCCCTGTTTGGAGCCGGGCTGGCCATACTGGTCTTGCGCTCGCGCCAGGCTCAGAGCGCGGCGCGTCTGCAGCTTCTGGCCGATGAGCGCGATGCGCAGCGCGCCTCGCTGGCCGAGACCCATGAAGCGCTGGCCGCAGCGCGCAGTGAGTCGGCCACGCTGGCCGAGCGGCTGGCCGCCGAGCAACGCCGCAGCGAGGACAAGCTGGCCGCAGTGTATGAGGCCCGCGAGCAGATGACCCATCAGTTCAAGAATCTGTCCCAAGAGATTCTGGACGAGAAATCCAAGGCCTTCGACGCTGCCAACAAGGCCAGCCTGGAGCCGCTGATCAACCCGCTGCGCGAGCATATCGGGCGTTTTGAAAAACAGGTACGCGAGGCCTACGACAACGAGTCGCGCCAGCGCTCGGCGCTGGCCCAGCAGATCAAGACGCTGGAGGAGTCCAATAAGGCCATCGCCGAGGACGCCACCAACCTGACCAACGCCCTGCGCGGCGAGTCCAAGACCCAGGGCAACTGGGGCGAGATGATCCTGGAGACGGTGCTGGAACGCTCCGGTCTGGAAAAACCGGCCCAGTACGAGACCCAGTTTGCATCCACCACCGAGGAGGGCCGGCGCCAGCTGCCCGACGCGGTGGTGCATCTGCCCGAAGAACGCTCGCTGGTCATCGACTCCAAAGTGTCGCTGACGGCCTATCTGCGGGTTCAGGAGGCCGCTGATGAGCCGGCCCGGCGGGCGGCCCTGGCCGATCACATCGGCTCGGTGCGGCGTCATTTAAAGCAGCTGTCGGCCAAGAATTATCAAGGCATCGAGGCCATTCGCACGCTGGACTATGTGTTTATGTTCATCCCTTCCGAGGCGGCCTACGTCGAGGCGCTGCGCGGGGATTTCGATTTGCAGCGCGAGGCCCTGGATCACAATATCGCGCTGGTCTCGCCGACCACGTTGATGCCCATGCTGCGCGCGGTGGAAAACCTCTGGCGCCTGGATAAGCAAGAGAAGAACGCCGAGGCCATCGCGGCTCGCGCCGGCACGCTCTACGACAAGTTCGTCGGCTTCATCGGGGATCTGGACAAGGTCTCGCGCAACCTCGACACCATGAACAAATCGTTTGCCGATGCCCGGGGCAAGCTCACCGACGGGCGCGGTAATCTGGTGCGCCAGGCCGAGATGCTGCGCAAGATGGGCGCCAATACGGCCAAACCCATGCCCGGCGCCTGGGCCGAGCGCGGCGAGCTGGGCGCTGACCGGGCGGTGGCCCACGAAACGAGTTCCGATGACGACGAGGCCGCGACATGAGTCTTTCCATTGCCGAGCGCTTGAAGCAGCTCCGCGAGACATATCCGCCGGTTGCGCCCGCCACCGCCCAGCGCCTGGCAGAGGCTGGTGCCTGGCTGGTGGATATCCGCGAGGCCGACGAGATCGCCCAGGGCACGCCGGTGGGCGCCCACCCCATGGGCCGCGGTTTTCTGGAGATGCGGCTGGAACAGGCGGGTGCAGCAGCCGAGGATACCGTGCTGCTGCTGTGTGCTTCGGGCTCGAGATCGTTGCTGGCGGCTGATCAGCTCCACCAGCTGGGCTATCACGACGTGCGCTCGGTGGCCGGTGGCTTCGACGGCTGGAAAGACGCCGGCCTGGCGTTTGAAACCCCGGCCATGCTGGATGCCGATGATCGGGCCCGCTATGCTCGCCAGCTCACGCTGCCCGAGATCGGTGAGGCCGGCCAGACTCGGCTGCGCGATGCGAAGGTACTGTTGATCGGTGCCGGGGGCCTGGGTAGCCCGGCAGCCATGTACCTGGCCGCGGCCGGGGTCGGCCGGATTACCATCGTGGATCACGACACGGTGGATCGCTCCAATCTGCATCGCCAGATCATCCATCGCGAGGCCACCATTGGCCAGTCCAAAGCCCGCTCGGCGATGGCCACGCTGGCCGCTCTGAACCCGAGCGTGGAGGTGGTGCCGGTCGAGTCGCGGGTGTCCGAGGACAACGCCGCCGACCTGGTGTCCGGCCAGGATCTCGTCGTCGACGGCTCCGACAATTTTACCGCACGCTATGCGATCAACGATGCCTGCGTGGCCCAGCGCGTGGCCCTAGTCTACGGCGCGGTTGAGCGCTTTTCCGGCCAGGTGGCGGTATTCCCGGCCGGTGGCCAGCCCTGTTATCGCTGTCTGTTTGCCGAAGCGCCGCCGGCCGGGAGTGCCCCGACCTGTGCCGAAGCTGGCGTGATCGGCGCGGTGCCGGGCCTGGTGGGCACGCTGCAGGCCCTGGAGGCCATCAAATTGCTGGTGGGCATGCCCGAAACGCTGACCGCGCGGCTGCTGACGCTGGATGCGGCCCGCCAGCGCTGGCGCACGTTGACCCTGAACGCCAACCCCGGCTGTCCGGTTTGTGCCGGCGCCTGATTGGGTCCGGGAATAGGCGGGGGTGATCCTTTTTCGACAATCGTCCAGTGTCGAGGCGCGCTACGGGCCGTTAACCTGACGAGCCTGCCCTGTTTTTGCCTTCGGCATATTGTTTCTGGAGCCCCGGATGCCGGCTTTCTATCTGATCGTGATCACCCTGGGTGCGTTTTATCTGGGCTACCGGTTTTACTCCAAGTATCTGGCCGAGCGGGTCTATGCGCTGGATCCGAATTTCAAGACGCCGGCCAACGAGCTGGCCGACGGCGTGGATTTTGTGCCCACCAACAAGCACATCCTGCTGGGCCACCACTTCACGGCCGTGGCCGGTGCCGCGCCTATCGTGGGCCCGGCGATTGCCGTCTACTGGGGCTGGCTGCCGGCAATCGCCTGGGTGATTCTGGGCACGGTCTTTGGCGCCGGCGTGCACGATTTCGGCGCAATCGTGACCTCGGCCCGCAACCGCGGGCAGAACATTGGCACCCTGTCCGGCAAGGTGATATCGGCCCGGGCCTCGACCCTGTTCCTGCTGATCATCTTTTTCCTGCTGACGCTTGTAAACGCCGTGTTCGGCGTGGTCATGGCTATTCTGTTCGAGGCCCATCCCGGCAGCGTGATCCCGGCGGTGATCGTCATCCCCATCGCCATGTGCATCGGTCAGTGGGTCTATCGCATGCGCGGGGCGGTGCTCATTCCCTCGATCATCGGACTGGTGCTGCTCTATGCGGCCATTCCGCTGGGCCAGGCGTATCCGATTCACGTTGATGGCTTGGCCGAGATGCTCGGGCTGTCGGTGCGCACCACCTGGGTCATTCTGATCTTTGCCTATACCTGGGTGGCCTCGCGCCTGCCGGTATGGCTGTTGCTGCAGCCGCGTGATTACATCAACGGCCAGCAGCTGCTCGTGGCCCTTGTGGTGATCTTTGCCGGTGTGGTCGTGGGCTGGGACACCATCACGGCACCCGCGGTCAATGAGGTCGCCGAGGGCACCAAGCACTGGTTCCCGTATCTGTTCATCACCATCGCCTGCGGGGCAATCTCGGGCTTCCACAGCCTGGTGGCCTCGGGCACCACGTCCAAACAGATTGCCAACGAAACGGATGCCCGCTATATCGGCTACGGCGGTGCCATGGGCGAAGGCGCGCTGGCCCTGGCAGCGATTCTAGCCTGTACCGCCGGGCTGGGCAGCGCGGCCGACTGGCAGACGGCCTATGCCAACTTCGGTGCGGCCTCGGGCGGCGCGCTGGGTAACTTCGTGACGGGCGTGGGCCATTTCTTGTCGAATCTCGGCATCGAAGCCTCGCTGGGCGCATCGTTCGCGGTGGTGGTCGTGGTGACCTTCGCCGGTACCACCATGGATACCGGGGTGCGCCTGCAGCGCTATATTCTGGAAGAGATCGCCGAGCTGGCCGGCTTCAAGGCGCTGGTCGGCAAGACCTCGCTGCTGACCACCCTGGCGGTGTTGATCCCGCTGGCGCTGGCCCTGGTGCCGGGCGGCGAGGGCGACGGCGGCAAGGGATTTGCCTTCGGCCAGCTCTGGACGCTGTTTGGCACCACCAACCAGCTCACTGCAGGCCTGGCCCTGTCGGTCATCGCGGTCTGGGTGCTGGCACGCGATCGCAACCCGCTGGCCGCTATTGTGCCGCTGACCTTCTTGTTGGTCATGACAAGCTGGGCGCTGGTGCTCAACCTGCTGGATTTCTTGGCCCAGGGCAGCTGGATGCTCTTGATCATGGACGCCGGCATCTTCGTGCTCACCGCCTGGCTGATCCTGGAGGCGGCCACGGCACTCAACCGCCAGCGGCGTAGCGCCTGACATGGCCAAGGCCTCCTGGCGCGATTACCTGCCACAGGACGGGCGCGCCGCGCATCGCCTGATTCTGGTGCGCGAGCAGGATGCTCAGCACTCTGGCTCCGGCTGTTGTGGCCGCCTCGGAGAAGCCCACACCGACCTGGGCGGGGCTGCCGACTACCGACACAGCCGGCGGCTGATGGAGGACGTCGGGGTGATCTACCGCGAGGCCCGGGCAGCCTTTCCGCAGCTCGTCGTGGAGGTGGTGGACCCGCGTAACACTGTCTGGCTGTATCCCGCGGTCTGGCAAGACGCCCGGGCAGCCAACCGCTCGGCGCGCGCCTGTTTTGCCAGCCTACGCAAGGCCGGTGCCGCGGTCGCCGTCATTCTCGACGGTGAGGTGCTGTTTTCCGGGCGCCTGCCGGGCACGCAGCGGGTCATCGAGACCATCCGAGCGCGACTGGCGGCGCCATGAACGACGCCGATGAACCCGCAACAGGCGCCAGCCTCTGGCAGCGTATCAACGCTTTCCACGACGAGCTGTTCGTTGCCCCCTGGCGCGCCGGTATTGCCCGTCAGGCACGCAAGGAAGAAGAGATTCTGGTGGCACTGCTGTTTCTGGAAGCCCTCGGTATTCCCGGGCCGGCCGACTATTACGCTCTGGAGCTGTATCCGGATCTGATCGAGGCGTTTCATCGCTGGCATCAGCGCATGGGCATGGAGACGTTTCCCGAGGCCGGGGTCTGTTGTTGAGCGGGCATCATCATCCCGAGATCCCCACGCGCTTTACCCTGTTCGGCGGCAAGGGCGGGGTGGGCAAGACCACGCTGGCCGCGGCCCATGCCCTGCGTCTGGCGGCTGCCGGGTATCGCACGCTGCTGGTTTCCACCGACCCCGCACACTCGGTGGCCGACCTGCTGGAGGTTGCGCTGGGGCCCGAGGCCACACCCGCCGGTGAGCGGCTGTGGGCGCTGGAGATCGACCCGGCGGCCGATGCCGCCGCCTATGTCGCCTCGATTCGCGAGGATGCCCGCGAGGCCGTGTCCAAAGCTGTTCTGCCGGCCCTGGAGCGACATCTGAAACTGGCCGTGCAAGCCCCGGGCACGGCCGAGTCGGCATTGTTCGATCGCTTCACGCAGCTGATGGAGTGTTGTCCGGGCGACTATGACCGGATCGTCTTCGATACCGCCCCCAGCGGCCATACCCTGCGTCTGCTCACGCTGCCCTCGATGCTGGGCGCCTGGGTCGAGGGCCTGGCGGCCCAGCGCGCCAAGGTCAACAAGCTACAAGGCATGTGGCGCAGCATGGCCGGCGTGTCCGAGCCCGAGCGCGAGGACCGGGTGCTCTCGCGCCTGCGCCGCCGGTCCGAGCGTTTTTCTCGTGCCCGCAAGCGCTTGCACGAAGAGACCGTGTTTCACCCCGTGATGCTGGCCGAACGGCTGCCTATTGAAGAGACGGTGCGCGTCATCGACCAGCTGGCCGAGGCCGGTATCCCGGTGGGCGATATCTTCGTGAACCGGCTCTGGCCGGCCGATCCGGCCAGTGCCTTCATGGCCGAGCGCGTGGCCCAGCAGGCCGATTATCTGGACGAGATCCGCTCCCGTTTCAAGGATTATGCGCGGGTGGAAGTAGCCCAGAGCGCGCGCGATATCGACGGGCGCGTCGCGCTTGATGCACTCGCCGAACGGCTGGGGCCACTTGCCGAATGAGGCTTCGTTCTTTTGAGACAATCCGCAGATTTCGCAGATTGCACAGATTAGAAAGAGATTGCGTTAAGGAAGCTCTACACAACCTCTCGCGGGTCGCGTTCGAGTCCTCACAGACGGTGCGGCAAGGCGTCCAGGCGCAGCGCCTGCCTGATTGGCAGGTCAAGCCTGGCAACGCAGCCGCGGCGTCTGTGAGGCCGAACCCCTTGCGGGCCGGGGCTTTGCGCGCGCTTG
>DCKU01000023.1 GCA_002320455.1 Salinisphaera sp. UBA1666
GGCGTCAGTGTTCGCTACCGTGCAACGAGCACGCCACGCTCTCACTTCCTTGTCAATCGCGCGCAAAGCACCCGGCGCGACCGCGACAGGTTGTGCAGAGCTTCCTTTAGCGCGCGGCGGCAAGGGGAGTCTTTACGACGCGACCTCGGCTGATCTCGATTCAATTTGCGTCATCTGTGTAATCTGCAGATGGTTTTCAAAAGCTACGACTCCGAGCGCGGTGTGATCACCAGCTTGCCCGAAACGGCTCGGTTGGCCAGTGCGGCAATCGCTTCGCCGCCGCGGGCCAGCGGATATGTGCCGGCGATATGGGGTTTGAGTTTGCCGTCGGCCAGCAGCCCAAACAGCGCTTTCAGATCGGCTGCATTCTGCCGCGGCTCGGTGGCCACGAACCGGCCCCAGAACACGCCGATGATCGAGCAGCCCTTGAGCAGCGCCAGATTCAGCGGCGGCGCGGGGATATCGCCGGCGGCAAAGCCAATCACCAGATGCCGGCCGCGCCAGGCACAGCTGCGCAGGCCCGCTTCGGTCAGCGCGCCGCCCACTGGGTCATAGACCACATCCACGCCGCGCCCGTCGGTCAGGCGTTTGATTTCGTCGCGCAGGTCGGCTTCGGCGTAGTTGATGGTGTCATCCGCGCCGTGCTCGGTGCAGACCGCCAGCTTCTCGGCGCTGGAGGCCGCAGCGATCACGTGCGCGCCGCAGGCCTTGGCGATCTCGATGGCGGCGAGCCCGACGCCGCCGGATGCGCCGAGCACCAGCACGGTCTCGCCGGTCTGAAGGCCCGCCCGATCCATCAGGGCGTGATAGCTGGTGCCATAGGTCATCACGAAGGCCGATGCGGTGACGTGATCCACGCCGCCGGGTTTGGGAATCACGCGATCCGCGCCGGCCACCACCTGCTCGGCGAATGCCCCGTAGGCCGTAAAAGCGATGACCTCATCGCCGACTTTCAGGTGTGTGACGTCACGACCCACTTCGGCGATTACGCCGGAGAGCTCGCCGCCCGGCGAGAAGGGCAGCTCCGGCTTGGTCTGATACTTGTTCTCGATGATCAGCGAATCGGGGAAATTCACGGCCGCGGCATGTACGTCGATACGGATCTGATCGGCCGCCAGCGGTGGGCCTTCGATATCCTCGACCACCAGTGTTTCCGGGGGGCCGAATTGTTTGCAGAGCAGGGCTTTCATCGCGTCGTCATCCGTGGCGAGGTGATCCCGTACTCTATCCTCCATGAAACACGGTTTTGTTTTTTGTCTTCTACGTCATTAGGCGTAGAGGCCTTGCTGTACGAGTGCTGTGATGTCTGTTTTCAAACCGCTGGTCGGTAGTCTTGTGTTGGCGATGGGCGTGGCTGGCTGCGCCAGCTCGCCGTCTGTCGATCGCTACCCGGCTGCCCACACCGACGTGCCCGCCTACGACGGGTTTCTGGCCTACGGCGCGTTCAAGGATCTGTCGGTGGAGGGCCGCTTTGAAAAAGCGCTCTGCGCGCGGCTGATGCAGGCCGGCCACGCCTGTACGCCCATGCTGGCAGTCGCCACACCCACGTCGCCCCAGGACAGCGCCAGCCGGCAACGCGCGATGCAGGCCTCGGGCGCCCAGGCGGCGCTCATTGTCGAACTGCTAGATCCGGAGACCACCTCGCGCCGGCTATTGGCCGACGGCCGGCCGGCCTATCGCGTCAGCGTGATCGATATCGACTCGCAGGCGCTCGCCGCACAGCTGGTGATCGGCGATTCAAAACAGGCGCATACGCTAAAGGCGCGCGCCAAGGCCGTGGCCGAGGCAACAACGGGCGCGCTCGCGGACGCCGGATGGCTGGCCCCGCGCTGAGCCGAAATTAAGGAAATGGAGCGGCGGACGAGATTCGAACTCGCGACCTCGACCGTGGGAGGGTCGCGCTCTACCAACTGAGCTACCGCCGCTCGACAGACGAAATACTGCGGCAATCTGGGATTCAGAGCAAGCGGTGTCGGGCACCGAGGCAGTGCCGCTCTTTGGTGCGGTCGCGCGCCGGGTGCCCATCGGCGGTGCATGGCGAAGCGGGGCGTCGACCCGGACTCGATCGCTTATTCCGCATATTGTTTTCTGAATCAATGGTTTGTGTTTTCTGGCACGGATAGTGCCTAAGAGAGGGCAGCTGTAAGGTGTCGACAGTCTGCCTGTCGCCCGAACGAAGAAATGGATGGCTAGGGTTCCGCCAACGGCTGTTGGGCCTGGACCGAGAGCGATCGACCGAACGCATAAACGGCGACGGTTACACGGCGGGATAAAAGCCCGGGAGGTCAGACACGGCGTGCTGTGTTCGATGCCTCCAGCTTTTATTCGAACGATGCCCCTGGAGGCCATCAATGACCGTGCGCAAGCTGTCTATTTTCGTTCTCGCGGCTGTTCTGTTCGCTTTTTCTTCGGCGTCTCCGGCCCAGCACGAGCGGGATAACTTTCGAATCGCCTGGTCGATCTATGTCGGCTGGATGCCCTGGGCCTATGCCGACAGCCAGGGCATCGTCGACAAATGGGCTGATAAATACGACATCGATATCGACCTGATTCAGGTCAACGATTACGTCGAGTCCATCAACCAGTACACCGCCGGCAACGTCGACGGGGTCACGGCCACCAACATGGACGCGTTGACGCTGCCCGCGGCCAGCGGTGTCGATACCACGGCGATCATTCTGGGCGATTACTCGAACGGCAACGACGGCGTAGTACTCAAGGGCGCCACCTCGCTCGAGGATATCGCGGGGCGACAGGTCAATCTGGTGCAGTACAGCGTCTCCGACTATCTGTTGTCGCGGGCCCTGGACAGCGTCGGGATGACCCAGCGCGATATTTCGCCGGTGAATACGGCCGATGCTGACATCGTGGGGGCCTTTGCCAACCCGGACGTCACTGCGGCAGTGACCTGGAACCCGCAGCTATCGGTGATCTCGAATATGCCGGATGCAACGCGGGTGTTCAGCTCCAAGCAGATTCCGCGCGAGATTCTGGATCTGACCATCGTCAATACCGACACGCTGAACGCCAATCCCGACTTGGGCAAGGCACTGGTCGGGGCCTGGTACGAGGTGATGGCCAAGATGGCAGCGGATGATCCGCAGGCGCTGTCGATCATGGCCGAGGCGGCCGGCACCGATCTGGCCGGCTATCGCCAACAGCTGGCGGCCACGCATCTGTATACCGACCCGGCCGAAGCGGCCGAGTTGATGGCCGATCCCGAGCTGCTGGAGACCATGCAGAAGGTGGCGCGCTTCAGCTTCAAGCAGGGGCTGCTGGGGCCTTCGGCGCCGAGCCCGGAGGTGATCGGTATCCGTTCGCCAGCCGGCGTCTATGGCAACAATGCCCATATCAAGCTGCGCTTCGACCCGCGCTTTACCCGTAACGTCGAGCCGGCCAAATGATCCGTCTCGCCAGGTCGTGTGCAACCAGCGGGGGCGGGCGATGAAGCGGCTGATCAACTATCGCGGCAGCCGTGGCCTGCGCGTGGCCCTGGCCTTGATGCCGTTCATCGTTCTGGCCGTCGTCTATATCGCCGTTGCCAACCACAAGACCGAGGCCAACCCCAACCAGCGGCTGTTTCCGACCGTGGACAAGGTCAGCCAGACCATGGCTCGCATGGCTACGGAACCCGACATGCGCAGCGGCGAGATCGCGCTCTGGGCCGATACCCAGGCCAGCCTGAAACGACTTGGCGTCGGGGTCGCGATCAGTGCGGTCACGGCGCTGGTGTTCGGGCTGCTGGCCGGTGGTATTCCGTTGTTTCGGGCGCCGTTTTCGCCGCTGATTACGGTGCTGTCGCTGATCCCGCCCATGGCGATTCTGCCGATTCTATTCATCGTCTTCGGCACCGGCGAGCTGGCCAAGATCGCGCTGATCGTAATTGGCATCACGCCGTTTCTGATTCGGGATCTGACGGAAGAGGCCCAGCGGCTGCCCGAGGAACAAAAGATCAAGGCCCAGACGCTGGGGGCAAACTCTTGGCAGGTACTGACACGGGTCTTGCTGCCGCAGTTGACCCCGCGTCTGCTCTCGACCACGCGACTGGCGCTTGGCAGTGCCTGGCTGTTCTTGATCGCCGCCGAGGCCATCGCAGCCCAGTCCGGGCTGGGGTATCGCATCTTTCTGGTCCGACGCTATCTGTCGATGGATGTGATCCTGCCGTACGTGGCGTGGATCACGCTGCTGGCGTTCGTCATCGATCGAGTGCTGTATCTCGTCTCCAAGACCTGGTTCCGGTGGTATCACGTCGACGAGCAGGCTTCATCATGAGTCTGGTACGCGCAACCAACCTAGAAAAACGCTACGGCAACGACGTCGTGCTCGAGCGTTTGAATTTCAGCGTCGCCGCCGGCGAGTTCGTGACCATCGTCGGTGCTTCGGGCTGTGGCAAGACCACGTTCTTGAAGATGCTGCTGGGGACCGAAACCTACTCGAGCGGGGCGCTAGCGCTCGACGAGACCCCTATCCCGAACGAGCCCGGCCCGGATCGCGGCGTGGTGTTTCAGAAGTATTCGGTCTTTCCGCATCTAAGCGTGCTGGGCAACGTGATCATGGCCGAAGAGCTGGCGCGCTCGCCGTGGCTGGGCAAGCTGTTCGGCAAGCGCCGACGCCGGGCCCGCGAGGCGGCCGTCGAAAGACTGACCGAAGTGGGCCTGGCCGATGCGCTGGACAAGTATCCCCACGAGCTGTCCGGCGGCATGCAGCAACGCTTGGCGATCGCCCAGGCCTTGATGATGCGACCGCGCATTCTTCTGCTCGACGAGCCCTTTGGCGCGCTCGATCCCGGCATCCGGCGCGATATGCACGCCCTGATCGGTCGGCTCTGGCGAGAGCTGGGGCTGACCGTGTTCATGATCACCCACGATCTGGAAGAAGCCTTTGCGCTGGGCACTCGGGTCTGGGTATTCGACAAGATCCGTCACGACGCCCAAGCCCCCGAGGCCTACGGCGCCACGATCACCTACGACCTGGACGCAGATCGCCATCACGACATGAAAAGCGCGGCCGCTTCGCGCCTGGATCGCGACGGCACGCATCCACGAACCGCTACCCCGGAGGATTAATCCATGGCCGAATTCGACTACCAGACGTTTCTACCCGGCGGTCAGCACTGGTCGCTGCGACTGCGGCGAGGTACCACCCTGACCCTGACCGCCGAGGCCGCCGATACCAACGTCGGCATGTTGTTCTACAACCCGGAAAACCTGCTGGAGCGCTTGAACCTGCCGGACACGCTCAAAGCCCAGCATACGTTTCACCTGACGGCCGGCCACTGTCTGTTTTCCGACATGGGGCGTGTTTTCGCCTCGATCGTCCACGACGATCTGGGCTGGCACGACAGCGTCGGCGGCAACCTGCACGCCGAGCACATGGTAGACAAGGGCTGGCAGCCGGTCAGTTTCCAGGACGCACTCAACGATCGAACCCAGACCGGCCACGACAGTTTTCTGATCGAGCTGGCCAAGTACGGGCTGGGCCCGCGTGATCTGGCGGCCAACCTGAATCTGTTTACCAAGATCGCCGCCGACGACGCCGGGCATCTGTCATACGTGCCGGGGCATTGTCAGCCGGGCGCTTCGGTGACCCTGCGTTTCGAGATGGACACCCTGATCGCCCTACATACCTGCCCACACCCCATGGACCCGGCCGTCGATTATCCCAAGCGCGGGGTACATATCGGACTGGGCGCGGCCGCGCCGGTCGCCGATGACGATGCCTGCTATCGCCACTGCGAAGAAAACACACGCGGCTTTGAAAACAACCGTCTGTATCACCTGGGTGCCGCTTAAGGCACAGCCCCAAACAGGAGCAACGACATGACGATCCGCAGTACCAAACCCGCCGAGAACGCGGTCTTGTCGCACCGTATCCCCGCGGGCGATCACTACATCGGCCCGGTGCGGGCCGGACAGACCATTCGCCTGGTCGACGTCGAGGGCAATGAGGCCGCCGATACGCTGTTCTACAACCTGCACGATCCGGCCGAGCGCTATAGCTGCATGGATACCGTGCGCGAGCAGCGCCAGGTTTATCTGACGACCGGCTCGACGCTGCGCTCGAACCTCAACAATCCCATGCTCACGATCACCGCCGATACCGTCGGTCGCCACGACACGCTGGGCGGGGCCTGTGCCAGCGAGTCCAACACGGTGCGCTACGACCTGGAAAAACGGCATATGCACAGCTGTCGCGACAACTGGATGTTGGCGATTGCCAACCACCCCGAATACGGCATCGACAAGCGCGATATCGCGCACAACATCAATTTCTTCATGAACGTGCCGGTCACCGCCAACGGCGATCTGTACTTCGACGATGGCCTGTCGGGGCCGGGTAAATACGTCGAGATGCAGGCCGAGATGGATGTCGTGGTGCTGATCTCGAACTGCCCGCAGATCAACAACCCCTGCAGCGGCTTCAACCCGACGCCGCTGGATATCCTGATCTGGGACTAGCCTCGACCGGCCACGGCTCGACGCACGGGACGACCCGTTGCGCTGTGTTTATCGCGGGACGACCCGCACCGACATGGAACAGTGCCATGTTCAAGACAGTTCTGATCGCCAACCGCGGCGCGATCGCCACCCGTATCCAGCGCACCC
This sequence comes from Salinisphaera sp. UBA1666, assembly GCA_002320455.1. Taxonomy (GTDB): domain Bacteria; phylum Pseudomonadota; class Gammaproteobacteria; order Nevskiales; family Salinisphaeraceae; genus Salinisphaera. The sequence continues at coordinate 6,606 of DCKU01000023.1, forward strand.
TGGGCGAGCTGGGCATCGCCGCGGTGGCCGTCTATGCCGAGGCCGATCGCGACGCTCCGTTCGTACAACAGGCCGATTCAGCTTATTCGCTGGGCGACGGCAACGCCGCGGAAACTTACCTTGACAGCGATAAAATCCTGGCCGCAGCCCGTGATGCCGGGGCCGAGGCTATTCATCCCGGCTATGGCTTCTTGTCCGAGAACGAGGCCTTCATTGCGGCGGTCGAGGCCGCCGGTCTGGTCTTTCTGGGGCCGACTGCCGAGCAGGTACGAAGCTTCGGGCTCAAGCACGAAGCGCGCCGGATCGCCGACCGGGCGGGCGTGCCGCTGGTGCCGGGCTCAGGGCTGCTGGACAGCGCCGAGGCCGCGGCCGAGGCCGCCGAGTCGATCGGTTATCCGGTCATGCTGAAATCCACGGCCGGCGGCGGCGGTATCGGCATGCAGGTCTGTCGTACACGCGATGCCTTGATCGATGCCTTCGACTCGGTGCGCGGTCTGGGCCAGCGCAACTTCGGCGACGACGGGGTATTCGTCGAGGCCTATATCGAAAAGGCCCGACATCTGGAAGTTCAGCTGTTTGGCGACGGCCGGGGCGAGGTGGTCGCTCTGGGCGAGCGCGACTGCTCGACCCAGCGCCGCAACCAGAAGGTGATCGAGGAATGTCCGGCCCCGGCGCTACCCGACACTATCCGCGCGGACCTGTTGCAGACGGCCGTGGCTCTCGGTGAGGCCGTGTCCTATCGCAGTGCCGGCACCGTGGAGTTCATATACGACGCGGCACGCGAGCGGTTCTATTTTCTGGAGGTCAATACCCGGCTTCAGGTCGAGCACGGCGTGACCGAGGCGGTCTGGGGCGTAGATATCGTCGCCTGGATGCTGGCCCTGGGCGCCGGTGAGATCGACGATCTGGCAGCACGCGCAGGCCGGCTGTCGCCCTCGGGGCATGCCATCCAGGCCCGTCTCTATGCCGAGGACCCACACAAGGATTATCGTCCCAGTGCCGGCCTGCTGACCGAGGTACAGTTTCCCAGCGCAGACGGGCTGCGGATCGATCACGCTATCGAGGCCGGGCTGGACGTCTCGCCGCTGTTCGATCCGATGCTGGCCAAGATCATCGTCCACGATAGCGATCGCGTGACGGCCACCCAGCGGCTGGCAGAGACGCTATCGGCCACCCGGCTCTACGGTATCGAAACCAATCGCAGCTGGCTGTCGCACGTGCTGGCCGACCCGCGATTCGTGGCAGCCGATTTTCATACCCGCTGGCTGGCCGATCTGGACTGGGCGCCGCCGACCATCGATGTCCTGGATGCCGGCACCCTGACCACCATTCAGGATGTGCCGGGGCGTACCGGCGTCTGGGATATCGGCGTGCCGCCCTCCGGGCCCTTCGACGACTGGTCGTTTCGACTGGGCAACCGGCTGCTGGGCAACGACAGCGACGCGGCCGGCCTGGAAATCACCCTGACCGGGCCCCAGCTGTGCTTCAACCGCGCTACCCAGATCGTGCTGACCGGCGCGGCGCTGGCTGCCACCCTCGACGGCCAGGCGGTCGCCGGCTGGCAGGTCATCGATGTGGCGGCCGGTAGCGTGCTGGACTGTGCCGGCGTGGCCGGTGGCGGCAGCCGCGCCTATCTGTTGATCGCCGGCGGCATCGACTGTCCGCGTTATCTCGGCTCGCGCTCGACGTTCACCCTGGGCCAGTTCGGCGGACATGCCGGTCGGGCACTGCGCGCAGGCGATGTCTTGTCGTTGCCCGAGCACGTCCCTACGTCGTCGCGGACACTGCCCGAAACGCTGATCCCGGCCTTCGGATACAAACACGACGACGGGCGGCGCTGGGAAATCGGGGTGCTCTACGGGCCACACGGGGCGCCGGATTTCTTCACCGAGGACGATATCGATCAGGTCTTCGCCACCGATTGGGAAGTCCATTTCAATTCCAGCCGGACCGGCATACGCCTGATCGGCCCGCGCCCGGAATGGGCCCGTGAAGACGGCGGCGAGGCCGGGCTGCATCCGTCAAACATCCACGACAATGCTTATGCCTTCGGCACCATCGACTTCACCGGTGACATGCCCGTTATCCTCGGGCCCGACGGCCCGTCGCTGGGCGGCTTTGTCTGCCCGGCCACCACGGTACGAGCCGAGCGCTGGAAGCTCGGCCAGCTGGCCGCCGGTGATCGCGTGCGCTTCGTGCCGATCGCGCTCGAGCGAGCCCGCGAGCTGGAACAGGCACAGACGGCTATCCTCGACCAGCTCGAGCCGGTCACCGCCCCCGCGCTGACCGAGGCCCGCGGCGAGCCGCTGATCGCCACGCGCGAAGCCGCGGATATCGACGATCACATCGCCTATCGTCAAGCCGGCGACGATTTTCTGCTGATCGAGTTCGGGCCCATGCAGCTGGCTATCGGCCTGCGGTTTCGGGCGCATGCCTGGATGCTCTGGCTCCAGGAACATCCGCTTGCGGGCATGGCCGAACTCACTCCCGGTATTCGCTCGCTGCAGATCCACTACGACCCGGCTCGGCTGTCACAGGCCGATCTCATGGCCCATCTGGCCCGGGCGGAGAACGAGCTGCGCAACGTCGACGACCTGGTCGTGGAGTCGCGGGTCGTGAATCTGCCGCTGTCCTGGGACGACCCGGCCTGTCAGCAGGCCATCGATCACTACCAGCGCAGCGTGCGCCCGGATGCGCCGTGGTGTCCGAGCAATCTGGATTTCATCAAGCGCATCAACGGCCTGGACGACCATCAGGATATCCGCGACGTGGTGTTCAATGCCCGGTATCTGGTCATGGGCCTGGGCGATGTATATCTCGGCGCGCCGGTGGCCACGCCGCTGGACCCGACCCAGCGTCTGGTCACCACCAAGTACAACCCGGCACGAACCTGGACCGCAGAAAACTCGGTCGGCATCGGCGGGGCCTATCTCTGTGTCTACGGCATGGAAGGGCCGGGCGGCTATCAGTTCGTCGGCCGCACGCTGCAGATGTGGAATCGCTATCAACAGACCCGCTACTTCGATCATCCCTGGCTGCTGCGGTTTTTCGACCAGCTGTGTTTTTACGAGGTCAGCCACGACGAGCTGATGCAGATTCGTCGCGATTTCCCACACGGTCGCTTCAAGCTGGATATCGAAACCACGCAGTTCTCGCTGGCCGAGCACGAAGCGTTCCTGGCCACGCGGCGCGACGATATCGAAGCGTTTACCGCCCGCCGCGACGCGGCCTTTGCCGAAGAAATGGCGCGCTGGCGCGCCAACGGTCAGTTCACCTTCGAAGACCACACCCCGGAGGCCAGCGAAACCGCCGAGCTCGGTGCGGACGAAACCGGTATTGATAGCCCGGTATCCGGCAGCCTATGGAAACTGGAAGTCGCCGAAGACGAGATGATCGAGGCCGGGCAGCGGGTAGCCCTCGTCGAGTCGATGAAGATGGAGGTCGAAGTCGTGGCGCGTTACGGCGGTCGCATCAGCCGGCTGCCGATCGCCGAAGGTGGGGCAGTGACCGCCGGCCAGCCGGTCGCGGTGCTGGTCACAAGCCATGACTGAGGCGGGTTGTGCGACCCTGTTTTTCATCGATCGGATAGACGACCATGACACATAATTTGACCCGCCGCGCGCTTCACGCGGCTTATCGTAACGGCACGACCACCCCCGACGACGTCATCGAGGCGCTGGTCGGCGCCGCCGAGCGAGCGCCCGATGACTCGGCCTGGATCTATCGGCTCTCGCGCGACGAGCTTGCCCCGTACTTGGCGGCACTGGCCGGATACTCGCCGGACGATCTACCCTTGTATGGCTTGCCTTTCGCGATCAAGGACAACATCGATCTGGCCGGGGTGCCGACCACCGCCGGCTGTCCGGATTATGCCTACACGCCCGAGCGTCATGCCTTCGTGGTGGCAGCGTTGATTGCTGCCGGGGCGATTCCGCTGGGCAAGACCAACCTGGATCAGTTCGCGACCGGCCTGGTAGGCGAGCGGGCCCTGGCGGTCTATGGCACCCCCGATAACGCCTTCGACGCCGACTATATCCCCGGTGGCTCGAGCAGCGGCTCGGCGGTGGTCACCGCTGCCGGCCAGGTCTGTTTCGCGCTGGGTACCGATACGGCCGGCTCGGGCCGGGTCCCGGCGGCGTTCAATAATCTGTTCGGGGTCAAGCCCAGCCTGGGCCTTCTGAGCACGTCCGGCGTGGTGCCGGCCTGCAAGAGCCTGGACACGATCAGCCTGTTCGCGCTCACTGCCGACGACGCCAACGCCGTGTTTAAGGTAGCAGCCGGCTACGACGAGAGCTGTGCGCAGGCCCGGGCTCATGATTTTCGGGCGGCCGGTCAGCGTTACGGCCAGATGGCCCCAGGGTTTTCGTTCGGCGTGCCACCGCGTGTCCAGTGGCAGACCGATACCGCGTATACCGCGGCCATGGATCAGGCCATATCGGTGCTCGCGGCCGCCGGCGGGCAACCGGTCGAGGTCGACTGTCAGCCCATGCTGGAGGCGGCCAAGCTGCTCTATGGCGGGCCCTGGCTGGCCGAGCGATATCATGCCATGGGCGCTCTGCTGTCGGAGCGCCCTGCGGCTTTTCATCCGGTCACCCGCGACATCATTCAAGGTGGTGCCCGGCCGAGCGCGGTCGATACTTTCGATGCCATGTATCGCCTGGCCGAGTGCAAGCGACAGGCCGATCGGGCGCTGGCCGCGGTCGATTTCATGCTCGCCCCGACCACGGTCTGTCATCCGACCAAAGCCGAAGTGGCCGCCGAGCCGGTGGCCGTGAATACTCGGCTGGGCACATGGACCAATTTCATGAACCTGCTGGACTATAGCGCTCTGGCGGTGCCGGTCGTGCTGGCCGCCAGCGGTCGGCCGGCCGGGGTCACCCTGTTCGCCTCGGCGTTTGAGGATCTGTGGTTACAAAGCGCTGCACGCCTGATCGAAGCAGCCTGTGACCTGCCGCTGGGCGCGACCGGCCAGCCGCGCGAGCCCGCTGCCGCCCTGGCACCGGCCCGGAACGCGACACTGGATATCGTCGTCTGCGGGGCTCACCTCGATGGCCTGGCGCTCAACCATCAACTGGTCGAGCGAGACGGCGTTTGTGTCGAGGCCGGCCATACCGCGGCGGCGTATCGCCTGCTGGCCATGACCGCCGACGAGCCGCCGCGACCGGCGCTGATCCGTAGCGACGCCGACGGCGCCGCCATCGCCGTCGAGCGCTGGCGTCTGCCCGCGGCCTATGTTGGCAGCTTTCTAGCGGCTATCCCCGCGCCGCTCGGGCTGGGGCAGGTCGAGCTGGACGACGGGCAGTGTTATACCGGCTTCATCTGCAGCGCCGGCACCCCGCTCGATAGGCCGGATGTGGTCGATATCACCGATTTCGGCGGCTGGGCCGCCTGGCAGGCAGCCGGGGCGCCCGCTTGAACCATGGCAGCCAGCGAACGCGTATTCTAGGATCATGAGCTCTGGAACCAACGCACAGCCATGAAAACAATCCTCATCACCGGCGGCACCGGCTTCGTCGGCTCTCATCTCATCCCCGAGCTCTTGAGTGACGGCTGGCAGGTCGAGGTCCTGACTCGCGACAAGGCGCGCGCCGAAAAGACCTTGGACTCTCGGGTGTCGTGTATCGAGGCGCTGGCCGAGGCCGGCGAGCCGCAGGCCATCGTGAACCTGGCAGGGGAAAATCTGGCCGAAGGGCGTTGGACCGACGCGCGCAAGAAAGAGATGCGTGAATCCCGTCTGTCGATCACGCGGGATCTTGTGGCGTTCATCGCGCAGTGTAAGACCAAGCCCGATGTGTTGGTCAGCGGCTCGGCGGTGGGCTATTACGGCGCCCGAGGTAGCGAGGTGCTGGACGAGGACTCGGCGCCGGGCGACGAATTCCAGGCGGATCTGTGTCACGACTGGGAGGCCGAGGCCGAGCGTGCCGAGACCCATGGTGTACGCGTGTGTGTCGTGCGTACCGGCATCGTGCTGGGCGCCAACGACGGGGCGCTGGCGCAGATGATCACACCGTTCAAGTTCGGCCTGGGCGGGCACTTCGGCTCGGGCGAGCAGTTCATGCCGTGGATTCATATCCGCGATGAAACCGGGGCGATTCGTTTCGTTTTGGACAGCACGGATGCGCGCGGCGCGTATAACCTGACCGCCCCCGAGCCGGTTACCAACAAAACGTTTACCGATACGCTGGCCCGGGTGCTGCACCGGCCGTCGTTTGCCTGGGTGCCGGGGCCCGCGTTGAAAATCGCGGTCGGTGAGATGTCGCATCTGCTGCTGACCGGCCAGCGCGCGGTGCCCCGCAAACTGCAATCTGGTGGATATCAATTCGTCTTCACCGACCTAGAGGCCGCGCTGGACGATCTCGTGGGCGCAAAGCGATGAGCGATAAGCCCAATCTGATCGACGATCTCGCGGCCGTGGTCGGCCTTGCGCACGTCATCGAGCCGGACGACGACGCGGCAGCCCCGTATCTCAAGGAGTGGCGGGGTGCGTTTTCGCCCGTGGCCCGGGCGGTGGTACGGCCCGGCTCGACTCGCGAGGTGGCCGATGTGGTCGGCGTGGCGATTCGCCACGACGCCGCGATCGTGGCCCAGGGCGGTAATACCGGCACCGTAGGCGGCTCGGCCGCCGATGACGCCAAGCGACAAATCCTGGTGAACCTGTCGCGGCTGGACGGCGTGCGCGAGATCGATGTCGACAACGCCACGATGACCGTCGAGGCCGGGGCCACCCTGGCCGCCGCGCAGGACGCTGCGGAGGCTGCCGGCTTCTATCTGCCGATCGCTCTGGCCTCGCGGGCGCAGTGTCGTATCGGCGGCAATCTCGCCAGCAACGCCGGTGGGCTGAACGTCATTCGCTACGGCAATACCCGCGATCGGGTGCTGGGGCTGGAAGTGGTGACCGCCGAAGCGCGCGTGTGGGATAACCTCACGGGACTTCGAAAAGACAATAGCGGCTACGACCTCAACGATCTGTTCGTGGGCTCGGAGGGCACGCTGGGCATCATCACGGCCTGTGTATTGGCACTGGAAGCACCGGCCCGTCAGCGCGAGGTCGCGTTTTGTAGCGTGGCCGACGTGGCCGCGGCGGTGCGCGTCCAGCGCGCTCTGCGTGCGGATACCGGCGATCAGATCACCGGCTGTGAGCTGATGTCGGCCCAGGCGCTGTCGCTGGCCGTGGCCCATACGCCCGACTGCGACTGGCCGTTCGAGCCGCGCCAGGACTGGTATCTATTGATCGAAGCCGCCACGGCGGCCCGCGGCGACTGGCTGGCGGGTATCGTCAATGTGGCGCTCGACGGCGCTCAGAAGCGCGGCGACATAAAGGATCTGGCCGTAGCCGAAACCGAGGCCGATCAGGCCGCGCTCTGGCGGCTGCGAGAATCGATCCCCGGCGCTCAATCGGCCGAGGGGGCCTCGATCAAGCACGATATCTCGCTGCCGGTGTCCAAACTGCCCGAGTTTCTGGAGGCAGCGACCCGGGACGTGGCCGAGGTGGTGCCGGGCATTCGCCCGTGTGCATTCGGTCACGTGGGCGATGGCAATCTGCACTTCAATCTGAGTTGCCCGTTGGATGCCTCGGCCGAAGCGTTTCGGGCTCGCGAGGCAGAGTTGCATCGCGTGGTCCATGATCGCGTGGCGGCCATGCGCGGCTCGATCGCCGCCGAGCACGGTGTCGGCCGGTTGAAGACCGACGAGATCGTGCGGCTGAAGCCGGCCGTGGAAATCGACATGCTGCGGGCCATCAAGCAGGCCTTCGACCCCAACAATCGGATGAACCCCGGCGTGCTGGTGCGCCCATAGCGCGCAAAAAAACGCCCGCTTGAAGCGGGCGTTTTTCGTTGGATGCCGCAGCCCGGCTAGAAGCCGAGGCTCAAACCGGCCAGAGCGGAGAGCTCAATCAGCGGGTTGGGATATACACCCATGAGGATTGTGGCCGCGGCCAACAGCCAGATGACCGTGGTGGCCCAGTTGCTGCCCGGCGCGGCCTGGTCGAGGTTACGGGCATGAGCAGGCCGCTCCATGAACAGCACCGCCATTACGCGCAGGTAATAGAACAGGGCGATGCCGCTGCCGATGATTACACCGGCCGACAGCCACCACAGCCCGGCGTTCATGGTCACCGACAGGATATAGAACTTGCCGATAAAGCCCATGGTCAGCGGAATACCGGCCAATGACAGCATCATGAGTGCCATGGAAACCGCCAGTACCGGCCGGTGGTGGAACAGCCCGCGAAAATGGTCGATGTGCGCGGCGTCCTTGCCGGCGAACGGGCTGGAGACCAGCGATACGACGCCAAAGGCGCCCAGACTGGTCCCGACGTAAGTGGCCAGATACACGGCCACCGCTTCGGCCGACAGGCCCGTGCCCGCGACCAGCGTGGTCAGCAGATAGCCCAGATGCGCGATCGAGGAATAACCCAGCAGCCGCTTCAGGTTGTCCTGACGCAGGGCCAACAGGTTACCCGCCAGCATGGATACAAACGCCAGTACGCCGATCAGCGTAAGCAACCAGGCGTTGGCGGCCACCGGTGCGGTGAAGAACAGGCGCAGCAGCACGGCAAAGACCGCGGTTTTGCTGACCGTGGCCAGGAAAGTGCCCACCGGTGCCGGGGCGCCTTCGTAGACGTCCGGCGTC
>DCKU01000134.1:0-120 GCA_002320455.1 Salinisphaera sp. UBA1666
GACTGCTCCACCCCGCACCCGATGAACGCGAGACTATAACTAGTAGCCAGAACGGTTGCAAGCTGCTCGTCGATGCCTGCGTTTGTCTGGCCGGTTGACTGTGCCAACCGCTCAACGTGG
>DCKU01000134.1:419-783 GCA_002320455.1 Salinisphaera sp. UBA1666
GACTGTGCCAACCGCTCAACGTGGACATAAGTTAACACGTTGTTTTTCAGGCGCAAGTCTTTTTGATGAAAGTTTTTTCGGCGGCCGCGGTATAGCCCGGCGCGACGGGGTTTTCATGTCTTAAAACCCCCGCCTGCGCGTTACCCGCCGCCCGACCGCTCGCGCGATGGACGACTCTGAATGGGCGCTTCGACACCTAGCAGCGGCCGAGCCGAACGTGACAGCCTCGACGCCGCAGCGATTGATTCTAAAGGCCCAGACGCCACGCAATAAAAAAGCCGCATCAATGATGCGGCTTGATCGTCGATCGAAATCGACCGGTTGGTGCCGACGGCCGGATTCGAACCGGCACAGCTCTCGCTAC
>DCKU01000134.1:1110-9905 GCA_002320455.1 Salinisphaera sp. UBA1666
CCCCTCAAGACAGCGTGTCTACCAATTCCACCACGTCGGCGGTGTATACGTCAGTCTACTCCGGGATTTTCGGCCCGTCGTTCTGATCGGCGGATGCGTTATCGGCACCCGATTGTTTTTCAGTCGTCGCCGGCTGCTCGATCGCAGGCGTGTTGCCCAGCTGGTCGGTCACGCTACTGCCCCCGGTGCCTGTACCGGCACCGTTAACGATATACGCCAGCGTCAGGCTGCTCAGAAAGAACAGCGTGGCCAGCCCGGCCGTGGCGCGACTCATGAAGTTAGCCGAGCCTTTCGCGCCAAAGACCGTACCCGAGGCGCCGCTACCGAATGCGGCACCGGCATCTGCGCCCTTGCCATGCTGCAACAGGATCAAAGCGATTAAAGAAAACGCAATGATGACCTGCACGATGATCAGGATTGTATAGATCATTCAATCAGTTCGTCGCACTCTGCGAGGCCATCGCATGCGCGATATCGGCAAATGAATCGGCCTTGAGTGACGCGCCGCCGACGAGCGCGCCGTCGACATCATCACCCGCGAAAATCGCTTTTGCATTGTCCGGCTTGACGCTACCGCCGTAGACGATGCTTAGCGAGCGCGAGAGTGTATCAGCTCTTTTGGCGATTTGGGAGCGCAAAAACGCATGAATTTCCTGAGCCTGCTCCGGCGTGGCCGAGCGGCCGGTACCGATCGCCCAGACGGGTTCGTAGGCCAACACGATCTTGGAAAGCTCCTCGTCCGAGCAGCCCTCGAGAACGGCGCCAAGCTGGCGGTTCAGAACGGCTTCCACCTCATCAGCATCGCGCTGCTCGAGTGTTTCGCCCACGCAGACGATTGGCGTGATGCCACCGGCGATAGCCGCCCGGGTCTTGGCCACCACGATATCGTCGGTCTCGCCGTACATCGCGCGACGCTCGGAATGCCCCACGACGGCATACGTTGCCCCGCAGTCGGCCAGCATCGACGCGCTGACTTCGCCGGTAAACGCGCCCGGCTCGGTTTCGCCCGCCACGTCTTGGCCACCCGTGGCGACACCGACGCCGCCAAGCGCCTCGGCCAGCCTCGAGACATAGACAAACGGCACGCAGACAGCCATCCGCGGCAGATGATCGTCAATACGCGGCTTGAGCTGATCGACAAAGGCATCGATATCGGCACGGCTGCCGTTCATCTTCCAATTGCCGGCCACGAATGCGCGGTTGGTCATACCTTCTCCTGAATATTGATGGCTCATGCGGCGGCCGAACGCTCGACCACGTCGGCAAGCGTGCGAGCGTGACGATCCACGCGCTCGGCGTCCAGTCCTTCGACCATGACCCGCAGCAGCGGCTCGGTACCGGACGGTCGCAGCAGAACACGCCCTTTATTGCCCAGATCCTGCTCGACGTCGCTGACCGCGCGGCGTACCTCGTCCGAGGTCATCAAGGTATCGGCCGTCCCGCGACCGATGCGCACGTTGATCAGCGTCTGGGGACATTTTTCAACCGGCGCCACCAGCGCGGCTAGCGACTGCTCGCGCCGCGCCATGGCCGCCAGCACTTGAAGCGCGGACACGGTGCCGTCGCCGGTGGTTGCCCGGTCCAGACACAACAAATGCCCCGACGATTCGCCGCCAATGATGCCGCCCAGGGCGGTCAGCCGCTCGAAAACATAGCGATCGCCCACCTTGGCGCGCTCGAACGCGATATCACGAGCCTCGAGCGCCAGCGCAAGCCCGAGATTGCTCATGAGCGTGCCTACCACCGGGCCTGCGAGCTTGCCGGTCTGCTGCCGGTCTTCGGCCAGCGCGAACAGCAATTGGTCACCGTCGACGATGGCGCCGTGGGCATCGACCATGATGCAGCGATCGGCATCGCCGTCCAGAGCAACGCCGACGTCAGCCCCGCGCCGGAGCACCTCCTCGGCGAGACCTTCTGGGTGAGTTGAGCCGCAGTCGCGGTTGATGTTCAGGCCGTCCGGGGTATTGCCGATCACATGGACGGTGGCGCCCAGCTCGCGAAACACATCGGGTGCAGTCTGGTAAGCCGCCCCGTTGGCACAGTCGACGACGAGGCTCACACCGCGCAGCCCACCGTCGGGCAAGCGCGCCGTGGATTTGCAAAACTCGATATAACGACCGGAAGCACTTTCAACGCGCTTGGCCTTACCAAGCGCATCCGCGGCCACGGTCGTCAACGGCTGAGCCAACATGCGCTCGATATCGGCCTCTACCGCGTCGGCGAGTTTCTGACCGTGCTGCGAAAAGAACTTCACACCGTTGTCGGCAAACGGATTATGCGAAGCGCTAATGACCACGCCGGCCAGCGCCCGAAACGTCCGCGTGAGGTAAGCGATGCCGGGCGTGGGCAGCGGGCCGACCAGCAGCACGTCAACCCCGGCCGCGGCAAAGCCGGCCTCAAGCGCCGATTCGAACATATACCCCGACAGCCGCGTGTCCTTACCGATAACGACACACGGCCGGGCCGCGTGATGGGCCTCCGTGCGGCCGCGCGACAGCTGGTCGAGCAGGACACGTCCGGCCGCCCAGCCCAGGTGTAACGCGAAGTCCGGCGTCATTGGCGCCTCGCCGACCGTGCCGCGGATGCCGTCGGTGCCGAAGTATGTTTGCCCCATGGCGTGATCGTCCTGCTGTTGTAGTGTACTCATTGCACAAGCGCGTGCGCCAGGCGAACCATATCGACCGTCGCCTGTACGTCATGCGCTCGAATCATACCCACGCCGTGGCTCGCGGCCCAAAAGGCGGCTGCTAGGCTCCCGTTCAGCCGGGCCTCGGGCGTATCGCGCTCGTAGAGCTTGGCGAACATCGATTTACGTGACACCCCGACCAGCATCGGGCAGTCGTCGACCCGCAACCGCTCGAGCCCGCGCAACAGCGCCACGTTGTGCGCCAGGCTTTTCCCGAAACCAAACCCCGGATCGATAACGATACGCTCGGCGGCGATGCCGTAGCTGCCACAGATGCGCACACGCTCGGCGAGATAGTCGGCGACGTCGGACACGATATCGTCGTAGGCGGGTGCGGCCTGCATGGTCGGCGGTTCGCCCTTGTGATGCATCACGCAGACCAGCGCGTTGTAGCCGGCCACGGTCTCCAGCGCACCGGGCGCCTCCAGGCCGCGCACGTCGTTAATCATGGCAACCCCCGCGGCCAGGCCGGCCGCCATGACCTCGGGATTACTCGTATCCAGCGACAAAAACATAGCCGGATAATCAGCGCGCACGCGCTCGATGACCGGCATGACGCGAGACAGCTCTTCATCGGTTGAGACCGGGGTTGCGCCCGGCCGGGTGGACTCACCGCCGATATCGATTAGAGCCGCGCCTTCGTCGCGCAGCACGCCGACACGCTCGCTGACCCGATCGGGCGTGGTATAGCGCCCACCATCGGAAAACGAATCCGGCGTGACGTTGACGATGCCCATGACCGCGGTCGGCGACAAGGACAGCTGCTGGCCGGTATGGGCCACGAGGGTCTCGCGTGGGGTGCTGGCGTTGGTCTTGGTCACGTCGTTCGCTCGAGATGGCCGACATAAAAAAGCCGGCAGTCAAAGACTGCCGGCCGCGTTCGATCACGCCGATCCGTATTCAGGACTGGCGATTGTGCGCCGGGCTGGGCACCGCATCGCTCGAATCGTCACGGTCCGAGTCATCAGCTTTGGCGTCGGTGTTGCCGGCCCCCGCGTTGGGACCGTTGCCGCCATTGCCCGATGGATCCGAATCATTCCAGCTGTCGGGCGGGCCGGGCTCGTGGCCCTGCATGATCTCGTCGATCTGCTTGCGATCGATGGTTTCATACTTCATCAGCGCGTCGGACATCAGATGCAGCTTGTCCATATTATCTTCGAGGATCTGCCGCGAACGCTCATAGCAGCTGTCGATGATCGCGCGCATTTCCTCGTCGATGGCGTGTACGGTTTCATCCGATACGCCGCCGCTCTGCGCGGCCGAGCGGCCGAGGAACGGCTCGCTATCCTCGGTGTTGTAGGCGATGGGCCCCATCCGATCCGACAAGCCCCACTTGGTGACCATGTTGCGCGCGATTTCGGTGACCCGCTCGATGTCGTTGGACGCCCCGGTGGTCACCATGTCCTTACCGTAGATGATCTCCTCGGCCAGGCGACCGCCATACAGCGAACAGATCTGGCTGATCAGACGCTGCTTGGAGTAGCTATAGCGATCTTCCTCGGGCAAGAACATAGTTACGCCCAGCGCGCGGCCACGCGGCACGATGGTGACCTTGTGCACCGGGTCGTGCTGGGGAACGGTCAGACCGATGATGGCGTGTCCGGCCTCGTGATAGGCCGTCATGCGCTTATCTTCCTCGTTCATGATCATGGACTTGCGCTCGGCGCCCATCATGATCTTGTCCTTGGCGCGCTCGAAGTCGTCTTGGGTGACTTCTTGGCGGTTGGCACGCGCGGCGAACAGCGCGGCTTCGTTGACCAAGTTGGCCAAATCCGCGCCGGAAAAGCCGGGGCAGCCACGCGCCAGAATGCTGGGCTTGACCCGCTCGTGAACGGGCACGTTCTTCATGTGCACTTTGAGGATCTGCTCGCGACCGCGCACATCGGGCAGCGGCACCACGACCTGGCGGTCGAAGCGGCCGGGACGCAGCAGCGCCGGATCCAGCACGTCAGGACGGTTGGTGGCGGCGATGACGATGACGCCCTCGCTACCCTCGAACCCGTCCATCTCGACCAGCAGCTGGTTGAGCGTCTGCTCGCGCTCGTCGTGGCCGCCGCCCAGGCCGGCACCGCGCTGGCGGCCCACGGCGTCGATTTCGTCGATGAAGATGATGCAGGGGGCCTGCTTCTTGGCCTGCTCGAACATGTCACGAACACGCGAGGCCCCCACGCCGACGAACATCTCGACAAAGTCGGAGCCCGAGATCGAGAAGAACGGCACGCCCGCCTCGCCGGCGATCGCCTTGGCAAGCAGGGTCTTGCCGGTACCCGGCGAGCCGACCATCAGCACGCCGCGCGGAATCTTGCCGCCCACCTTCTGGAATTTCGACGGGTCAGACAGGAACTCCACCAGCTCCTGCACCTCAGACTTGGCCTCTTCCACACCGGCCACGTCGGCAAAGGTCAGCTTGACCTGGTCTGCGGCCATCATCTTGGCCTTAGACTTGCCGAACGACATGGCGCCACCGCCCTTGCCGCCGCCCTGCATCTGGCGCATGAAATAGATCCAGACGCCGATCAACAACAGGAACGGGAACCAAGAGATCAAAATCTGCTTGAGGAACGAGCCTTGGTTCGGCGGCTCGCCGGTGATGGTCACATTGTGATCCATCAGCGTGCCGATCATCGCCTTGTTATCGGACTCGGGACTGTAGGTATTGAACTTCTGGCCCGACGTCATCTGACCGGAGATCTGATGATCTTCGATGTTCACCTGGGACACATTGCCCTGGTCCACACGTGTCAGAAACTCGGAGTAGGCGATGCTGTTTCCGCTCGAGCCGGACGGTGCAAAGCTTGAGAACACACTCATCAACACGAGCGCGATCACAACCCATAGCAGCAGATTCTTGGCAAGTTCGTTCAAGATCGTCGTCCTCGATCAGGTCGGCCCCGATCGTTTGGTTGTCGCGTTACATTGTTTCGATGACCAGTATAAACGATCGGTCATCGACGGCCGGCCTAGGCGCCGGGTGTGTTTCTCAGGTACGCCAGCCGCGCCCCAGTAGATACATTTCGCGGCTGGCATCTCGCGAGGCGTCTGGTTTACGCGAGGCTACCTTGTCGAAGCGCTGTTTCATATCGGCGAACAGCTCGTGAAAGCCCTCGCCCTGAAACACCTTGATCAGCAGATGCCCGCCCGGCGCCAAAACGTCGTCGCACAGTGCCAGCGACAATTCTGCCAGCTGCATGACGCCGGCCTGATCTGCCGCCTTCACTCCGCTTAGATTGGGGGCCATGTCGGAGAGTACAAGATCGATCGGCGTGTCGCCGATGGCGGCCATCAGCGCATCGAGCCCGGCCTGCTCGCCGAAGTCGGCCTTGATGAACGTGACCCCGTCGATCGGCGACATATCCAGGCGATCGATCGCGATGACCTTGGCCTCGGATGCGGCGCGCCGACAGTACTGGCTCCAGCCGCCCGGAGCAGCGCCCAGGTCGACGATCCCGCGCGCCTGCGCCAATAGCCGATCCTTGTCGTCAATCTCCGACAGCTTATACGCCGCACGCGAGCGATAGTTGTCGCTCTGGGCGGCTTTTACATAGGGGTCGGCTCGGTGCTTGGCCAGCCATCGCTTGGTGTCGCTGCGTTTGCTCACGATGCTTATACTGACGCGTTTTCAACGCTTACGCGGTAAGACATGACGTTAGAACTCGATAAGGCCCACCGGCTGGCGCTCAAGAAACAAGCGCACCACTTGAAGCCGGTCGTACAAAGCGGTGCCGCCGGCATCACGCCGGCCGTGCTGGCTGAAATCGACCGCGCGTTGAACGACCATGAACTGATCAAGATAAAGCTCGTGGCCGACGACAAGCCGGCGTTCAAGGCCTGTGTAGCCACGGTCTGCGAATCGCTGGACGCGGTCTCGATCCAAGAGATCGGCCGGATGGCGACCATCTATCGTCCCAACCCCGACGCCGACAACAAAAACGGCTAGACGTATCGAACCTCGACGATTTCGAGCGTACGCTTGCCGCCGGGCACATCGACGTCGACCACGTCGCCTTCGCTTTTGCCGATCAGCGCGCGGGCGATGGGCGAGGCAAACGACAGCTTGCCTTTTTTGATGTCGGCTTCGTCCTCGCCGACGATCTGGTAAGTCAGCTCCTCGCCCGAGTCTTCGTCGGCCAGGTCGACGGTTGCACCGAAGATGATGCGCCCATGCGCCTGGGCGCCGGCCTGGGTAACGTCGATGATCTGGGCCGAGCCGAGCTTGCCCTCAATCTCGGCGATACGGCCCTCGTTGAAGCCCTGCTCTTCCTTGGCCGCGTGGTATTCCGCGTTTTCCTTGAGATCGCCATGCGCACGCGCTTCCTCGATGGCCGCGACGATTCGCGGACGTTCGGTCTTCTTCAACCGTGTCAGCTCGTCGCGCAGCGCGTCAGCGCCGGTTTGCGTCAGTGGCGTGCGATCCATGAGACCACCTCGAAGGGTTATGAGTAGAGTAGAAACAAAAAGGTCGCCCAAAAGGGGCCTGTTCAGGCCCGCAACGGCGACCTAGTCAAATCGGGGCCGACCGGCGACCCGTCGGCTGGACAATCAGGCTAGCAAGCCACTCGCATCAAGTCGAGGCAGCGATATCGATGCCCTCGGTCACCACGGTGGCCAAATGATCGATCTGCTCGGGGCTGATGACATAGGGCGGCATGAAATACATGACGTCGCCCAGCGGGCGCAGCAGCGCCTGACGGGTCAAACCGTGACGATAGACCCTAAGTCCGCGCCGCTCGCGCCAGTCGAAGGCCGTTCGCGAGGATTTGTCTTGGACCATCTCGATCGCCATCACCATGCCGGTCTGGCGCACCTCGGCGACGTGTGGATGATCGGCCAGGTGGGCCGTGGCATCGTGCATGCGCTTCGCCAGTGCGACGTTGTGGGTGAGCTGATCGCGGCGCTCGAACTCGTCGATGGTGGCAATCGCAGCCGCGCACGCCAGCGGGTTGCCGGTATACGAGTGCGAGTGCAGAAACGCCGAAAGATTCTCGTAGTCGTCGTAGAAGGCGTCGTAGATCGTATTGCTTGTCAGCGTGACCGATAGCGGCAGATAGCCCGCCGTGATGCCTTTGGACAGGCACATGAAATCCGGCGAGATGCCGCCCGTACCGGCCTGCTCGCAGGCGAACATCGTGCCCGTGCGTCCAAAGCCGGTCGCGATCTCGTCGGCGATAAGATGGACCCCGTAACGATCACAGGCCTCGCGCAGCAGCTCCAGATAAACCGGGTCATACATGCGCATGGTGCCGGCCGCCTGGATCAGCGGCTCGACGATCACGGCACAGGTTTCATGCGCGTGCTCGGCCAGCAGGGCCTCCATCTCGGCAAAACAGGCTCGGCTGTGCTCGGCCCAGGACACACCGGGCTCACGATGGAAGCAGTCCGGCGAGCGGGCGGTCAGCGGCTTGAGCAACAGCGGCTCGTAGGTTTTTTTATAGAGCGAAACATCACCGACGGCCAGCGCGCCCAGCGTTTCCCCGTGGTAGCTGTTGGTCAGGTTGATGAAGCGCGTCTTTTCACCGTGGCCGGTATTGCGCCAGTAGTGAAAGCTCATTTTGAGCGCGACTTCGACCGCGGCGGAGCCGTTGTCGGAATAGAAAACCTTGTCCAGGCCCGGCGGGCTGATCCGCACCAGTCGCTCGGCCAGCGCCACCGCCGGTTCGTGGGTAAAACCGGCCAGCATGATGTGCTCGACGGTATCGAGCTGGCTTTTGATCGCGTCGTTTATGACCGGGTTGGCGTGGCCGAAGATATTGACCCACCAGCTGCCCACGGCGTCGATATAGCGATTGCCGTCGAAGTCTTCCAGCCATACGCCCTCGCCTCGCCGCATGGGCACCGGCGGTAGTTTGGCCAGATCCTTCATTTGGGTACACGGATGCCAGAGAACCGCCAGATCGCGATCGATGATGTCTTGGTTGGTGCTCATGCAGCGTCGTTGCCGGTGCGGCGCGGGGGAAACAGAGCGCCGTAGTTTATCAAGGCATGGCGATGCGCTAGGGCGTGTCGTCATAAGATAAGGCAGCGCATCGGCGGCCAAGCCGTGGCAAGACAAGGCATCGCGAGCGTCGCGTGGTCGCTCCACGTGAGCGAGCCCTTAAAAATCAACCATGGC
>DCKU01000041.1:0-404 GCA_002320455.1 Salinisphaera sp. UBA1666
GACGCCAACGCGGGCTCGTATGAAGTGTTGGCAGGCCCTTTGGCTTTGGCCTCGTCATCGGCGCGCTCTTTGCCAAGACGCTAGCGCGTCACGTGCGCGTGGATTATCGGCTCCTCGTGGCCAGTGCCTATTCTGGCTTTGTGGTCTGGCACGGCGGGCTGGCCGGCTCGATCCCGTTGACCGTCGCCACGCCGGGGCATTTTACGGTTGACCAGATCGGCGTAATCACGACCGGCGAGACGGTGTTCGCCGGCTTCAACCTGTTGATTGTGACTGGGCTATTTATCGTCATGCCGCTGGTCAATCGTCTGATGCTGCCCCGCGACGATGAAGCCGTTATCGCCGATCGCGAGGCATTGGCGGAGCCCACGCGTGATATGGCGCCGCCGTCGCGGCCGGCCGAG
>DCKU01000041.1:703-828 GCA_002320455.1 Salinisphaera sp. UBA1666
GCGCCGCCGTCGCGGCCGGCCGAGCACCTGGAACACAGCCGGATGCTGGCCGGGCTCGTGGGTGTGGCCGGTCTGGTCTATCTGGTGGACTATTTCGTCTGGCGCGGCGGCGGCCTGAACCTGAA
>DCKU01000041.1:1129-1295 GCA_002320455.1 Salinisphaera sp. UBA1666
GCGCGGCGGCGGCCTGAACCTGAATATCGTCAATTTCGGGTTCTTGATGGCGGCCATTCTTCTGCACGGCACGCCGGCGCGACTGCTGGCCAGTCTTAACGCGGCGATTCGCGGCGGAGCCGGTATCGTGATTCAGTTCCCGTTCTATGCCGGGATCATGGCGATC
>DCKU01000041.1:1603-1764 GCA_002320455.1 Salinisphaera sp. UBA1666
GGGATCATGGCGATCATGACCGGCTCCGGGCTGGCCGAGACGGTCTCTGGCGCGCTTGTCTCTCTAGCCAGCGCCGATTCACTGCCGGTCTGGACGTTTCTGAGCGCGGGGCTGATTAACCTGTTCGTGCCCTCCGGTGGCGGTCAGTGGGCGGTACAGGC
>DCKU01000041.1:2061-2203 GCA_002320455.1 Salinisphaera sp. UBA1666
TGGCGGTCAGTGGGCGGTACAGGCTCCTGTCGTGATCCCCGCGGCCCAGGCGCTGGGCGCGGATATGCCTCGTATTGCCATGGCGGTCGCCTGGGGCGATGCCTGGACGAATCTGCTACAGCCGTTCTGGGCGCTGCCGGTG
>DCKU01000041.1:2505-3331 GCA_002320455.1 Salinisphaera sp. UBA1666
CAGCCGTTCTGGGCGCTGCCGGTGCTGGCCATCGCTGGCCTTCGGGCCGCCGATATCATGGGTTTTTGCCTCGTTCAGCTTGTGGTGACGGGCGCCATCATCGCGGCCGGGCTGACGTTTCTATGACGCCGGCCGGCCGCGTTGGCGCGCCTCGCGCTCGATGCGCGCGTTGAACTCGGCGCCCACGATTACGGTGACGACCGTCACGTAGGTCAAGGTCAGCAGTAGGACCACGCCCGACAACGAGCCGTACATGGCGGTATACGAATCGGAATAGCCCAGAAACACCGAAAACAGGATCGAGGCGACAGTCCAGAACGAGACCACCACGCCGGCGCCGATACGTACCCAGCGCCAGCGCGGCGGCGGGGCGCGATCAGGCACCCAGCGATACAGCGCGGCCAGACCGAAAAAAAGCACCAGCCCACCCAGCGTCATGCCGATCGCGCGGATCAGCTCGCTGAGTGCCAGCGAGGCGCCGGCAATCTGCGCCCAGACCGGCAGGCCAATTGCCATCAGCGATACCACGATCAGCCCGGCGATCACCGCCAGTGCCAGACAGAACGAGCGCAGCAGGGCGCCGCTGCGCCGGCGGGGCGGCCCTTCGGTGTATGCCGCGTCCAGGGCGATCATTAGCGCGGCGACGCCTTGCTGGGCACACCATAGAGCCACCAGCAGGCTAAAGATGCCGGCCGCCCAGAGCGTGGAGGTCGAGCGAGACGTGATCTCTTTCATCTGCTCGATCATCGAGATGACCACGTCGGCCGGCACGAAGCCCGACAGGGCGCGCATATCGGCCACCACGACGCCCGGATCGGCGAACAGA
>DCKU01000041.1:3632-6206 GCA_002320455.1 Salinisphaera sp. UBA1666
ACGACGCCCGGATCGGCGAACAGACCGTAGAACGCCACGAAAGCCGAAATCGCAGAGAAAATCGCGAACAGCGCCAAGAAAGAGATCGCCGACGCGTTGACGGTGACCGGCTGATCGCCCATTGAACGCAACACGCCCACCAATACATCGCGCCATTCAGCCCATGTCAGTTCGCTCGGCCAGGGCATGCGCATGGGGTGGGCCCGGTTACGGCGGCGGTGCGACACGTCTAACGGTCCGGATCGATACAAGCAGATCTTATGATGCCCGAATATCTCACCAGGTTTGTGTCCGGGTCTCGTGGATTGTGGCCAGACTCGCCAGGCTCACCAGCGACATCGCGATCACGTAGCCGCCGACCCACGACGCGCCGCCGGCATAACGCAGGGCTTCTGCGCCGTATGGGGCCAGTGACGCGCCGAAAATGCCGCCCAGGCTATAGGCGATGGCTGCGCCGCTGTAACGCACCTCGGTGGGCAATAGCTCGGGTAACAAGGCGCCCATGGGGGCGTAGATCCAGCCCATGGCCGTCAGCCCGAGGGCGAAGAACACAAACACGCCGGCCGCCGTGCCGCTTGCCAGCAGCGGGCCCAGCGCCGCGCCGACGCCGATAGTAAAAACCAGGCCCGCCGCGACCACAGGCCGACGACCGTATCGATCGGCGGCCAGGGCCGACAGCGGGGTCGCAATGGCCATGCCTAGAATCGCAACACATAGAAGACCGATCAGCGTGCCCCGGTCGAGTCCAAGCCCATTAACCGCGTAATTCAACGTCCAGACAGTGGTGATATAGAAAATGGCATAGCAGGCAATCATGACCAGCGTGCCTTGAACGAGCGCGCGCTTGTTACGGCGCAGCAAGGTCATCACCGGCATGCCATCGTTCGGCCGCCGGCTGCGCGCTGCGGCGAACACCGGCGACTCGGTCAACGAGACCCGCACGTACAGGCCGATGCCGATCAGCACGGCGCTGACGAGAAACGGGACACGCCAGCCCCAGGCCATGAACGCAGCGTCATCGAGCGTTACGAGCATACAAAAGAAAACACCGTTGGCCAGCAAGAACCCCAGAGACGGCCCAAGCTGGGGGAACATGCCAAACCAGGCGCGACGCCCGGGTGCCGCGTTTTCGGTCGCCAGTAGGGCAGCACCACCCCACTCGCCGCCGATGCCCAGCCCCTGGGCGAAACGCAGCACACACAGAATGACCGGCGCCCACAGCCCGATCGCGGCGTGGCCGGGCACCAGGCCGATTCCCACCGTGGCGCTCCCCATCAACAACAGACTGGCCACCAGTGTGGTCTTTCGGCCCAGCCGATCACCGAAGTGGCCGAACAGCAGCCCGCCCAGCGGACGGGCCACGAACGCCAAGCCAAAACTCATGAAAGCGGCCAGTGTCGTCAGCGTCGGATCATCCGATGGAAAGAAAACCGGGCCGATGACCAGCGCCGCCGCCGTGGCAAAGATATAGAAATCGTAAAACTCGATGGTGGTGCCGATGAGGCTGGCCACCATGACCTGGCCGGGCGTATTGCGTGTGTGAGGCATGTGAGAAGTCGGCATCGGCACGTGAGCTCTGGCGGGCGACGCTAGTGTAGACAACCAAGCCCCCGGCCTCGAGGGCAGCGCACGCCACGCGGACCAAGCGGGATAAAAGTGTCTTGGTGGGCGCATCGCAGGGGCGGCGTGGCCGACAACGTTGGCCTAAGCGGCGACGATGCGCCGGCCGCGGACGTGCGGCGGATCGGTCGCCAACAAGTTGTATTCGACATGATTCCTGCTACCGTTACCGCTTAGGGGCTGCGCTCTAGGCGCAAATAAGGGGAAATTCAAATGCAGAAAGCCATTCTGTGGGGGATGGTTCTGAGCGCTATGTCGTTGCCGGTTTATGCCGCAGACGCTCAGAGCCAGGACGATATGCGCGCCGAGCTGCAAGCGCTCAAAGCGCAACTCGATAAACTCGAGCCGCTGCGCGAGCGCGTCCGTGCGCTCGAAGCGCGCCTGGCGGCGGATCAGCCGGATACGGGCGAACAGACCCAGCTCGCCCAGGGCGATTCGGCCAATACGGGAGCCAGCGATACCTCGGCCGGCCAGACTGGCGACGGCGAAAAAGCCACAAACGCCGACAACGCCCAGGACACGCAGGTCGCCGATGCAGGCGATGACGAAGACGAGGATGTGGGCACCATCGCCGGCATCCAGTTCGAGACAGGCGCCGGCCGACCGCGCAGCCGCGAAGCCATCAAGGACATCGTTGATGAAGTCTACGAGGACAAACAGTCCAAGACCGTCAAAGTAGGCGGTGCGCTGCGATTCAACGCGACCTATGCCGAATTCAACGATGGCCAGAAGGATCGTGGCGGTGATATCGGCCTGGATACGTTTCGTATCAACGTGGATGCCGATATCGATGATCTGCTGTTTTCGGCGGAATATCGTTTCTACAACACCTGGCGCGCGCTGCATCACGGCTGGGTGGGGTATCAGTTTACCGACGACCAGCACATCGAAGTCGGCCTGACCCGCGTGCCGTTCGGCATTCTGCCGTACGCCTCGAACAACTTCTATTTCTCG
>DCKU01000041.1:6533-7211 GCA_002320455.1 Salinisphaera sp. UBA1666
CTACACCGGCTTCGAGGACGACTACGACATTGGCGCCAAATACGTGGCCACGCCGGGCCAGTGGGATTTCCAAGCCGCCTTCTTCAAGAACTCCGAAGGCAATGGCAACGACCGCTACTCTGTGGACCCGATCGGCATCAAGCCGCAGATCAACGATGAGAACGGTAATCCCATCCCGGCGACCCAGGCGCCGGGCGGCCTGGCCCGCAACAACTTCGTGGATGGTTACGCCCAGTCCGTACAGGAAACCAATACCACCAATCTGCGCGCGGCGTACAACTGGAAACACGCCGAGGACTATGTCAGCGAGATCGGTATCTCGGGTCAGTACGGTTTCATCTACAACAACGCGACGACCGAATACTACGGCGACAACATCGCCGGCGCCCTGCACCTGCACGGCAACTATGGTCCGTGGGAGGTTATGCTCGAAGCGGCCCGCTACGAATATGATCTCGATGGCAACGAGGACGTGCTGGGTACGGGCTATTTCAATACCAACTACGTCATCCCCACCGAAGCCACGAGTTGGCTGGGTAACGTCAGTTATACCTTCCAGCTGGATCTGGGCCCGTTCGATAGCCTCGAGGTCTACAACGACTACACCTATATCGGCAACAAGTCGGGGGCCTTGCCCAACACTTGGCAGAACGTGACAGGCGCGGCGTTGGCCGCGGG
>DCKU01000041.1:7534-7742 GCA_002320455.1 Salinisphaera sp. UBA1666
AATCTATATACCTATTTTGACTTGATCCAGGGCAAGAACGAGACCTTCGTCAACGGCACGCTGGTGGGTGACCGACCGAAGACCCAGACCCTGTTCAACATCAATATGGGCTACTACTTCTAGGACTGGCCGGTTCTAGGACTAGCCGGTTCGGGAGCGGCTGCGTGATGCGATAAGCTGCGCAGGAGCTATGCTCAATCGTGGTGTA
>DCKU01000126.1 GCA_002320455.1 Salinisphaera sp. UBA1666
CACGCCCGGCGCGGGCAATGCGACGTCATATCTCATGACGACACGCCCTAGGAACGAGAATGAAAAGACGGTCGTCTTTGATCGCGACAACACGGGGCTAATCGGGCACGTCGGCGATCGAGGCCGGCTCGAACTCGGCGCGCTGGTTCAGATGATGACGCATGGCCGAGGACGCCCGATAAGCCTTGGCGCGCACGCGGTTGATCGAGCCCAGCGGCCGCAAGTCCGCCCGGCCCAACCAGCCGTCAAACCCCAAGACGTCATCGCAAAACACACGACGCGCCGGCGTGTAAGGGTTTTGCGGCGGCAGGGTCAGCGTGGCCACTTTACGATAGGCACTTTCGCCCACGGGCCAGTCCACCGAGGCATCCTCGATAGGCATGCGTGTGGTATCGGTCTGTAACTGGATACAGAAATCGAAGCCGGCCTCGTTGTCGGCCATGAAGTCTGTCAGCCACTCGGTCAGCACACCCGGCGAATCGTCGTCGGTCACCGGCCGTGCAGCCAGTGCGCGCTGGGCTTCGCGGTTGGGCATCAGCGCGTATTTGCAGACATAGTCGCCAAAACGGAACGCCGACTGGCTGTAGTAGCTGTTGGCCAGTAGGTCGATGTTTGGAAGACGCTCGAACAGCGTCTGCAGATCGGCGTCGTCTCGCTCGCCGATCTTGGCGGCCAAGAGATCGGGGTCGTGCCCGTACTCGGCTTTCAGATAGTGAATCTCACGATACGTCGGCACGTCGGTGAGCGGCAGGATCGGGCAGTTGTTGAAGGTGAAATCCTGCGTGCGCCGCCCGTCGCCGGCCATCTTGTCGCCGTCGATATCAAACACTTTGAGGCCCAGCCCGCGGGCGGCCGGCACTCGGTCATCGAGCATGGCGCCCGGCTCGGTGGCAAAACGCAGCACCGCATCGTGGTGGCCCGGCGTGGCGAACAGGCTCTGGGCCAGTTCCTCAGGCAAATCCGGCTCGATGGTGAACGTGCCTTTCAAAAACCCCTGCCCCTTGGCATGGGTATCGCGCGTGGCGTGGCGCCGTTCGTCGAAGGTGCGCTTCTGTGTGATGCGCAGGTAGCGCACGATGTCGTCGATCTGGGCGTCTTCGTTGTCCGGGACGGTTTCCAGGTCGTCGCGATAACGAACATAGTCGGTCATGACACGTTCTCCTGTCAGGGGCCGGGCGGGACCGGCGCTTGGCGCGCGGGGTCGGCGACGCGGGTCCACGTCGTGGTCTTTCCCAGCAGCGGCACGCCGATATAGCCGTGGACCTTTAGGTGATCGGCGTCGGCCAGCCAGAGGTTGCAGTCGTACCACTTGCCCCGCTCGCTGTCGTAGATCCGGCCGTTGATCCAGCGTGCTTCTGCGTTGTCGGGATCGTTGCTGGATACATGATAATCCAGATTCTTTAACAACGTCAGGCCAATCAAGGCTCGATTGCGTTTGGCCGGGTCCGGATTGTCGCGATCGACGACGATCTGGCCGCCCATGCCGCGTGGATCATCGGCGGGATAATGATCCTCGGCCAGCCATACGATGGTGCCGGGAAAGTCATGGCCTTCTACACGGATCTGGATCACGGCTTCGTCGCCTTCGGTCTGCCAGAACCCGGCGATCGCCTCCGGCGGACGTGCCTCGGCCAAGGCCAAGACAGGCCATAAAAGCACAAGCGCCGCGATCAGACGCATCACGAAACCGGCCGCCGGCCTCCCGGCAGATAGCGATGCGCGTAGTACCAGGCCACGGCATCGGCCAGCGCGTCGCGGGCCGGCCGGGCGCGATAGCCCAGCTCCTCGGCCGCCCGGGCGTGTGAGAAGAACATATGTTTCTTGGCCAACTTGACGCCGTCGACGGTGACCCGTGGCGGCTTGCCGGTGACCCGCGCCACACGCTCGGCCACGTGCGCGATCGGCAGCACCACGTTATGCGGCAGACGGATTTTGGGCGCCGGGCGCTCCACGATCTCGGCCACCATGGCCAGTATTTCGGCCAGCGTCATGTCCGCTCCGCCGAGCACATAACGGCGCCCGGCCTGACCCTTGGCATAGGCCAGCAAATGGCCGCGGGCGACGTCGTCGACGTGGGCGACGTTCAAACCCGTATCCACGAACGCCGGCATACGCCCGGCCGCGGCTTCCAGCACCATCTGCCCGGTGGGCGTGGGCTTGTGATCGCGAGGACCGATCGGCGCCGACGGGTTGACGATGACGATATCCAGGTCGCGCTCGGCGTATTCCCGAGCGACCTCTTCGGCCAGAAACTTCGAGCGCTTGTAGTGCCCGATCATGTCGGACAGGGCCACGGGCGTCGCTTCGTCACCCGGGCCGCCATTCTTGGGCAGGCCCAGCGTGGCCACGCTCGAGGTATAAACCACGCGTGTGACGCCGGCGGCCAACGCAGCCTCACAGATACGGCGCGTGCCTTCCACGTTGTTCTCGTAGAGCTCGTCGCTGTTTGGCGCCCAGAGCCGATAATCGGCGGCCACGTGAAAGACGGCCTCGCAGTCGCTCATGGCCTCGGTAAGGGCCGCCGTGCTCGACAGGTCCACGGCTACGGGCTCCACGTCGAGGCCTTCGAGAGCCCGCATGTCGCTGGCCGGCCGCCGTGTGATCCGCACCTGCCACCCATCGCGCAGGGCCGCACGCGCGACCGCGCTGCCAACGAACCCGGTCGCGCCGGTGATCAGACATCGCATCCTTAACCCCCTTGGCTGCGACGCGCGCGCAGCACTCGGAAATACCAGCCAAGCCAGACGGCGAACGCCGGTGCGCCAACGAACGCCGCGATCAGAAACGGCTCACGCACATCGAGCAGCGTCACCAACGGGAACAGATACAGTACGTCCTCGATTTCGAACCAGCCGGCCGAGGGCAGCTTGGCGCCGGCCTTGCCCAGTTCATCCTCCATGACCATATGCCGCCAGAAGATGAACGCAATGGCGCCGCCGGCCACCAGCCCCATGACCGGCGCTGCCGTTCCTAAAGCGGTATCTTCCAGCCCCCAGCCCAGGGCGACGAACAGCAGCGTGTGGATAATCGCATCACAGGCCAGATCGTAGGCATGGCCCAGCCGGCTGGCGGCCCCCGTGATCCGGGCCAGCTCGCCGTCGGTGTGATCGACGAAGTTCGACAACGCGAATACGAACGCGCCGATGTTGGCCACCGCCAGGCTTTCGTAGGACACACACCAAGCGGCCAGCAGGCCCAGCGCCAGACGCAGCGTGGTCAGATGGTTTGGCCGAGCCGCGGTATCCTCCAGCGGACGCACCAGCGCTCGGGCCAGGCGCGCATCCAACGGGCGCGACACCGTGTCTTGGTCTACGTGATCGGTCATTCGACATCTTCCGATTGATGCTCGACCGGGAACAGCGCCGGCACGAGAATCAGCGTGGTCGCCAGAATAGCCAGCATACCGATCGTCAGCAGCAGGCCCATGCTCGCGGTGCCTGCATGGTGAGAAAACGCCAGCGAGCCAAAGCCGGCCATGGTCGTGGCCGAGGACAACAACACCGCGCGCGCCGTACTGGTGGCAAGAAAAGCGCGGCTACGCGAATGGCCGCGCAGGCGATGCACGACGTGAATACCGCTATCCACGCCCACGCCCAACAGCAGCGGCAACGCGATGACGTTGGCGAAGTTGAACGGCAGGCCGAACCACACGGTGGCCGCAGCCAGAATCAACCCAGACAGCGCCAGCGGTGCCAGTACACGAAGCGTGTCCACCAGACTCCGCAACAGCACCAGCAGGAACAGTGTGATGAAAACACCGGCATAGATGAATGCCATGACGAAAGCATGCGACACCGTGGCGCCCGCGGACAGCTCGAGCACGGGGGCGCCGGTGATATCCGGCGCCACGGCCTGCACCGAGTTCACGAACTGGGCCATGGCATCACCTTGAGACAGATCGCCTTTTGGCGTGACCTCGACGCGATAGACGCCGTCGGAGGAAACCCAGCGCTGGCGCAGATCCGCCGGCAGGTTGGCAAGCGTGACCCGTGAGGCCGACAGCGAGGCCGACAGCTGATCGATCTGACGCGGGAGCCCCGACAGGATACGCTCGCGCAGGTCGGTCAACCGGGCGCTCTGCTGCTCGGCGGTCAAGCCGGACTGTTGTTGCTGCCAGCGTGCCAGCGCGTTGGCCAGACGTTTTGCTGCCGGCGAAGGATCGCTTTGCCGGGCGCGATAATCGGCGAGCGACTGCGCGAACGAATCCAGCGCGCCACGCTGATCCGCGGGCGCGGCCGGCTGACTCATATCCGGCGACATCAATGCCAGCGTCAGTGCCAGGTCGCCGATGATGGCCAGCTTGTCGTCCTGGTCGGTCGGGATATAGTCAGCCACCGTGATCGCGGACGACACATGCGGCTGGCCCGCGATGCGCTCGGCCAGCTTATTGGCCGCGTCCAGCGAATCGCGGGTGGCCACCAAGGTCAGCGGCGAGCGATCGCTGGTGGCCAACAGATCGCGATAGGTCTTGACCGATTCGGCGTTGGGGTTTTTCAGATCCAGCGCGCTGGGATTGAACGACACGAACGGCAGCGCGGCGGCCGAGGCCACGGTGGCCACGAGCGCCACCGCCCAAATTATCCGCTGGGCACGACGGCCGATATACGGTGCCTTCGAGGCGCGATCGGCACGCGTCGGCGTCCAGGGCCGGACCAGCGATACCGCAGCCGGCAGGAAGGTCAGGCTCACCACCAGGCTGATAAACATGCCGGCCCCGGAAATCAGGCCGAGCTCGGCCACTCCGGAGTAGGACGTGGGCAGGAACGCAAAAAAGCCGGCCGCCGTGGTCACCGCGCACAGCACCAGCGAGAT
Source organism: Salinisphaera sp. UBA1666 (assembly GCA_002320455.1). Lineage (GTDB taxonomy): Bacteria > Pseudomonadota > Gammaproteobacteria > Nevskiales > Salinisphaeraceae > Salinisphaera. The sequence continues at coordinate 4,813 of DCKU01000126.1, forward strand.
ACCCACGTCGCCGATGGCCGCCGACAGCGCCCGACGCACCGCCCCGGCCCGATCCTCGAGGGCGGCGCCGGCCTGCTGGATCAACTCACCCAGGGCCTCGCGATAGCGCAGGCACACATGAATCGCATAGTCGATGCCCAGGCCGATATACAGCACGGCGAAAGCGATCGAAATTAGGTTGAGGCGGCCGACAGCGAGGGCAGCGAACGCGGCCGTCCCCAACAGACCCGCGATCAGGCTGACCAGTGAGACCCCCATCAGCCGCCAGGAGCGCAGGCCGACGTACAACAGGATCGCCACGATCGTCAGCGCGAGTGCTGCGCCCCAGGCCGCGCCCTGGGTCACGCTTTCCAGCTCTTCGTCGGACAGGGCCACTTCGCCGGTCTGGCGCACCGTCGCGCCGTGGGCCTCGTTCAAATCCAGGCCCGCGGCCGCGGCTTCCACGGCCTGCATGGCCGGCTCGGCCGGTAGCAGCCGGCCATAGTCGAGCTTGGGCTTGGCGATGATGAAGCGACGGTCCGAGACGCCGGGTTGATCGCCGCCGATGAGCTGCTGCCAGGACAGCTGGCCGAAGACGTCGTTGTTGGCCGCCTTGAACACGCTGTACAGCTCGGAGAATACCGGCGTCAGATTCAGATCCACCGGCGCGTCGGGCGCCATGGCCTGATCCAGCAGATCGAAGAACGTGGGTAGCGTCGGATCGGCCGCCAGTCGGCCCAGAAACGGTTGCAGACGGTTGAGCCGATCGGCCAGATCGGCAAGTTCTGGCGTGTCTAAATACAGGAGGCCGTTTTGGGCGAAAAACGCCCCGCCGCCCGGCTCGTAAACCGAACCAAACAGATCCGGCTGATCGCGAAGCGCGGCCGCTAGGCGCTCGGTGGCCGCAGAGGCCACGCCGGCATTGGCGCCGTCGACGACGATGACCAGGTTGTCGGTATAGACCGGAAACGCGTCCTGGTAGGCGATATAGGTCTGGCGCCAGTCGACCTGCTTGCTGATCAAGTCGGCATCGTCGGTATCCATCGACAGATGGGTCGCGGCGTAGCCACCGGCCAGTAGCGTGAGCACGACCCCAAACAGCACCACCCAGACAGCGCGGCGCGTCATCAGATCGACCCAGGCGGCGAGTATCGCGGACACGCGCGGCGTATTCATGCGGCGCGCCGCGCGGCCATGGCGAGGGCCACGCGCTCCAGCGTGATGCGCGCGGCCCGGTACGCCACAGCCAGCTGTTTCATGCCGCGCAGCTGGCGATGCAGGGCCAGCGGTTTCCGTATCAGCCCACGGGCAAGGGCTGCCGGCTGAAGCCGGCCGGCTTCATCCATGGCCACTCGAGCTGCCGCCGGCAGACCGGTATTGGCATCATCAAGCACCACCCGTACCGCGAGAAACGGCAAGCCATGCTCGGCGGCCACGCGGGCGATGGCCGCGCTTTCCATATCCAGGGCGTCGGCGCCGGTTTGGGCATGCAGCGCGCGCTTGGCGGCCACGTCGGCCACCACCTCGGGGCTTTCAACGAGCGTAGCCGACGCCGCGGCCGTAGTCGGGCCCAGGCCGGCAACGACCGCCGCTCGCCATTCCCGGTCGATCGGATACGGCGTGCCGTCGTGGCCGATCAGCTGATCGGCCAGCAGAAGATCCCCCGCGGCCCACCGCGGCGCCAGGGCAGCCGCCACGCCCCAGCTAACCAGCGCGCTCGCCCCCTCGACAACCGCGGCACGGGCTGCGGCCTCGGCGCGGGCCGCGCCCATGCCACCCAGGCGCACCTGGCTGCCATCAGCACGACGGGCCACGCCCAGCGCCGGCAGACGCGCCAGCGCACGCGCTTCGCCGGGAAGAGCCGCGATATAGGCGATCTGATTCGGGGCCGGCAGGCTCATTTAATACTCAAGCGGCTCGCTGACCGGCGAGGCCACGCCCGCCTGACTATTGCGATAACGCGCCAGCGCCCACATGGGGAAATAGTACGTATAGCCGTGATACTTGAGATAAAACACTCGCGGAAAGCCCGGTGCCGTATGTTCCGGATCATGCCAGGCGCCGTCGGCACCCTGGGCGGCAATCAGCCAGGCCGCGCCGCGGGCCAATGCCGGAGTTCCCCGCTCGCCGGCGGCCATCAGCGCCAGCATGGCCCAGGCGGTCTGGAAGCTGGTGGAGATATCGGCCCGGCCGCGCGGCGGGTTCCAATAGGTCCCGTTGTCCTCGCCCCAGCTGCCGTCGGCGCGCTGCATCCCTTTGATATAGGCCACAGCGCGTTGCAGCCAGTCCTGGCGCATGTCCTCGCCCAGCGCTTCGGCGGCCATCAGCACCGACCAGGTGCCATAGATATAGTTGGTACCCCAGCGGCCGAACCAGGAGCCGTCGGCCTCCTGCTCGCGCTTGAGATAGGCCAGTGCGCGCTGGATGAAGGGCTTATCCTCGGGCCGGCGTAGCCGCCCGGCCAGCGTGAGCACACGCGCGGTGACGTCGGCCGTGGGCGGATCGAGCAGCGCGCCGTGGTCGGCAAACGGAATCGCGTTGAGATACTCGTGGTTGTTGTCCGAGTCGAAGGCGGCAATGCCGCCGTTTTTGGACTGCATGCCGATCAGCCAGTCGATCGCCCGGGTGATCGCCCGGCCGTAGGTGGCATGGTCGCCGGTGTTGTACATCGCCCAGGCGACCACCGCCGTGTCGTCCAGGTCGGGATAGTGATCGTTGGCGTACTGGAACGGCCAGCCGCCGCCGGCCAGCCCCGGATGATGATCGCGCCAGTCGCCCGGCCCGTCGCAGACCTGGCGGGCGGCCAGCCAATCCAGGCCGGCCCGCACGGCCGGCGTGTCGCCCGTGGCCGCGGCTTCTTGCAGGGCCAGGCCGCCCAGACAGGTATCCCACACCGGTGACATGCACGGCTGGACGTTGGCGGCGTCGCCGTGATCGAAGACCAGGTCATCGATGGCGCGACGGGTGTCAGCGCGATAGGGATGATCGGCCGGATAGCCCAGCTCGCCGAGGGCTTCGTAGACGTTGACCATGGCCGGGAAGATCGCCCCGATGCCGTCGGTGCCGTTCAGCCGCTCGATGATCCAGGCCTCGGCTTTCTTGATGGCCTTCTTGCGGATGAACTGCGGGATCAGCGGTTCGAAGCGTCGCCCCACGCTGTCCAGCCCCTTGAAAAAGTGCTGTAGAGGCGAGTCGACCGGCACGAAATCGCGCTGCTGCTCGGGCGGCACGGTGAATAGCTCGCGCACGTTGACGCCGGCCGGGTTTTTGGCCATGACCCGCAGGCTGGTCAGGATGAACAGGGGCACCATGACCGTACGCGACCAGTAGCTCACCTTGGACAGGTGAAACGGCGAGGCTTCCGGCATGAGCATGACCTCCACCGGAATGAACGGCACGGCGCGCCAGGGCACCTGGCCAAACTGGGCCAGAGCAATCAGCGTGAACACATTGACGTTGCCGGCCCCGCCACGGGCACGAATTGCTTCGCGGGCGTGCACCATGTGGGCGGCGTCGACATCGTCGCCGGCCAGCTTGAGCGCGTAATAACACTTCACCGAGCAGGATTGATCCAGATCCCCGCCGTAGTAGAGCGGCCAGCCGCCGTGGGCGGCCTGCTTGGTGCGGATGAACCGCGCGATACGCGCCTGCAGCGCCTGATCGATGTCGCCGACGAAGTGCATCATCAAGATATATTCGGCCGGGATCGTGCAGTCGGCCTCGCACTCGTAGCACCAGTGCCCGTCGGGCTTCTGGTCGGCGTTCAGGCGGCCCACGGCGGCCTCGATAGCCGCTTCAAGGCCCGCCGGCGCGCCCGCCTTGGCATCGACCGGGCTCGGCAGGCTGGCCAGGTCGTCGCCTGATTGATCAGCGATAGGCGCGCCCGGCACGTCGGCAATCTTGGGCGTCAAGGCCGGCAGGTCAGCCGCGGTCATATGAAACAGATGCCGCAGTCGGTCGTCGTCGGCCACCGCCAGATTGGTAGTCAACACCGTGGCCTGCACGCTGCGCCGCGAGACTTTGACCTCGCGCGAGTCGGTAAAGCCCGGGTTGTTCTGAATCTTGCGCAGCGTGAGCAGCGCCAGACCAATCGCCCACAGACAGAAACGCCGCATCCCTTTCTGGTGGCCGGGGATGGTCAGCGTATATTCCAGAGCATTTCGCAGATGACCGTGGGCCAGGCCGATCAGCTCGGACAGGCCGGCGGCAAACGCCGGATCCCGACTGCCCTCGGGGCCAAGTGCTGACAGGTTAAAGCCGTGGCGGGCAAACACATCCCGGGGCAGCCAGCACACACCGCGGGCCCGATCGGTCCAGATATCCTTGAGGATATTGGTCATCTGCAGGCCCTGGCCGAACGACACAGCCAGGCGATTGAGCTCGGCATTGTGCTCGCCCATGGCCGGCTCATAGTCGGTAAACAGCGTGGTCAGCATCTCGCCGACCACGCCGGCCACGAAATAACAATAACGATCCAGATGCACCAGCGTAGGCAGGCCGTCCACGGTGGCCGCCCCTTCATATTCGGGCATGCCGTCGCACATAATGCGCACACAGCGGGCCACGGCCGCCTGCCGAGTCGCACCCAGGCCGTGGGTGACCGTCATCACCTCGTCGGTGTTCTCAACCAGACGGCGCTCGTCGGCCAGCGTTTCCGAGCACAGCAGCGGCGCCAAACGCGCGCCGAATTCCCCGGCGCCCTGGCCGGTCTCGACCACAGTGATGAACTCGGCGTGCCAGGCGGCCTTGTCGGCGCGCGCCATGTCGGCGTCGTCCTCGATGGTGTCGGCGATCCGGCACAGCAGATAGGCATTACCGATAGCCACCCGCAGCGGCTCGGGCAGCTCGGGAATGGTCAGGGCAAAGGTGCGCGACACGCTGGGCAGGATTTCATCCTGAAACGCCAGCGCCCGGCGCGCCGAATGCGTCTGAAGCGAGGGGTGTGACATGAACGAGCGACTTCCCAGTTTGTATAGCCAGCGCGGCTTGGCCGGCGGTCGGAGCGTCGATGCGTCTTGCTTGACGCGGTTTGCGATCGACGGCTAGCTTGCCCGCCACCGATCTTGCCGACGGCTTGTTCCAGTCGGCCGACAACCTTTGAGCCGCCGATGGAACCCAATCAAGCGACGCATTATAGCCAACGCATCGAACACGTGCTTGAAGCCTGCCTGCCCACCGACGACCGGGCACCGGCACGCCTGCACGAGGCGATGCGCTATGCGGCTCTGTCGCCGGGCAAGCGGGTTCGCCCGCGGCTTGTGTATGCCACGGCCACCGCTCTGGGCGTGCCGTTATCGCGGGTCGACGGCGCGGCCGCAGCCATCGAGCTGATCCATGCCTACTCGCTGGTCCACGACGACCTGCCGGCCATGGACGACGACGACCTGCGGCGCGGCCGGCCCACCACGCATGTGGCTTTCGACGACGCCACGGCCATTCTGGCCGGCGACGCTCTGCAGTCGCTGGCGTTTGAGATCGTGGCCACCCACGCCGGTCTGGACGATCGCCCGGCCGCGCGCGTGGCGGTGATCCAGCGGCTAGCGCGCTGTGTGGGCTCGCGCGGCATGGTGGGCGGCCAGGCGCTGGATATGGCCAGCGAAGCGCGCGACGACGTCACGCTCGAAGATCTGGAGACCATCCATACGCTTAAGACCGGCGCCCTGCTCGTGGCCTGCGTGATGATGGCCGCCGCTGCCGCGGATGACCTCTCTCCCGACGTCGCCGAGTGCCTGGAGATCTTCGCCCAGCGCATCGGCCTTGCCTTTCAGGTGCGCGACGACGTGCTAGACGTCGAGGCCACCACCGAAGCGCTCGGCAAGCAACAAGGCGCCGACGCGGCCCATGACAAGGCCACCTATCCGGCGCTCATGGGGCTCGACGAGGCCAAGGCGCTGGCCGAGCGCCTGTATACAGAGGCCACGGCCGCTCTGGATATCCTGGGCGAGCCGGCCGACGATCTCCGGGCGCTGGCCGCAGAGATCGTCAAGCGCGATCACTGATCGGCCGGCCAGCGGCTCACTCGGCCGCGGGCTCGGCCAGCGTGAAACCATAGGCAAAGCGCGCCTGACCCTGCGCCGGCACCTGGATCTCCCACATCGGCGCGCCGTCGTCGCGCCCGGCCGGCTTGGGTGATTCGTCGCTCAAGCGCGCGCCGTCCGGCAGCGTTTCTATGATGGTGACCCGGCGCGGTTTATCGGTGGCGTTATACAGCGTCATCGACACGCGGCGCGCGTTGGACGCTTTGCCGGTCGTGACCTCACGGCTGGCTGTGATGTCGAAGGCCTGGCCCAGCGTCAGCGTGAGCGGTGCGCCGGCCGGGGTATCGTCGAGGGTATCGGCGCCGAGCAGCTGCGCCTGGCCTTGGCTGTCGTAGACCTGCACCGCGCCGGCCGGTAGTGGCTGATCGCCCACGTCGGCCACGTGAAGTATCCGCTGGGCGTGCTCGCGGCCCGACCCGCTGTCGGCCATCGCGTAGTGCGAAAAACGCGTCTCACGCGTGGCCTTGACGCTGACGGGCGGCATCAGTGCGACACCGCGAGTGGCCCCAGCCGGCACGTTCAGACCATCGGCCAGGGGATAACGATACAACCCACCCACGGCCTCGGCCGGGCCGACCGGCGCTGCCGCCCTCGTTTGGGCTTTGGCCGCCATCATCATGGGCTGGGGCGCGGCCTCGCCCACACGCTGGGCCTGGCCGGCCACCAGCCACGCGCTGTCAGCATTCAACGCCTGATCCGTTGTGTTGTCGATGACGGCCGTAGCCGCAAGCCGCAGCTTCTGTGCCTTTGCGTCATAGACGCCCGAATACCGGGCCTGCCAGGCCGGGGCAGCGCGCTGATACCAAAGCGAGACCGCCTGCCGGCCTGCCTTGTCGGCGGCCAGCTGTAATGACAGCGCATCGTCGTTGGCATCCTCGCTCGCCGCAGCAGCCGGCCAGCCGATGACCGCCGGCCCGTCCAAGGCAATACGCAGCACCCGGTCATCCACGCGTACGCGGGCCGCGTTGCCGTCCACGGCCAAAAGCCGGCCCTCACGCGGCGTTGCACCGGGCGCGTCGGCAATGGTCACACTCTGGCCGATACGACTGTCCAGCCCGGCGCCGGCGCCCGGGCCTTGGTCATAACCCAGCAGGCGCACGCCCTGGCCTAAGAGCGCCAGGCTGCCCGGCTGCGGCCTTGCGGCAAGCGGCCACGCCAGGCGCTGCGTGCCGGCCTTAAGCGTTTCATTGCGGGTTTGCTGCACGACGGCCATGCCGTCGGCATAGAGCGTCATAGCGGTTTGGCTATCGCTGTCCTTGTCTGCGGCCAGCCCGGCCAAAGGGGTCGCAGCCAGCGCCAACAGAGCAATCGAGGCCGTTCTAGACAGGGTCATCGCGCATCTCCGGGTCGGGGTCCGATTATGAGTAAAACGCCAAGCAGCACGATCACCGGCAGGCCGATGAGCGCGGTATCGAAAAAGAACCAACCGTAACCAAAGCGCTCAACCACCCAGCCGGAGAACCCGCCGACAAACTTGCCCGGCAGGGTCATCAATGACGAGAACAGCGCGTATTGGGTAGCCGTATAAGCCACGTTGGTCAGGCTGGACAGATAAGCAATGAAGGCTGTCATGGCCATGCCGTTGGCCAGATTCTCGACCGAGATCACCGCCGCCAGAGCCGTAACGCCGGGCTCGGTCTGCCAGGACAGCCACACGAACATCAGGTTCGAGGCCGGCGAGAGGACCGCCCCCACGAGCGCGGCCCGCAGCACGCCGATTCGGGCGACCAGCACGCCGCCGAGTGCCGCCCCGGTCAGCACCATCACCAGCCCGAAGATCTTGGTCACGCTGGCGATTTCTTCCGGGCTATAGCCGATATCCAGGTAAAACGGATTCGACATGACCGCCAGCGTGATCTCGCAGGCGCGATACAGGCCCACCACCGCCAGTATCACCAGCGCCACACGCCCGTAACGCGCCAGAAAATCCCAAAACGGGCAGACCACGGCGCCGATCACCCAGCGAGCGGCGGTCTGGAACCAGGCGGGCTGGTGGGAGCGGCGCGCCAGCCAGTCCACCGCCCACTGCTCGCGCAGCTCCACCTCGGCCCCGGTTTCGACGTCCGGCTCGCCCAGCAAGAGCACTGTGATCATGCCGATGACCACCAGACCCGCCATCACGACATAAGCCGTGGGCCAGGACGAGGCCGCGGCGATATAGAACGAGCCCGCTCCGGCGACCAACATGGCGATGCGATAGCCGGCCAGATAGGTGGCTGCCATCGCCCCCTGCAGATCCGATGCCACGGCCTCGATCCGCCAGGCATCGATCGAGATATCCTGAATCGACGAAGCAAAGGCCACCAGCAGGCCGAACCAGGCCATGCTCGAGAGTGCGGTGGTGGGATCAGTCCCGGCCATGGCCAGCAGCCCAGCCATGAGCCCGGCCTGGGCCAGCAGCATCCAGGCCCGGCGCTTGCCCAGCCATGCCCCAAGACCCGGCAGGCGAATCCGGTCGATAAACGGCGCCAGCACGAACTTGAACGAATACGTCAGGCCCAGCCACGAGAACAATCCGATGGTGGTCTTGGACACGCCCGCCGTGGCCAGCCACGCCGACAGGGTCGAAAAGACCAGCAGAAACGGCAGGCCCGAGGAAAAGCCCAAGAAACCCATGCCCACCACCCGCGGGCGGGTATAGGTCACAAGGGCGGCGCGCCAGTCGCGTTTCTTGCGCGTGGCCGGCGCCCCGGCACGCCCGGCCACGCGATACTCAGAATCCAACGTCATAGTCGATGGTCAACGGTGCATGATCCGACAGCCGTGATTCCCGATAGACATATTCGGCCGTGGCCGCGCTGGCCAGCCCCGGGGTGGCCACGTGGTAATCGATACGCCAGCCCACGTTGTTGTCCCAGGCTGCCCCGCGCTGCGACCACCAGGTGAACTGATCTTCGTGGGGATTGACCCGGCGAAAGACATCGACCATGCCCACCTCGCCGAATACGGCATCCATCCACTCGCGCTCGTGCGGTAGAAAGCCCGAATTCTTCTTGTTGTTCTTCCAGTTCTTCAGATCAATTTCCTTGTGCGCGATGTTCCAATCGCCGCACACCAAAGTCTCGCCCGGCGACGCGGCTTTTTCCCGCAGCACGTCCAGAAAATAGACCAGATAGCGTTCCTTGGAATCCTGGCGATGATCGCCGGAGGAGCCCGACGGCGCGTAAAGGCTGGCGATACGAAGTGGGCCGTTCTCGGTCTCGAACACGGCCTCGATATAACGGCCCTCGGCATCGAACTCTTCGTGGCCCATGCCGCGGATGAGCGCATCCGGCTCGCGCTTGGTGTAAATCGCCACGCCGGAATAGCCCTTGCGCGAGGTCGCCTCTTCGTAAAAACAGTGATAGCCGGCCGGCCAGAACGCCTCGATACCGTCCAGCTGATGCTGCTGGGCTTTCAGCTCCTGGATACAGACCACGTCCGGATCCTGGGCGGCCATCCACTCGAAAAAGCCCTTGCGCTGGGCCGCTCGGATGCCGTTGGCGTTGAAGGACATCACCCGCATGCAATCTGTTCCCGTTGGCTAAAAGACATGTCCGCCGATTCGTCACGTCGCGACAGGGCTCTTATCATACGTACTTGCCTGTCTCTCCACGGAAACCCCTGCCGATGTCCGAAGCCGCCCTCGATCCCGCCCAGGCGTTTCTCGCCCTGGCTGATGAATACAAAGCGCTCAAGTTCGGTGAGTTCACGCTCAAGTCAGGCCGCGTCAGCCCCTATTTCTTCAACATGGGCGAAATCGCTTCCGGCGCCGGCATGCAGCGGCTGGCTACAAGTTATGCCGCAGCACTCACGGCCGCGGGAATCGATTACGACAGCCTGTTCGGCCCGGCCTACAAAGGCATTCCGCTGGTAGCCACCGTGGCCACGGCACTGGCCGCCCACGGCCACGACGTGCCGTTTACCTATAATCGCAAGGAAGCCAAGGACCACGGCGAAGGCGGCACGCTGGTGGGCGCGCCGCTGGGCAAGCGGGTGGTCATCGTCGATGACGTCATCACCGCGGGTACCGCCGTACGTGAGGCCATTGCCCTGATTCGGGCCGCCGGCAGCGAAGTCGCCGCCGTACTCATCGCCCTGGATCGCCAGGAACGCGGCGCCGACGATCGGTCCCCGCTAGCCGCCCTGGCCGCCGACGAAGGCATCACCACCGTGGCCGTGGCGACGCTTGATGATGTCGTGGCTTATGCCGAGCAGCGCGGCCTGGCCGCCGAGCGGCTGGACGCCATCAAGACTTACCGGAGTCGATACGGCGTAACTTGAGGTTAAGCTCAGTCGCCAAACTTGGCTCGGTAGCGTCAACGGCAGGTCGGATGACTAGTAGAGCCAATCCGCATGCGCTAACGGCGCGCGATTCAATCTATCTCGCCGCAGCCGCCAATCCGGCAGAAACTGATCCATCAACGCCCGGAAGCGCGGCGTGTGGTGGCGCTCCAGCAAATGCACCATTTCGTGCACCACGATGTACTCCAGACAAATCGGCGGCTTGCGAATCAGCTCGAGGTTAAGCCAGATCCGGCCGGCGGCAATGCTGCAAGAGCCCCAGCGGGTCTTCATTTTCCGAACACGGGCTTCTTTGACGGACACATTCAGAACCGGCGCCCACATCTCGACCATGGGTGCGATCGCATCCTTCAGGGCGGCGCGATACCAACCTTCAAGTATGTCGCGGCGGCGTGCGACCGGTGTGTTCGGCGCAACGGTCAGTCTCATTTCCGACCGACCGCGGATATGTACGCCCGGCGGACCTTTTCCCTCGACCACGTTCAGCCGATACCGCTGCCCCTGAAAGAAGTGACTTTCCCCGGTCACCATCTGGCGCGGGGACTCTCGCGCCTGTTGGTCAAACGATTGCCGCTGTCGACGTATCCACGACAGACGCGAGACGACGGCAAGCCGGATGGCATCGTCATCTAGGCGGGAGGGCGCCGCCACGCGAACCCGCCCGTCCGGCGGGTAGACGCCGACGTGCAGATTCTTGATAGGCTTGCGGCGCACCTCGACGGTAATCCCGCGAACAGTCAGCCGGCTGGTTTCAGTACTCACGCTGAGCCTTGACTAGCTCGAATAGCGAGTCGGCATCAATCGGGGAACCATCGGCAACGCGGCTTGAAAGCACGGCGTCCATCGCTCGCCTGACCTTGCGCTGCTTAAAAATATTATCGCGCCAGCCGGCTTCAGCAGTGGCCCGTATTTTCGCGTTTAATTGTGCGACTAGCGTGCCATCCTGCCCCAGATTGTCGTAGAGCGCCTGTTTTGCCGGCGTATTGATCTCTGGCGGGTAGCTCGTGCGCTGCGCGCGCGGCGCTGCCTGTCGTGTCAGTTCGACGACTCGACGAAGATATTCCTGATAGTCCAGCGCGTCCTGGCGGCGTGCGGCAATCAGCGCGTCCAGCAGTTCCGACATCTTTTCGTAATAGCGCGGATTCACCGACATTTCGTCGATGATCAGTCGGCGCACGTTATTTTCGATGGTCTCGGCCATCGCTTCCGGCTCGCCGGCAATCGACTCCGGCAGCGCTTCCACGGCAACTTCGCCGCGCTCGAGAATCAGCTCGACCAGCGTCTGATCATCGAACGCCGACACCTGTACCGAGTCTTCGGCACGGATATAGGTATCGATCAGATGCCGCATCGCCGGCTCGTAGAGCTTCATGTCCACGTAGTCACCGCTGGCAAGCTTGATCTCTTCCCGCACGCGCTCGTAGTGAAGCACTTCTGCCTTGATGCGCGCGGCCTCGTCGGCGCTGTAGCCCGCCTCGGCCATTTCATTGGCCAGACCGGCATACGCCCGCAGGAACGCACTGACGTACTGATACAACGCCACGCGCTTGGGCTCGTTGTTTTTCTGGGCCTGGGGCGCGTCGCTGGCGCCGATGAAATAGCGGCGATAGGCCGCACTATCCTGAGGTGGCGCGACGGGCTCGCACAGCGCCTTGACGGCCTCGCGTGTTTCTTCCAAGCGCTCTTTCGCTTTGGCCAGCCGATCCTCCAGCAAGCCCTCGACATCCTCGGCGTCAAAGCCGTCGAAGGCTTCGCCAGTGTAGTCCTGAATCGATTGCTCCAGCGAGCGAAACAAATCCTTGTAATCGACCACATAGCCGACTTCCTTGTCCGCCGTATGCAGCCGGTTCACCCGGCAGATCGCCTGGAACAGGGCGTGGTCCTGCATCTTCTTGTCGATATACAGATAAGTCGCCGCCGGCGCATCGAAGCCGGTCAGCAGCTTGTCGACCACGATCAACAGCTTCATCTGCCCCGGCTCGTCGATGAAGCGTTTCTTGATCTCTTTCTCGAACCGTTCGGCCTTGTGAACGGCCTTGTCTTCCGGCTCGTTGAAGTGCGCCGCCAACATGCGGCGATAGATCGCGTACTGGTGCAGCTTCTCGGTCTCGCCTTCGCCGGTCGCCTCGCCCTTGATGGCCGCGGTGGACGGTACGTACGACGTGACAATGGCGCATTTGCCCTTCAATTCGGTCTGTTCAAACATCTCGAACAGCCGACAGGCCGAATAGATGCTGCCGGCCACCAGCATGGCGTTGCCGTGGCCGCTCATCAGCCGGTCGCGGGTGGCCATGTCCCAGAGGATATCGGCCACGATCTTCTCCAGCCGATCGCGCGAGCTCAATACCTTCTGCAGCGTGCCCCAGCGCTTTTTGATCTGCCCGCGGGCGTACTCGGTCAAGCCCTGGGTCTTGCGCTCGAACCACTCATCGATCCGGCCCTGGGAGGTCACGCGCTGGTCGATATCTCGCGCTTCATAGCGCAAGTCCAGCACCACGCCGTCGTGCACGGCCTCGTCGTACTTGTAGGTGTGGATATACGGGCCGAAGATCTCGACGCTCTTGGCCTTGTCGGTCTTGAGCAGCGGCGTGCCGGTAAAACCAATCAACGTGGCCTCGGGCAGCAGCGCGCGCATCGCTCGGTGCAAATCGCCCGACTGCGTGCGGTGACATTCGTCTACGAACACGAATAGATTGCCCTTCGCCTTGAAGCCTTCGGGCAGATGGCTACGCAGATCACGGACAAAAGCATCCACATCGCCCTCGTCAGAGGCACCGAACTTTTGGATGAGCGAGGCGATTAACCACTCGGTGGACGCATTGAGCACCTCTATCAGATCCGCGCCGCTGCCGGTGCGATAGATCTGCTCGTCCACGCCCTTGAAGACCTTCTCGATCTGTTCATCGAGCTCGGTCCGGTCCGTGATGATCAACACGCGCGGGTCGGTCACGTGCTCGCGAATCCATTTCGCCAGCCACACCATCGTCAGCGACTTGCCGCTGCCCTGGGTGTGCCAGATCACCCCGCCCTGGCGCTGGTGCACATAACCCTGAGCCGCACGCACACCAAAAAACTGGTTCTGCCGACAGGTCTTCTTGATGCCCGCATCGAACACGATGAAATCGTGCACCAGTTCCAGAAACCGCCGCTTCTCGCACAGCCAGCTCAACTGCACAATCAGCTTGGACTCGGCCACCCGATCCCACGGCGCCGGGTACTTCGGCTCCACCGGCGTCTGCGGGGACCAGCCGACGTCTTCTTCCTTCCATTCCAGCCAGTATTTCTCCGGCGTTTCGATCACGCCGTAGCGCAGCCCCTCAGTCGCATTGCCCGCCATCAACAACTGCGTGGTGGCAAAGAAGCCGCGAATGAAATCGGCCTTCTGGTTATCCAGATGCTGGCGAATGCCCTCGGCCATCGACACCACAGAGCGCTTCAACTCCAGCACGCCGAGTGCGATGCCGTTGACGTAGAGCACTACGTCCGGGCGCTTGGTGGCCTGGCCGACCACCGTCACTTCCTCGGCCACGGCAAAATCGTTGTTCTGCGGTCGCTTCCAGTCGATCAGCCAGACGGTGACCGTCCGCTCGTCGTTCGACGGCTTCACATGCACGCCGTAACGCAGCATCGCGTACACCGCACGATTGGCGTCATAGAGCGTACGGCTGCCCGAAATCGCCGCCGCCTGATCCAACTCGCGCAGCGCCGCCGTGATAACCCGATCGCCATGTCCCTGTCGCCCCAGCCACTCGCGCAACAGCGACGGCTCAATGTTGCGATTGTTCGCGCGGTCCTTCCAGTCGCCGAGATAGCGATACCCCAGGCCCGATACAAAATGCCGCAGCACCTGCTGCTGCGTCTGGCGCTCTCGCTGGCCTACATCGCTCATCATCGCTCCCCCTTATTGCCCGTAGCGCGCCCTCGCCGTCGGCAATCAAAGCACGATCAAGAAATTTCTTGGCCACATCCGCTCTGCAGGCCACTGATTATGAGTGCTTATGTGTCGCGCCGGCTTATAACAGGGCGCTGAGAGTGAAAACCCGATCAAGAAACCGCCCGTGTGGAGACTACGCTTTCTCCGACGACATCTGAAAAGCGCGGCCATGCTGTCGACCGATTGGTACGCCGTAAGCAGAATGAAGAGAACATGCGGCTTCCGACGCATGTACTTACCGCCTATAGCGCCCCTCACTTGACACCGTAGCGTTTCCATCACACACAGTTGTCAAGTATTCCTTGATAACTGAATCGGCGTAAACGCGTGCGCCAGCCAGATCGCGCCGCCCTCGGCGGGCAGATGAACCTGTGCCCGACCATCATCGGTGCGATAGAGGATTAAATCGCCTTGGCTCACGCTGCCCGCTCCGGTTGAACCAGCCGCGTACGGCCGGTCAGCAGTTCTTGCATCATGCCCTGCTTGATCTGGCTAGCCTTGTCGCGGCGGCGTTTCAGGGCTTCGATTTCAGTGTCCATTGCAGAAAGCGAGTCAACGATTGCTCGTTGTTCTTCGATCCTTGGAGCTTCGTAAACGAAATTAGCCATATCGCGCCCATAAATATGGAATACAGTTGTTCCCGAAACAAGCTGCATGATTTGGTTATGATCCATTCCGATTTTATACGCGAGAAAAGACCCGTCGATCTCGCCATCACGACTGCGAATCACGAGAATATCGCCCCCAAGGATCACGCCGTTTTCCATGATGCAGCTGGCCGTTGCTAAGCCGTTGGGAGTGACGTCGGAAGTTGGCATCAGCACGTCGTTCGACAACGATTTAAAGCAAAGCGAAGCTCGATTAGTACGACTTTTTGTATTCCGAACCACTTCTCCATATTCGGTAAACAGCTCGCCGTAATGGATACAAGGACTCGTACCGTCACCCACTAGCTCTGCTTTGGCTAGACCGACGCCCTTATGAAAAGAAGCAATCTGTCCCAACCGCTTCGTCTCCCAGTCACCGTCGAAGCCCGGCAGGCGGGTCTGGCCGGAAAGGAGTTGTTGCATGGCGGCCTGTTTGATGGCGCGCTTTTTGGCAATCAGGCGGTCGAGGGATTCGATCAGCGAGTCCGCATCCGACAGGGCGGTGGCGATGGCGTTTTGTTCCCGCTCTACAGTCGGAATAGGAACCGGAGTTGCTCGAATTAACCCCGTATTTAGATTGACTTGCGAGCCAGTCTGCCCCCGCTCAGCCCACCTATCCTCAATCGCCAATAAGGCATAGTAGAAGAACTCCGAAGAAAGGCGTGCCTTGTCGAAAACGACAAAGCCGTCATGGATACAAACGGTTTTATGATTAATCGCAGGCCGGCCGACGGTAGCAGCCATGCTCATTATCACGTTTCCGGGCTTAACGAGACGGCTTCTCTTTACACCAGCTTCCGAAAGGCTCTGATCTGTCGCTTTTACGTATTTTCCTTCTCTCGCAACATCAGAAATCCGTAGCCAACCTATCTCCGATTTGGCATCAAACCATTTAGAGTCTGCAATCGGCCGTGGCGAAGCCCCGCGCTTAACGTGAGCCAGATTTCCGAGCTTACATACGCCCCAATCCTCCGGGATTTTTCCAACCTCGGACCGCTTATACCCGGGTGGCATGTCTTCAATCTGTATCGCGCCGACTTCCACCAGATAGACGGCTGAAACATCCCGGACAGCACGTGGTTCCGTGGCTTCACTTCGCTGAGACATCAGCTCGAACTCCCATGGTCTCCAGATGCCCGGCGACCTTCGCGGCCCACTTCTCGACGTCGCGTTCTATGGTTGATAGGCGCTCGGCGTAGCGTTCTTCCAGCTCCCGCACGCGGCCGGCGAGCTGGTTGGTGATGCGTTCGACTTCCGATTCGATGGCGGCACGAATATCGGCCAGCCATTTGTCGTCCACGACGAGCTGTTTGATTTCGTCGTCGGTAACCGTGGCGTAGCGGCCAAGCACGGCCTCGTCGAGCTCGGCCTGGGCATCCTTGACGGCTTTTTTGGCGTCGGCTTCGGCCTCCATCAGCGTCTTGCAGTGCGTAAGTGCTGCGACCTCGTCCTCGCTGTCGGGTTCGCCCTTGAGCGCCTTGAGGCGTTTGGGGATTTCGGTCTTGGTGACTTTGCCCTTGTCGTTCTTGACCTCGCTGAGCGTGTCGTCCTCGCTGCCATCGGCCGACGCTTGTTCTTCGATGAACTCCTCCAGCGCGCGGGCGGCGGACTCGGCGTCGGCCTGCAGGCCGTCCAGCCGGGCCTGTTCGCCAGCGAAGTAACGGGCGATGACGAGCGCGGGCGGGATGAGGTCCAGCTTGTATTTCTTGGCCTTCTTGCCGGTGCCGACGGTGAGGTCGGGCGTTTCCGTGATGTTGCGCTGCTTGTTGTTAATCACGCCGCGTGGGCGGGCGGCTTCCTGCCAGCCGTTGGCGGCAATGAGATAGATATCGTCGGCCATGACCTCGGCCCAGTAGTCCATCAAGCGCTGATAAACGGCGTAGCGATCCAGCAGGTCAACGTCGGCAAAGCGCGTCAGCAGGTCTTCCGAGAGGGCATGAATGACGTCGCGTGGCCGGCTGCCATGCGCCAGCGCCATCAGGCCCGGCCGATGAGCGATTTCCCAGGCCTCGATCACGCGGTTGACGGAATCGGAAAACGCGGCGAACGACGGGTGGGCCAGCACGGTCTTTTTGACGTCGCTGGCCGGCACGCGGGCCTCGAGATAGCCGGGGCGGCCGTTGTCCTGGAACAGCGCATCGCGCAGGCCGTCCAGCACGCGCCAGTAGGCGGCGAGCGCATCCACATCGCGTTGCGGGATGCCGCCGTTCAAGTGGGCATAGAGATCGTGCTGGTCCTCGCGCTCGCTGGCGTCGATATAACGCGGGATGTTGAGGTTGTAGTCGTTGGCCTCGTTGGCGATTTCGGCCACGGGCACGCGGCGGGCATAGCCGGGCACGTCGCGGGCGTTGTCGAACACGTCCACGATCTGGTGGATGTCGCGCGAGCGCAGGCGGTTCTTGTTGCCATCCTTGATGAAGCCGCGGCTGGCATCGCACATGAAGATGTGCCGGCGCTCTACTGCCCCGGCCTTGTCGATGACCAGAATGCAGGCCGGAATACCGGTGCCGTAGAACAAGTTGGCCGGCAAGCCGATGATGCCCTTGACGAGCCCGCGCTGAACCAACTGGCGGCGGATGTCGGCTTCCTTGTTGCCGCGGAACAGCACGCCGTGCGGCAGGATGATGGCGCCCTGGCCGGTGGATTTGAGCGACTTGATCAGGTGCAGCAGGAACGCAAAGTCTCCGTTCTTGGCCGGCGGCGTGCCGTACTCGAAACGGGCGAATTCGTCGTTGGCGGGGTCCAGGCCGTTGGTCCAGGACTTGGTGGAGAACGGCGGATTGGCCACGGCGAAGTCGAACGTTTTCAGGCTGCCGTCAGAGTGCTTGAAGTATGGCCGCGAGAGCGTGTTGTCCCGCCAGAGTTCGGCGGTTTCGTAGCCGTGGAGAATCATGTTCATCTTCGCCAGCGCCCAGGTGGCGTTGTCGTTCTCCTGGCCGAAGATGGTCATGCCGTTCGGCGCCTGATAGGCCGCGCGCAGCAGCAACGAGCCCGACCCCGCCGTCATGTCATAAATCGTGTTGCGCACCGTTGTTTCCGGGCCGACGCCCACCACCTGGGCCATCACGCGCGAGACCTCAGCGGGCGTATAGAACTGGCCCTTGCTCTTGCCCGACTCGGTGGCGAAATGGCGCATGAGGAATTCATAGGCATCGCCGAGCAGGTCATCCCCGTCTGCTCGGTTGGCGCCCAGGTCCAGCGAGTCAAAGATGGCGACCAGCTTGGACAGCCGGTCCTGCATATCCTTGCCCGAGCCCAGCTTGGTCTCGTCGTTGAAATCGGCCTGGTCGATGACGCCTTTCAGATCGTTGGCTTCGGCCAGCCGGCCAATGATCTTATTGATCTTGTCGCCGATCTCCTTGTCGCCCTTCAACGCGACCATGTCGGCAAAGCCGCCGCCTTCGGGCACATCGATGAGCGAATCGGTCTTGTCGCTGACGTACTTCATGAACAGCAGCGTCAGCACGTAGTCCTTGTACTGCGAAGCGTCCATGCCGCCCCGCAACTCGTCGCAGGATTGCCAGAGCGAGCTATAGAGCTGGGATTTTTTCAGTGCCAAGGTCTAATCCTTTGATGTGTCGAGCTTTTTGCGGTGCGAGCGCGCGTGGCACCACGATAGATGGGGCGGTCCTCGACTGACGCGACGCCTTGATGATCCATGCACGGTGCCGCGCTCGTATATATTGTTGCGTATATACGAGCCCAGGAGATCCCGGTGACAATCGCAAAACTGTTTCAGTCCGGCAATAGCCAGGCGGTGCGGCTGCCCAAGGCGTTTCGATTCGATTGCAGCGAGGTGGAGATCCTGCGCCGCGGAGACGAGGTGATTCTGCGGCCGAAGCGCGAGAATCTGGCTTCGGCGTTCGACTGCCTGGCGGAGCTGCCCGACGACGCGATTGACGCCATCACGCAGCGCGACGCGCTCGAACCCGAAGAGCGCGAGCCGCTTTAGTGCGCTACCTGCTCGACACCAATATCTGCATTTATATTCAGCGCCGACGCCCACCCAGCGTGCGGTCACGCCTGGCGCGCCAGGCGCCCGGGAGCGTGGGTTTATCGCTCATCACCTGGGGAGAGCTGCTATATGGCGCTTCACGGAGCCAGCAGGCAGCGGCCACTAGAAAGAACCTTGCGGCATTCGCAGAACTGATACCGATACTGCTTTTACCAGAAGAAACTGCAGAGCACTACGGCGATATACGCGCGGCACTTTATTCCGCCGGCACTCCGATCGGCGCGAACGACTTATGGATTGCGGCACATGCGCGTGCTGCCAACCTCACCCTGGTCACAAACAACACGCGCGAATTCGGGCGCGTCGATGGGCTGAAAATCGATAACTGGGCCGACCCCTGAGTCGGCGGGCGTCATCCAAAATCAACGCGTGATTCGCGTCAGATCGGCGAGCAGCGGTTTCAACTCGCTCTCTTCGTGAATCGCGACTCCCGCGTTACGCATCTGCGCCGTCAGCTCGCTGTCCCAGTGCGCCTCGACCGGGGTGCCGGCGAGCGCTGGGCCGTGGTCGGGTTGATAGTCGGCGGAGGTAAAGCGCCAGGGAATGAAGCCGTAGCGGGCGTGGATGGTGTTGGCGATGGTGAGCCCTGGCCAGTCGAAGTCGCCGTGGTAGTGGATTTTGGCCCCGGCTGTTGTGAGTTGGTCCAACAGAGTGCGCGGAGCGGCAGAGAGTTGGCCGTCGATGCAGATCATGGGCGGGCAGGCGGGGCCCAGGGCGTCGGCTGCGGCGGCGAGTATTTCGGGGTTTTCGCAGACGTGGAGCGTCTGGTTCGGTTGCCACGTGGGCGCGGCGCGCAGCAGCAGGCGCAGCGATAGATGCAGGGGTTCGCCGGCGGTGGCGGCGGCCTGGATGAGGGTGTCGCTGGCACTTTGGCCGGTGGTGGCGAGGTTGAGTGTGGCGACGGGTTTGGCCAGTTCGTTGACGAGCACGCCCTGCTCGGCCCAGAGATCGCGCAGGCGGGGCTGTTCGCGGGCCGGGTCGAGCACGCGGCGGATGAGGGTGGCGACCGGCTGGCCGTTGTCCAGGGCGTGCGCGTTGCCGAGCGTGGTGGCCGCCAGGTGGGCACGCGCGGTGCCGGCGCTGGGCAGTTGCGCCAGCACGCGGGCGGCGTCGGCCAGCAGTGCGGCGGCCCGGGCGGTGTCTTGCCCGGCCAGGCGTTTGACCAGGCCTTGACGGGATGTGTCTTGCGCGAATTCGGCTAGCGCGGGGTCAACACGGGTAAAGACCTCGGCCCAGGCCGCCGCGCGTCGGGCTTTGGCGGCGCGGGTGTCGACGATGGGGCCATCCAGGGCTTCCAGGGCAGCGCGTAGATTGGGCGCCAGCTCGGCCCGCCGCAGCGCCTCGTCGAGTGCGGCGTGCGACAGGCGCAGGGAGCGCTGGCCGCTGCGGGCTCGCCCCAGCAGGCCGGCCAGGGCATCGCGTTCGGCATTACTTAGGTTGGCCAGTGTGAAGCCATCGGCCGGGGCGTCGCTGGCCGCGTAGCGTTTGCGTAGCCGGGCGCGTAGATCGGCCAGCGCCTCACCACCCAGGACACGGGCCAGACGCGCCGGGTCAAGCGTCATCGTGACCGGCGGGTTCCAGCGCGGGCGCGCTGGCGGCTGCGCTGTGTGCGGGTTCTCTGCCCCGCTCTCGCGCCTTGCCGTTCCAGTACCAGCGCGAGACGAATACGGCGTCGATATCGCCGCGGCGGACAAGCTGACAGATCGACACCCCCGGCAACGCGGCATAGCAGGCCCACTCGCGTTCGCTGGTCATGACGAAGTCGAGGTCGAACTCGCGGATCAGGCCCATGCAGTGGGCCCGGGCGCCGTCGTCGATGCCGGCAAAGGCTTCGTCGAGCAGCACGAGACGCGGTGCGCGCTGGCTGGCGGTTTCGTAGTGGCTGGCGGCGGCAGCGAACAGCGGCACGGTCAAGCCGAGTGCGCGTTCACCGCTGGAGGCCGGGCCGGACAGCGGCTTCCATTGGCCGTCCTGCCAGCGGCGTACGCGGAACTGGTGCCAGGCGCGATAATCCAGCGCGCGGGCCAGTTGGTCGATGCGGGCGCTGCCGTCGTCGCGTTCACGTTCTGCTTGAATGCGTTGCTGCAGGAACGCACCGATGGCGGCGCGATCCTCGGCCGACCAGGCATCGCTGATTTTGTTGAGCAGGCGGGCGCGCACATCGGCCAGGTTGGCCAGGCTGGCGTCCTCGGCTTCGACCGGCTGCCAGACCAGCTTGAACTTGACGCCGGTGGAGGTCGGGCGCTTGCCGAGTTCTTCGTTGATGGCCGCCACGCGCGTATCGGCATCGCGCATCAGGCCCTGGAGCTGGGCCGCCACCTCGGCCTGCAGGTGGTTTTCGATCACCTCGCTTTCCTTGGCGGTGAGCAGTGTCGTGCGCTCGGCGATTTCGGCATCGAGCAGGCGCTCCAGCGCGTGCGGCGCTTCATTCTGCTGGTTGAACACTACGCGCACGATAAAGCCGTGATCACTGGGCTCGCCGCTGGTGTGGTGGCCCTGCGCCGAGAGCGCGCGCTGGAGCTCGGCGTATTCGCGCCCGATGCCGTTCTGGGCCTGTTGCCAGGCGGCGTCGTCGGCCGGCGTGTCGGCCAGGGCGGTTTCGGTGGCCCGAGCCCAGGAGAGCGCGGGATCGATGGTCCAGGTGTGACGCCGATCAGGCAGGTGAACCTCGACCACGGCGGCCGGTAG
Organism: Salinisphaera sp. UBA1666; assembly: GCA_002320455.1. Classification (GTDB taxonomy): domain Bacteria; phylum Pseudomonadota; class Gammaproteobacteria; order Nevskiales; family Salinisphaeraceae; genus Salinisphaera. The sequence goes on from DCKU01000126.1 coordinate 26,398, forward strand.
CGCCGCCTCGAGCAGGCCGGTGGCGCCAAAAGCCTGAAAGGCGTCGACCAGGCGGGCCCGTGCGTCGTGGCGTTCGGCCAGCTGGCGCTGGGTGTCGGCAACTGCCTGCTCGGCGCCGCCCAGACGCTGGATAGCCTTGATCTGGTGCTCGCGAGCAGTCTGTAACGAGTCGCCGAGCTGGCTTCGTTCACGCTCGAGCGCGTTCAGGCGTTGGAGCACTTCCTCGGCGCCCGCGCCGACGGTCTGTGCCAACGCCTGATGCCGAGCGGCGGCGGTATCGGCTTGTTGGCGAGCACTTTGAGCCCGCGCGCCCAGACGCTCGGAATCGCCCCGGCTGGCCTGTTCGCGCTGTTGTTGATCGGCTAATTCCTGCAGTGCCTTGGCATGGTCGCGCAGGGCAACCTCGGCCTCACGGACCGCGCGTCGATAGACGCTGACCTGTTCGGCTACCGCGTCGAGTGCCTCGCGCTCGCCCGGCAGGCCAACGTCGTCGGCGTCCTCAGCCAGTGCCCGGCGGGCAGCCTCGAGTGCGCTGCGGGCCTTGTGCAGGCGCTGCTCGGCCTCGGCCAGCGCCTGGCGTGACTGGCGGGCGGCTTTTTCGGCGGCCGCAGCCTCGGCGTGACGTGTCTGCAGGCCGTCAGCGCGGGGCCGCTGGGCGAGTAGTGCGTTGAGCGCCTGACGGTCTTCGCCGACGGCGTCGCGGGCGGTCTTTATATCTTGCTCTCGGGCCGCCAGTGCCGTCAGCTCGGCCTCGATGGCCGCCAGACGCCGACGACGGGCGGCTTCGCGCGCGGTGGCACCGATATACTCGGCGGCCGGCTTGGCCCAGGCGCCCGTGACCGGGCCCAGCCGATAGCGCCCGTTGCTGGCCAGCCAAAACTCCGCCTGTGTCTCGTTATCGTCGTCGGTCCAGGCGATGGACTGCAGAATCGATTGTACGGCGCCGGTGGTGACCTGGCTCGCCGCACTGTCTTCTGGATCGATGACGACATCCAGCGCGCGGGCCAGGCTGCGTGGCTGCACATCGCGCTCCACCAGCCAAGCATCGTGGGTGTCGCGTTCCAGCAGATCGCCGCTGGGGCAGACCCAGGCATCGAGCACGCCAGCGGCCTCCAGTGCGGCTTCGATGCCGGCCCGGGCGGCTGGGTCCAGCTCGGGCTTGAAGTCTACTAATTGCCACAGCGGTGCCCCGGGGCGCTCTTTGCGCTCCGCATCCCGTGTGGCCGGTACCGGCGGGCTGGGCTGGCCGCCGGCCGACAACCGGGCCTGCTCTTCGTGCAGGGGCCGGCGGGCGTCGTCGATCGCAGCCTGTTGTTGGTCGAGACGCGCCGCGCGTTCGGCCAAGCGCTCTCTTACGGCATCAGCGCGAGCCTGCGCGGTCTCGGCCAACGGTGATTCGCCGTCCAGGCTGGTCACCCAGTCGGCGAGCGCATCGGCCGGCACCGGCCAGTCACGGCCTAGCGTGGGTGCGGCCGTGTCGATAAAGGCCTGCCAGTCGGCGATATACGCATCGCCGGCCTGGCTCAGGGCCTCGCGTGCATCGACCAGTGCTTCTTCAGTAATTTCGCTGTCAGCGAGCCGGGCATCGCGCTCGGTCTGGGCCTGGCGATGGCTGTTCTCGGCACCCTCCACCGCGGCCAACTGGCGCCGGATCTGCGCGATCTGTTGTTCGCGCTGCGCAGCCAGGCGGTTCTGGGCGCGGGGCATCTCCTGGCGGGCAGCGCTCGAACACTGGGCCAGGGTATCGGCCATGTCGTCGTCGCTACTGCCGTCGTGGCGCCAGCTGGCTTGATGCGCCTTGGCCAGGCCTGCGCCGTCGGCGGCGGTATCGACGGCCACGATCGCGGCGTGCAGTGTGTTTCGAGAGGCATCAGCGGCCTCGTCGCGGCGCTTGCGCGCGCGCTGGTCGTCGGCGTGCCGGCGCGCTGTAGCCTCGTGATCGGCAGCGACGCGATCGGCATCTTTGTCGCGGGCCTCGGCCTCAGTCTGGGCCCGGTGCAGCTCGTTGGCACTGCGCATTTCCGGGCTGTTCTTGAGGACTTCGAGCTGGCCGGCGATCTCGCTGTCGCGGGCCTGGCCGTGGGCCATCTCGGCGGCCGCACTGTCGCGCTCGGCCTGGGCGTTGGCCCGGCTGTCCCGGGCCTCGCGTGCGGCGGCACTGGCGTTATCGAAGGCTGTTTGGGCCTGGCGCACCTCGCGCGCTCGGCGGCGGGCCGAGATTCGGGCATAGCGGCCGTAAGCGATATTGAACTGGGCCACGGCGCCGCGCATGGCACGATAATCAGCCAGCTCGTCAGCATATTCGTCGAGCTGGGTCATGGCCTCGGCCACGTCTTCCAGCAGGTTGCGCTCCAGTGGCGGAAACGCCTGCGAGAGCGCCGCCGACAGGTTGTTTTCGTTGGGCTGTTTGGACAGCTGGGGCTGGCGCAGTTGGATCAGCGTGTCGATGAGCGCGCGATAACGCTCGGGCCCGAGGCCGAATAGGCGCTCGTCTACCGCTCGGCGATAATCGCGCGCGGTAGCAAAGACACGATGGCTGCCCACGGCCTCAATCAGCCGTTCGCGGGTGGCCACCGTCTGTTCGGCGCTCACCAGGGCCAGCTCGACGCCGACGCGCTGATCGGTCACGAAGAACCAGCTGTCCACACTGGCGCGGCCGGCGGTGGCACGCAGGCCCGCCCCAAGCGTGGTGTATTCGGCAACGCCGTCGTCATTGATGCGGCCGAACTCGATCCAGGCATAGCCGGTGCGGCGGTCATACTTGCCGCCGAGCAGCAGGTTCCAGTCCATGCGCTTGCCAGGGTCGGCGTCCGGCTCCAGCCGCGAGGACGCCAGGCTGGCATCCAGCAGGAACGGCAGCGTCAGCGACAATACCTTGGACTTGCCGGTGCCGTTGTTGCCACGGAGCAGCAAATGGCCGTCGGCGAACCAGAACTCCTCGGCGTCGTAGTGATAGAGCTCGACCAGGCCCAGCCTCAGCGGCTGCCAGCGGGCAGCGGTGGGCTCGGGCAGCGCGGTCATAAATCCCCCAGTAGATCGGCCTGGCCGCCGCCGCGCGCGACGCGGGCCTCGCCCAGGGTAAACCGACAGACGGCCGGCAAGGCGACGACGGTGTGTTCGCTGCGCCGAACCAATCGGAGAGCCACCAGGCGATCGAGCGTCGCCTCGGCCAGCGCACGCTCGGCGCCCGGCTCACGTGTGGTCTTGCGCCAGTACTTGCGGTGCCGGTGCGCGGCATCGCGCATGAACGCGAGGATTGCGGCCTCGGGTACGGGGGCGCTCTGCTCTGGCGCGGCGGCCGGCGGGTCGACCTGCCGGGCGGCGTTATCCGGATCGGCGCGCAGGCGCTGGGCGAAGAACTCGGCCAGCAACAATGTGGCATGGGCATCGGTGCCCTGCTGTGGCAGGGAGACATCGCTCAGCTCGCCGCGTTCGTCGACCAGAGCGCTGCCTTCCAGGCGATGCTCCGGCACCAGCCCGGTGGCATCGGCCAGCCGCCGACCCATCGCACCGCGCTGGTTGAGGAAATACTCGCGGGCGTCGGGGGCCAGCTCGTCGGTATAGATCAGCGGGTCATCCAGCAAGCGACGAGCCAACCGGTGGCGTAGTGCAGTGCGGCGGGCGTCGTCGCCTTCGATCGCAGCATCGGCGGTGAGGGCAGCCAGGCGCATGGGCGTGTCGTCGACGGCGCGGTCGCCGGTGACCTCGCCCGCCTGGCGCAGCACCGACGGGCCGCGATCGCCGGCCAGCACGGCGGCCAGCACCGGGCGGTGAATATCGTAAAGCGCGTCGCCGGATTGATTGATATAAGCCTGCTCGTCGCCCGCTACCCGGCTGATCACGCCCCAGTCCAACAGCAGGCGACAGACCTGGACCAGATCACGGCGCTCGGTCTGGCGCTCCAGAGCGAACACGAAACCGGCCGCCACCAGGCTCGTATCCAACGCTTCCACGATCAGCCGCTCGCCCAGACGCGCGAGCGTGACCTGTACGTCCTCGCGCTCCAGTACCGCCAAGGCTAGACACAACAGGATATAGCGGTTGCGATTGAACTCCGGCGCGCCGCGGGTAGCGTCGGTCACGTCGGCCGGCTGCTTGGATAATCGAGCATGGCCACGCTCGATGCGCAGCACCCAACCGGCCTCGCGGGCAAACCAGGTGCGCAAGTAATCGGCATGGGCCCGAACCAGCGCGAACAGCCGCTCGTTGGCGGTGATCAATGGCCGGGCGAGCAGACCGCGTAGCGCGCGCTGACGCTGCTCGTCGATCTCGCGGGTCTTGGCGTCGATGACGGCGGCTTCGGTCATGCTCAATTACTCCTTGGCACCGGTCTGCATGCACGCATCGAGGCGATCGACGCGTACTTTTTAAAAACCGGGCAACGCCATTACCGAAATACCACCACTTCGACGCCGGCCGTGGCTGACATCTTTTTCCATTTACGGTCGCCGGTCCAAGCCGGCAGCGCCTCGCGCCGGGCCAAGGCCAGACAGCACCGGTCACCCAGCGAGAGCCCAAGATCAGCTGTCAGCGCTCGCAGACGACCTGCCGCACGCGCAAGCGTCCTATCGATAGGCACGACCGTCATCGGCAGTGGGTCGAGCATTGCATCGACTTCGTCTTCTGGCATGCCCGCATGAATGAAGTGTGTAACGACCTCGGCGTAGTTGATCGCACTGATTGTCGCCCCGGCAATGACCGCGGCCACCGCATCAGCGCCTTTTTCAGCCCTCAGCATGGCGATCAGTGCCGACGCGTCGAGCACCACTTCACTCACTCGCCGCTTTCCTCACGACGGTTGGCCAGAAACGCATCGACCGATGCCTCGGTTCGGTCACCGGTATATTGCCTGGCCAACGCCTGGGCGCGAGCTACCGCCTGCGCTGCCGTTCGCAACACGACCCCGTCGGGTGTTTCGTCGAGATAGACCGCGCCGCCGCCAGCTAGCCCCAGCCGCTTTCGAAGCTCAGCCGGCAGGCTCATTCGGCCATTAGGCGTGATATTGACTTGGATTGTCATGGCTGGCTTGCGTCGTCGAAACGTGTTTATTAGTTGATATTAGCCCGGCGACGGCACGCCTTCAACGCGAGGCGATGCATGACAAATTGGCCAGGCTGAGTCATAAGGGCGCTTTTTTGGCATGCCGGCCTTCTGGTGAAAGCCCCCTCCCTTGCCACAGACCGAGATGTTTAGCTTGCCGGGCGAATATGAATCCAATGATCGCGCCCGGAAAAAACGCCGTCCTGGGTTTCGAGGGTAACGACCGGCGCGTCGGCGATCGGTTCGAGGGTGAGGGTCAGGCTGCCGTCGGTGGTCTGGCGTTCGATACGCTCGTGCGGCGCCTGCATCGCCGCCAGGGCTTCGCCGAGGATCGACAAGAACAGCGCGAAGGCGTGACGATCGAGCCGGCCGATTTGAGACAGGCGGGTGATGTCGTCGGTTATCAGGCGCTCGCGGGCAGCGACGAGCTGGGCGCTTTCGGCCGCGATACGCTCGGCCATATAGGCTTTTTCGGCCGAGCGATCACGCACCCGTTGTGGCCCACCGGCGCTGGGCAAGCGGCCGCGCTCGCGCAGGGTGGGTTCGATGACGATCGCCGGGGCCTGGCGCCACGGCGTGCTGGCCCCGACCTCCTCGGCCACGGTCAAGGCCAGATGACGTGCGGGCGATAGCGCGAATGCGGCACGCCAGAGGCGATGCGCATCGTCCTCGGTCGGCGTGTCGGCAAACCAACGGGCCAGCTCGCGATAGTCGGCCGCGCGATCGCTGCGCCCACTGCGACGCTCGTTTACTCGGGCGATGGCGGCCAGCAGCCGCGGGATCGCAGCTCGCGCACTCGCTCGTAGTCTTTGCGCCTGCGACGGGCCAGCCTCGGTGCGCAGGAACCAGCCGTGCAAACCCGCCCAGCGCTCGCGCCAGGCGCCCAGCGCGCGCTCGGTGGCGGCTTGCCCGGCCTGATCGTCGCCGGGCGCGCTGTCGCGGGCTTCGCGTTCAGCCGCCAGCGCCAAAAGCGCGTCGGCCGGTTCCAGGCCGGTGATGATCTCGGCGATCGGCCCGGAGACGGCGACCAGATCGCCGATAAAGCGTTCCAGATAGTCGATCAGGCGATCCTTGTAATCCACGACGGTAGCGGCGTCCGCGGCTTGCAGAGCCACGGTGCGCGACAGGTTGGCCATGAAGTCCTCGGCGTTTTCGGCCAGGCCTTCGAACACATGCACCAGCTCGCGCAGGGTCTGGTGGATGCGGGCATCATCCAACGGACGCTGGTCGGCCAGACGGGTGAGTGCAGTCAACTGCTCCTGGATATCGGCCAGGGCCACGGTCTGGAGCTCGGCGCGGCGCTCGAGGGCTGCGGCATAGGCAGCCATGCCGGCCTCGACGGCCTCGCCCTCGCGTGAGAGCTGGTAGAGAAACTTGGCGCGATAATAATCCTCGATGGTGGCCACGCGGGCCATATCGGCCTGGGCGCTGAGATTGCCCCAGGCGACCAGCTGCGCCAGAAGCGTCTGCACCTCCTCGGCGCTCGGCAGGCGCGCCTCTGGCCAATGGGCTTCGGCGCGTACTTCGTCGGGCCGCAGATGCAAGCGAAACTGGCGCTTGGCCGCGGCAAAGGCTTCGAGCACGGCCCGATATTGCCGCCCGCGCTCGGCACTGACGTGGCGGAAGAGGTTGGCCGTTTCGCCGCGCCCGGACTCTGCGTTTGGTTCTGTCAACACGGTTAAGCGTCAGCTGAGTCGTGACCTTGAAGCCTAACCGATCCGGCGCTGCCCAAGACTAGGGTCTGTTGATGTTTCATACGAGCCCGCGCCAAGCGCTGTTTTGCGGC
>DCKU01000009.1:0-2921 GCA_002320455.1 Salinisphaera sp. UBA1666
CCACGCTCGGCGGCCCGCGCCTTGCCTGGCACGCCCGGCGCGGGCAATGCGACGTCATATCTCATGACGACACGCCCTAGCGCGCTCAAACACTTCGCGTGGTCGGGTTTTACTTTCGGCCAGCTGCAGATCGTACCGGCCCAGCTGATTCTCGGTGCGCTCCTGCTGGTGGTCCTTACCGCCCTCATACGCTGGGTGACGGGGCGCATGGAGCATCAGTGGCTGGCTGCCACCCCCATGGAGACCCATACCCGCGAGGCGGTGTCGACCATCATCGGCTATGTGCTGTTTCTGGTGGCCGCCCTCGTGGTGCTGAGCACGATCGGCCTGGATCTGACCAAGCTGGCCTTCATTGCCGGTGCGCTGTCGGTGGGTATCGGTTTTGGCCTGCAGACTATCGTCAACAATTTCGTCTCCGGGCTGATTCTGTTGTTCGAGCAGCCCGTGCGGCGCGGCAACTTCGTGACCATCGGTGAGACCGAGGGGTTCGTGCGGCGTATACGTATCCGTGCGACCGAGATCGAAACGCTGGATCGCACCACAGTGGTCGTGCCCAACGCCGAGCTGCTTACGCTGCACCTGAAGAACTGGAACCTGCGCGACCGGTACGGACGCATCATCTGCACCGTGGGCGTGGCCTACGGCAGCGACGTACGCTTGGTTGAGCGGCTGCTGGTAGAGGCCGCTGAGCAGCACCCGGACGTGCTGAGCCAGGGCCAGGGCGGGGCGCCCCGACCGGCCGCGCTGTTCATGGGCTTTGGCGACTCGACGCTGGATTTCGAGCTGCGCTGTTTCGTGCGCGACGTCACGCGGCGTTTCTTCGTGCGCTCGGATCTGAACTTTGCCATCGACGCCGCGTTCCGCGAGCACGACATCACCATCGCCTTTCCGCAGATGGACGTCTGGCATCGCAGCGCGCCGCCGTCGGTGGCCGATCACGGTGGGTGATCGACCCGAGGGGCCGCGCTTGGCGTACCATTCGCGCTTCGATATTCGATTAATCAGGACTCCTCATGGCCAAAGCCAGCGCTCGTCATATCCTCGTAGACAGCGAAGACCAGTGCATCACGCTGAAACAACAGATCGAAAACGGCGAGAGCTTTGCCGATCTGGCCAAGCAGCACTCCAACTGCCCGTCCGGTCAGAAGGGCGGCGAGCTCGGCACCTTCGGCCGCGGCCAGATGGTGCCAGCCTTTGACGAAGTCGTGTTTTCGGCCCCTATCGGTGAAGTCCAGGGCCCGGTCAAGACCCAGTTTGGCTATCATCTGCTGGAAGTCACCGAGCGCGGCTAGCCGCCGTCATCGGGCGGGTCGGGCTCGCCGAGCCGCCCGCCCAGCCGGGCATCGAGTGCGGCGAGGCTGGTCGTGGCATCGGCGGGCCAGCCCACGGTCAGCGTCACGCCCTGGGCGTGATAGGCCGCATCGATAACGCGTGCGTCGTGCTCGGCCAGCCAGGCACGGGCCGGCTGCTCATCAGCAAACGCCAGGTGAAGCCGCACGGCCCGTCGCGGGACGTGCAAAATGACCGGCAGCTCGGCCAGCACGGCCGATACGGTCTGGGCATAGGCTCGCGCCAGGCCACCGGTGCCCAGTTGGGTGCCCCCGAAATACCGCGTCGCAACACAGGCGATCTCACCGATCTCGGCGCCGGCCAGGGCTTGAAACATCGGCCGGCCGGCGGTACCGCCCGGTTCGCCGTCGTCGGAAAAACCAATCGCCTGCTGCTCGCCGGGCGGCCCGGCGATGTAGGCCAGACAGTGGTGTGAGGCATCGGGATAGCGCGTGCGGGCTGCGGCCACCAAGGCCTCGGCGGTGGCCGCGTCAGGCGCGTGGGCACACCAACCGATGAAGCGGCTCTTCTGGCGCTCGATCTCGGCGGTATGCGGAGCGTCGAGCGTGGCTTTAGGAATCCGGTAGCGCATCGCGCGCAGCATGCCACGCCGAAGCCGGCAGAAGATCGGCTGAAGATATTAACCCGGCATAAAAATACTTTCATGCCGGGTTAATAGCGCAAGCATGTGTCAACGTGCTTGCCGCGGCCGTCGGCCGCGAAGCCATTGAAAACAGCTGATCGATCAGCTGTTTTGCTGTCTGATTAATAAGATACTCTCGAGCGGATTGTGTGCGACCGGCGGTGGCCGTCTTCCATGCTCAAACCCATCGCCTGGCTGATCTGGCCCGAGTGGCCGTCGATCCTGTTCGCGCTACGTCTCGTGGTTGCCGTGTCCACGGCGATCTATATCGCGATGTGGCTCCAGCTGGGCCGGCCGTTCTGGGCCGGGCTCGAAGTTGCGCTGATGATCCAGTTCTTGCCGGGCAACACGGTGGCGCGCGCGGCGGCCCGGGTCGGCGGTACCGTGGTGGCGGGGCTGGCCGCGCTGCTGATTCTGGCGCTGTTCCAGCAGACGCCCGAGTTGATGATCGCAGCGCTGGCGCTGTGGGTGGCGGCCTGTACGTTCGCGTTGCAATTCTTTCGCGACAATTTTTCGTATGCCTTTGGCGTCATCGGCTTCATCACCGGCGTGATCGTGATGTTTACCGTGTCGGCCGACGGGGCCTCTGCGTTTGGTGTTGCCGAGTCGCGCGTGGCCGAATGCTGTGTCGCCGCACTCACCGTGGCCGCGGTCAACGTGCTGTTTTCCAGCGGGCTGACGGTCAGACGTTTCTATCGCGCGCGGGTATCGGCGCTTTCCAGCGTGGGCCAGGAAATTCAGGCCCTGATCGCCGCCGCGCGGGGCGATGCTTCACGTGAAACATCGGCCGATCCGCATCCGCGGCTGGCCGCGCTGGCCAAGGAGGTGTTGGCGCTGGAGCGGTTGCGGCCCTACGTCCATCTCGAGCATCCGGGCTAAGGGCCTGTCGTCGCAAGATATCCCGTCGCATTGCCCGTGCCGGGCGTGTCAGGCAAGGCGCGAGCCGCCG
>DCKU01000009.1:3239-9760 GCA_002320455.1 Salinisphaera sp. UBA1666
CCGCCGAGCGTGGCGAGCCACGGTCAAGGCACGCAACGCAGCATGGCGCGTCCGGCACGGGTAACCCGAAGGGCCGGCATCCAAGCCACGACAATCCGGCGTTATCGCTCACTGACGTGGTGTAACCACGCTGCACTCGCGATGCCTTGTCTTGTCGCGGCTTGGATGCCGGTGCGGCGGTATATCTTGCGACGACAGGCCCGGGCGCGTTCGACCGGCTGGCCCAGCGTATGGATCGCGACCTGCTGGCGCTGATCAGCACGCTGTCGTCGCTCCACGTCTACGTGGCGCGCCAGGGGCCGGCGCTGGATGCTGCGCCCATGACCTATCTGGCCCCGGCGGGCGAGCGCCTGGCGGCAGCCGACGATGATGCCGACGCGCTCAAACAGGTCTTCGACAGCGCCCACGCCGAGATTCGCGCGCATCGCGACGCGCTTGGCGCCGAGACGCCGCTGGCCGATCGGATCGTAGCCACGCGCACGCTGGAGATCGCTGATCGCATGCGGGCCATCGCGGCCCGGCACCGGACTCTGGTGACCGAGCGCGCCAGCCCGGGGCGGCAAAAACCGCCGCCCTCGACGGGTACCCGCTGGCCGGTCAACTGGCCGCGGGTGATCCGCAACAGCCTGGCCTCGCTGGCCGCGGTGTCGATGGGCGGGGTCGTATGGCTGTATTTCCACGAGCAGATGGCCACCATCATCATCGTGGCTCTCGGTGGGGCGGTGGCCACGCTGTTTTCGGCCACGCCCGCGCCGGTAACCGCCGCGGCCCAGTTCGCCAAGGGCACGGTGATCGCTACGGTGGCCTCGTTCGTCATCAATTTCGTGGGCTTTCCCCAGGCCAACGGTTTTGTCACGTACGTGCTGCTGACGGCGCCGGTGCTGTTCGTGGCCGGACTTGCCATGACCCACGGGCCCATTGCGTTGCCGGCGCGTATCTTCGTAGTGGTCTTCGAACTCACACTGCACACCGAAAACGCGGTACGGATCGATCTGGCCACATTTGCCCAGTTCGCGCTGGGCATCTACGGCGCGGTGGGCGTGGCCATGCTGGCCTTCGCGCTGATTCTGGAGCGTGACCCTGCGCATCAGCTGCGCCATCAGCTGCGCGATATCTTCCAGGAGCTGGCCGCTGGTCTGGCCGGCCCTAGGGCCCGCTTCGAGGCGCGTATCTACGATCGGCTGGACGGGCTGGCGCTGTTGGATGATCAAGGCCGTCATCCCTACGACCTGAACCAGGCCGTGCTGGCCGGCATCAACCTCGTACTGGAAGCCCGGCGCCTGGCCGTGCTGACGCGCCGGTTAAAGCGCGAGGCAGCCCTTGGCCGATGGGCCGAGGCGCTCATCGGGCAGATTCGTACCGGGCTGGCCGAGCGCTGGCGTCACGTCTCGTTCGATGACCTGCGCGCCGAGCTGGCCCGGCTGGGCGATGACTTCGGTGCGGCGGCGCGCGCGCCGGGCCAGCGCAGCGATCGCCCAACGCTCTATCGCGCAGAGATCACCACGCGCCTGATGGCAAGCGCTCTGGCCGACTATGAGGCCCTTGTGGCGCGTCAGGGCACAGCCGATGCGCTGCCCGTGCGCCTGGCCGCCGGCGGGCCGAATTCTGCCTGACCGCCGGGGCCGATGCGGGCTATGCTCGACGTCGGGGGTTCCAACCGATACGTCACGTGCAAGAACGCGTTACACCGTTTCAGCTGTTTATCCTGGTGCTGTCGATCTATGTGATCGGCGCCATGCTGGTGGATCTGTTTCTGCCGTTGCCGACCGAAGTGTCGCGCCTGATGCAGTACATGGATTACATCGTCTGTATCTTCTTCTTTGCGGATTTCTGTCAGCGTTTCTATCGGGCCGACAGCAAGCTCGCCTATATGCGCTGGGGCTGGATCGACCTGCTGGCCTGTATTCCGGCCGGCCTGTTTCAGGGCGCGCGGCTGTTTCGTGTGGTGCGCGTGCTCATCGTACTGCGAGCGGCCAAGTCGCTGCGGCTGGTCTGGAAGGTCTTCTGGCGCAACCGGGCCGAGAGTGTCTTTGCCTCGGCGGCGACCACCACGGTGCTTCTGGTGGCGTTTTCGGCCATTGCCATGCTGGTGGTCGAAGCGCCCAACCCCGATAGCCCGATCGATACCGCCGAAGAAGCACTCTGGTGGGCGGTGGTCACGGTGACCACGGTGGGCTACGGCGATTTCTATCCGATCACGACGATGGGACGCATCGTGGCGGTGGTGCTCATGATCTGCGGGGTAGGGCTGTTTGGCAGTTTTGCGGCTTATATCAGCTCGATGTTCGTCAAGGACGACAGCGCTCGTGAAGCCCGCGAGGCCAGGGCCCAGCGCGAGATGACGCGGGCGCTGTATCACGAGATTCGCGAGCTGCGCGGCGAGATCGGCTCGCTCCATCAGCGCCTGGCCGATCAGGAAGCCCGACTACTGGCCAGGGGCGACGATACGCCGCCCGAATAAGCCACAAAAAAGCCGACGGTCGCGATGACCGTCGGCTTGCCGTGCGGCTGTTCGGGCTCGGTCAGACGGCGATGGCGCCGCCGTCGGTCTTTTGGATCACCACCGTAGAAGCGCGGGGGCGGATCTGGCCCTCGGTATCGCGGGTGGCATCCGTGCCCGCCGGCCAGTTGGCCGGGTGCTGAATGTTGATGAACAGCGCGCTTTTGTCGGGCGTGGCGAAAATGCCCGTCACTTCGCAGCCGTTGGGCCCGACGGCAAAGCGCTTGAGCTCGCTCTGATTAGCGGCGGTGATGATCGAGGCATCGCTCGCATTACCACCAGATGTCACGTTCTGCGGGATGACGGCCAGCACCTGGTCGTTGGTGTATTCGGAACCGCTATCGGTCTCGATCCACAGAATGCCGTTGCCGTCGCCGCGGTCGTCGTACCACAGGCCGTCACAACTGGAGAAATAGTTGTCGGCGGTCAGGCTTGAGAGGTTGTCGTCGGCGCCGGACTGGGGAATCGAGCCGAAGACGAAGATATCCCAAGAGAACGTGGTGGCGCCCACCGCGGGCTCGACCCAACGGATCACCTGGCCGTTGCTGTTGTCGGCGCGCGGGTTGGCCGCGTTGACCGGGGCCGTAGCATAGCCGGCGCCGTTGGCGGTGACCGAGCTTGCGTTGTCGGTGAAGGTGGCCTGGGTGTCCTCGGCCGTGCGGTCGGAGTTGTTGGTGAGCGTCATATAGACCGCGCCGGATTCGGGATCCACCGTGCCCCATTCGGGGCGATCCATGGGGGTGGCGCCCATCCAGTCGGCTGCGTCACAGGTGTTCACGATCACGCCCGCCAGGTCGCCGGGTTCCAGGTTCAGCGCGCTGGCCAGGGTCTGGCTGCCGTCGGCCACCATGGCCTCCGGCGTCAGCGCCAGCCACTCGCCGGTGCCGTCGGCGTTGAAGCGAGCGGCATAGAGGGTGCCGCTGTTCATGTATTTGTCGCCGATGGCCAGGCGGTCGTAATTGCCACCGATCATGTGGGCATCGGCCGGGTCCCAGGGCGTATCCGAGACGAACTTGTAGATGTACTCGTTACGCGAGTCGTGCCCGGTGTAGAACACCACGGGCTCGCCGGCGACGAGCTTGCCGGGCCAGCAGCCCTCGTGACGGAAGCGGCCCAGGGCCGTGCGCTTCACCGGGCGCGCCTCGCGGGTGTAGGGATCGATCTCGACGATATATCCAAACGTGCGCGGCTCGTTGCGATAGTCGCCGGCGGCCGAGTCGGCCCGAGGTGTGGCATCAAAGCGAGAGAACTCGCCGTCGGTATCGTCGGCTCGGTTGGCCGCGGTCTCCCAGCCATAGCGGGTGCGCTCGGTGGGCACGCCCAGCCGGTCATCGTCGGGCCCGCGTCCCGTGGACTTCTTGAAGATCGACGGCCAGTTCTCTTCACAGGTCAGATACGTGCCCCACGGGGTATAGCCGTTGGCGCAGTTGTTGTTGGTGCCGCGGGTGGTCATGCCGTCGCTGGAATACGCGGTGATGGCATAAGCCGAGCCCGCCACGGGGCCGGCCAGGGCACATGGCGTGGCGCTGGTGATGCGGCGGTTGTAGCGGGTGTCGCTGGCCGGTGCCCACTGGCCGTCGTCGTCTCGGGCCACGCGGATGAGCGTTACGCCGTGGGCGTTGATTTCCGTGCGGGCCTCGGCCGGCGGGCGTCCACCTTCGCCGTCTTCCAGGCCGCTGGGCCCGCCCTGGGGCGCCCAGAGCGGGCCTTGATTGATGTACTCGTTGTTCAGCGCCAGGATGAAATCTTTAGAGGCTGTGTCTTCGGTCAGAGCAAAGTTGTGCATGCCGTCGTGGTTCATGCCGACGGCATTGGCCTGAATCTCGGGCGTGAACATCAGATCGGACGAGAATGCCGGGGCTGACGCATTGATGGGCGTGCCCCAGGGCACCAGCACTTGGGCGGAATAACCGTCGGGCACGCTCACGCGGTCGCTGTTCTGACCGGCCACGGCCCGAAACGCCAGCGCCATGGCCGCACTCATGTCGTCGTCGGTCATGTTCGGCTGGCCGTCGGTAGTCGAGCCGCCGCCTGTGTCCACGTCGTTATCGTCACTACAGCCTGTCACGCCAAAGCCGGCAAAAACCGATGCTGCGGCGGCCCCCAGGCCGCCCCGCATGACATTGCGCCGTGACACACGACGCTCCAATACCGTGGAAAACGGCTCGTTCTCACTGTTGTTGAACAGGCGATGGTCTTCGATTTCCGAACTCATAAAGGCCCCCTTGGCGCGCAGTGGATACAGCTCTACAAAGGCGGCAGCCTAGGGCGCGTTCGTGACCGTTGTATGAAAGCGGTGTCTCAATCCATGGTCGTCTTGGCAGCGGATCGTCGATGGGCTTGACTGGCGTGGTGCCAACGGGAGCCCATATGTCTGACCCCTACGCCGAGCTGCCCAAGACTGCGGCCAACCATGTCGCGCTATCGCCGACCGCGTTTCTAGCCTGGGCGGGCGAAGTCTATCCCGAGCGCGTCGCTCTCATTCACGGCGCGCTGCGCCAGAGCTGGGGGACCACCTATGTTCGCTGTCGGCGCCTGGCCGGCGCGTTAGCTGCCCGGGGCATCGGTGCCGGGGATACCGTGGCGGTCATGGCGCCCAATATTCCGGCGACCTACGAGCTGCACTTCGGGCCGGCGATGATCGGCGCGGTGCTCAACACGCTGAACGTACGCCTGGACGCGGCCACGCTGGCCTTCATGCTGGAATTCGGCGAGGCGCGGATCGTGTTCGTGGACCGGGCCTTTGCGCCGGTGATGGCCGAGGCGGTGGCCCAGCTTGCGAGCCCGCCGATCGTCGTAGACATCGACGACCCGGAATATGCGGGGCACGAGTCGCTGATTGGCGAGACCGACTACGAAGCATTCATCGCTCGCGGGGACCCGGCCTTTGCCTGGCAGCCGCCGGCCGACGAGTGGGACGCTATCGCGCTGAATTTCACCTCTGGCACCACGGGCGATCCCAAGGGCGTGGTCTATCACCATCGCGGGGCTTATCTGAATGCCCTAACCAACGCGCTGGTCTGGGATATGCCCACGCACGCGGTCTATCTCTGGACCCTGCCGATGTTTCATTGCAACGGCTGGTGCTTTGCCTGGACGCTGGCGGCCAAGGCCGGTACCAACGTCTGTCTGCGCCAGGTGGCCGCTGAGCCCATCATAGAGGCCCTGCACGCCCACGGGGTTACGCACTACTGTGGCGCGCCCATCGTGCACAACATGCTCATCGACGCTGGCGCAGAAGCGTTTGCCGGCCTAGAGCAATCCGTCTATGGCCTGGTGGCCGGCGCCGCGCCGCCCGCGGCGATGATCGAAGGCATGGAGGTCATTGGCATATCGCTGACGCATGTCTACGGCCTGACCGAAACCTATGGCCCGGCGGCCCTCTGTGCCAAGCATGAAAGCTGGGCGGCGCTGTCCCTGGACGAGCGCGTGGCCCGAAATGCCCGCCAGGGCGTGCGCTATCCCACGCAGCAGGCCATGACCGTCATCGACCGGGAGACCGGTGCCGAAGTGGCCCGCGACGGTGAAACCCTGGGCGAGCTGGTGTTTGCTGGCAACATCGTGATGAAGGGTTATCTGAAGAATCCCCGGGCCACGGCCGACGCCTTTGCCGGCGGCTGGTATCACACCGGGGATCTGGGCGTGATCGAGCCCGACGGTTATATCCGGATCGCCGACCGGGCCAAGGACGTGATCATCTCGGGCGGGGAGAACATCTCGTCGCTGGAGATCGAGTCGGTGCTCTCGCGTCACCCGGCGGTGGCCGGCGCGGCGGTGGTGGCCCGCCCGGACGATCGCTGGGGCGAAACCCCCTGTGCCTTCATTGCGCTGCGCGAGGGCCAGCAGGCCACGACCGAGGAGATCATCGCGTTCTGTCGCGAGCATCTGGCCGGTTACAAGGTGCCCCGCAGCGTAGTCTTCGGCGCGCTGCCGGTCACCTCGACCGGCAAGATCCAGAAATATGCGCTACGCCGTCAGGCCGAGGAGCTAGACGACGCGCCCTAGATGTGTAAACCCACCA
>DCKU01000184.1 GCA_002320455.1 Salinisphaera sp. UBA1666
ATGAAACCTCAACAGGCCCTAGTCCTGATCCACACCGCTTCGCCCCCGTAGCGCTTTCACGCGCCCGCGTTTGGTCTTCTGGTCGGTGCGCTTGCGACGGGCGTTCCGGCTGGGCCGCGTAGGGCGGCGTTTCTTGGCCGGTTTGGCGGCCGAGGCCACGAGTGCGGCCAGGCGGCGTCGCGCCTCGGCCAGATTGGCCTCTCGCGAGCGCTCGGTCTGGGCTTTGATAATGACGACTCCGGCCTCGCTGATGCGCTGATCGGATCTTGCCAGCAATCGGGCTTTCACGCCGTCCGGCAGGGATGAGGCCCGGATATCAAAACGCAGGTGCACCGCCGACTCGGTCTTGTTGACCTTCTGGCCGCCGGCGCCCTGGGCGCGGATGGCCTGCCAGGTGATCTCGTGCTCGGGGATTGCGAGCGCTGCGTTGACGGTCAGAGCGTTCATATCGGTCTTCGGCGTGAGTCGATCACACGAGGTGCATCCGATCGGCTATTTACTGTATAAGTGAACAGTATGAAGACGATCGACAAACTCGCGATTCTGGCGGATGCCGCTAAGTATGATGCCTCCTGTTCATCGAGCGGTACCGCCTCGCGCAACTCGATGGGCGGCAAGGGCGTGGGCTCCTCCGAAGGCTCGGGCATCTGTCATGCCTATGCGCCGGACGGGCGCTGTATATCGCTGCTCAAGATCCTGTTGACCAACTTCTGTATCTACGAGTGCAGCTACTGCATCAATCGCAACTCGTCGAACGTGTCACGGGCGCGTTTCTCCACCAAAGAAGTGGTGGATCTGACGCTGGATTTTTACAAGCGCAACTATATCGAAGGCCTGTTTCTGTCATCCGGCGTAATCCAGACGCCGGACTACACCATGGCCCAGCTGGTGGAGGTGGCCCGCAGCCTGCGCGAAGATCACGATTTTCGGGGCTATATCCATTTAAAGACCATTCCAGACGCCGACGGTGAGCTGCTGGCCGCGGCCGGGCGTTATGCCGACCGGCTGTCGATCAACGTGGAGCTACCGACGCGTGCGGCCCTGTCCGACTTGGCCCCGGAAAAAGACCATCGCACCATCAAATTGTCCATGGCGCGTATCCGGGCCCGTTCGGACGAGCACGCAGAGGCTCGAAAATCGGCCAAGAAAATCACCAACCAGCGGCCCAAGTCGCGCGATATGGGTCGTTTTGCCCCGGCCGGGCAGTCGACCCAGATGATCATCGGCGCCGAGCCCTCCACCGATGCCGATATCCTGGATACTACGGCGGATCTGTATGCCTCTTATCGCCTGAAACGGGTCTATTTCTCGGCCTTCTCGCCGATTCCCGATGCTTCGACCAAGCTGCCCGCCCAGCGGACCTCGCTCATGCGTGAGCATCGGCTGTATCAGTCGGACTGGCTCATGCGCTTCTACGGCTACGGCCCGCGTGAAATCACCGCCGGCGGTGATGATACGAACAGTGCGGGCATGCTCGATCTGGATATCGACCCAAAGCTTGCCTGGGCGCTACGTAATCGCAGCTATTTCCCGGTCAACCTGAATCGGGACGACCGAGAGCGACTGCTGCGGGTGCCGGGGCTGGGCGTGAAGTCGGTCAACCGGATCTTGAATATCCGCCGCTGGCAAAACCTGCGGCTCGAGGATCTGGTGGCCATGAAGGCCGGCATCAAGAAAGCCATGCCGTTCATCATCTGTGCCGGGCATCATCCCGGGCTGGGCGAGGCTTCAAGCCATACCTTGCGCCAGCGATTTGCGCCGGCCGTGAGTTCGCAGCAGACTTTTGATTTCTGATGGGGCCGGCCCCCAGCAAGCGAGCATGGCATGAGCCAATCATCGACGTGGGCCGTAATCACCGGCGATATCGTGGGCTCGCGACAGCTGGAACCATCGCTGTTCGAGGACGTTATGGCTGCGTTGGCGGCCACGGCGAGCGGTCTGGCGGAGACACGGCCAGACGCGCGCATCGTCTACGAGCGCTACCGGGGCGATGGCTGGCAGCTAGCCCTGTCCGAGCCGCAGCTGGCCCTGCGGGCGGCCCTGTTGATGCGGGCCGCGGTGCGCAGCCGGGCGGCGAAGGCCGAAACACGTTTGGCGGTCGGTCTGGGCACGGCACGCCTGGCCGACGATCTGGCCGCAGCCGGCGGCACGGCGTTCGAACGCTCGGGTCAGGCCCTGGAAGCGCTGGACGGACAGCGTCTTTGGGGCTACGGCGGCCGGAGCGACGTCGTGGGCCGGGACGCGTGGCTGGCTGCTGTCATCATCTTGCTGGACGAGCGCTCTCAAGCCTGGTCGTCGCGACAGGCCGAGATCGCGGCCGGTCTGCTGGTGCCCGAGGCCGACTCGATCGCGACGCTGGCCGAGGCGTTGGGCCTGACACGACAGACGGTGCAAGAGCACTTCACCCGCGCTGGCGGATATGCGCTACGCGATGCGCTCGCTTCCGTGGAAACCACAATCTGAGTCGGTATTTTGTCAGGCGAATACACCTGCAAACGCGTAATCAGGCATATACGCCTGACAAAGTAGGCCACGGCGAGGCCGATTCGCCGTGCTGAATACGTTGATTGCATTGGCGGCGGCCCATGTCCTGGCCGATTTCGTGCTCCAGAGCGCGCGGATGGTTCAGTACAAGCGTCGGATCGGGATATTCCTGCTGCATATCTCGTTCGTGGCCCTCAGCGCGCTACTGACGCTGGGCCCGCGCCCGGTCGGCGATGTACTGGCCCTGGTCGCGTTCGTCGCGGCCGCGCACGGCCTCATCGACGCCATCAAGACCTGGCTGATGCCACAGCGTCCGGCGGATGCCTTCTGGGCGCTTAAGCTTTTCGGGGGCGATCAGGTCGCCCATATCGCCAGTCTTGCGGTGGGGGCTGCAATCTGGCCGGCTGCATTTGAGCAAGGCCTTTGGCCGGCGGTTCTGGGCGCGCATGGCGCGTCGACGCTCGTGGGCGCGATCGTTCTGGCAACGGGCCTCGTACTTGCAACGCGGGTCGGCGCGATCGTTATCGGCTTATTGATGCAGGGCCTGATCGAGCCTGAAACCACCATCGTGCAGCCACCGACGGCGTCAGCCCTTCGTGCCGGTATCTGGATCGGCTGGCTGGAACGTGGTTTGGTCTTTGGTTTCGTGTTGTTGGATCAGTTCGCAGCTATCGGTTTCGTGATCGCTGCCAAATCGATCCTGCGTTTTGAATACGCGCGCAAGGCCGAGCAGTCCGAACGCGTGATCATTGGCACCATGGCCAGCTTTGGCTGGGCGATCGGCTGGGCGGTGTTGACCCAGCGCCTGTGGTACGTCGTGGTATGAGCGGGCATCAACCGTCGCTGTTTGGCGACGCCGATACCGCGGCCGACCAGGCTGTGGTCCATTTCGTGCCGGATTTTGCCGGCTGGCAGCGGGCCGCGCGGGCCCATCTGACCGCTGACGTTGCCCCGCAGGCGATCTGGTGGCAGCCCGACCCGGATCACGTGGCGCCCGCCGGCCAGTCAGCGCGTGCGGCCCGGAGCGCGACCGTGCCCAAACGGTTCATCGAGCTGGCCCGGGCGGCGGCCTGTCATTCGGCCGAGGACCGATGGGCCTTGTTGTATCGCCTGCTGTGGCGCCTGACGCACGGCGAGCGGCATCTATTGGCGCTAGCCGGCGATGCCGACGTGGCCCGTATCACGCGCTATGCCAAGAATGTGCGACGCGATGTGCACAAGATGAAAGCTTTCGTGCGTTTTCGAGCGGTCGACGAGCCCGGCTTTACCGAGCCGCGTTATGTGGCCTGGTTCGAACCGACGCACCACATCGTGGAATACGCTGCCGGGTTCTTCGTGCGGCGTTTTTCCAATATGCGCTGGTCGATTCTCACGCCCGAACGCTCGGTGCACTGGAACGGCCAGGGCCATGCCGACTCGGCAGCCAAGCCCTGGTTCGGCCCGGGGGCGGCCAAGCATGACGCTCCGGACGGCGACGATCTCGAAGCGGCTTGGCAGACCTATTACGCCAGTATCTTCAACCCGGCCCGGGTCAAGTGGAATGCCATGCGCTCGGAGATGCCGGTCAAGTACTGGAAGAATATGCCCGAGGCCCAGTTGATCCCTGGGCTGGTACAAGCCGCTGATCGTCGCGTGGCCGACATGGAGGCCGTGCAGAAAGACGTCGACGCGCTGCACTGCGGGCCGCGCCCGGCCACGCCGGAAGCTACGACCCGCGCCGAAACACGGGCCCGCCCGGCGTTCTCGCTGGAACGCCTGGCCGGTGAGGCCGCGCTATGCCGCGCCTGTGGCCTGTGCGGGCCGGCCACGCAAACCGTGTTCGGCGAAGGCCCGGCGAACGCGCGCATAATGATTGTGGGCGAACAGCCGGGCGACGCCGAGGATCTGGCGGGGCGGCCGTTCGTGGGCCCGGCCGGCCAACTGCTGGATCGGGCACTGGCTGCGGCCGGTATCAAGCGGGGCGAAGTCTATCTGACCAATGCGGTCAAGCATTTCAAGTTCACCCCGGCCGGCAAGAAGCGCTTGCACGCCAAGCCCGATTATCACGAGGTGGCCGCCTGCCGGCCGTGGTTGGAGCACGAGCTGGCTCTGGTTGACCCGGAGCGTGTCATCGCGCTCGGGGCCACCGCCGCCGAGTCGCTTTTGCAGCGACGCGTGGCCGTTACCCGTGAGCGCGGCCGGCCCATCGCCCTGGGCGAGCGTGAGGTATGGCCGACGGTGCACCCGTCTTATTTGCTGCGTAGCAACGCCGAAACCGGGCCAGGCTTCGAGCGCTTCGTGGCCGATCTACGCGCCGCGATGGCCTAACGCGATGGCTTGACGCGATCCGGCCGGCGCACTGATCTCATACAAAAGCATGGGTTGGCCGGTCGTATTGCTGACGCGATAATGAATCGATTCAGCCATCGCCAGCCGCGCGCTATACCGCTATGACCTTTAAAACATCGGCCGCGCCCACAGGCCGCCTATCCGGCCGCAGACTTATCGTCACGGTGTCGGTCGTCGCCGCGCTTGGCGGGCTTCTGTTTGGCTACGACACCGGCATCATCGGCGTGGCCCTGCTCGGTCTGTCGCAGGATTTTGCCTTGACCGATACGCTCAAGCAGATCGTCACGGGCGCCATCATTTTCGGCGCGGTGTTTGGCGTGTTTGGCACCGGGGCCATCTCGGATCGAATCGGTCGCCGGGCGTCGATTCTCATCGTCGGGCTGATCTTCACCGCGGGCTCGTTGATGTCGGCCGGGGCCACCTCGGTCGAATTCCTGATCTTCTCGCGTTTCGTGTTGGGCCTGTCAGCCGGCAGTGCCACACAGATCATTCCGGTTTATATCGCCGAGGTGACACCGGCCGCCTCGAGGGGCCGGCTGGTGGTGATGTTCCAGTTCATGGTGGTGTTCGGGATTCTGGTGGCCTATCTCACCGGTTTTGCCCTGGGCGATGCCTGGCGCTGGATGTTCGGCCTGGGCACGGTGCCGGCCGTCATTCTCATGCTGGGCATGTTGCTCTTGCCCGAATCACCGCGCTGGCTGGTGAACAAGAAACGCGATGCGGCCGCGCTGGCCGTGCTCACCCGTGTGCGCGCCAGCGAATCCGAGGCCCGCGCCGAGATCGACGAGATCAAGACCGTATCCGCGCGCCCGGAGGGCAGCTGGGGCGACCTGTTCGCGCCCTGGATCCGCCCGGCGCTGGTGGCCGGCGCCGGTATCGCGATGTTTTCCCAGATCACCGGCAACAACGCGCTGCTGTATTATGCGCCGACGATCCTGTCGCAGGCCGGCTTTGGTGAAAACGCCTCGATTCTGGCCTCGATCGGCGGGATCGTGCTGGTCAACCTCTCCACGATCTTCGGCATTCTGGTGGTCGATAAGATCGGCCGGCGTCGGTTTCTGTTGTGGATGGTGCCGGGCTCGGCGGTGGCGATGTCAGTGGTGGCGATTCTATTCACCGGCGGCATGCCCGAATCGGAGGCGGCCCAGTACGTGCTCATCGGCTGCATGGGTCTGTATATGGCCTTGAACTGCAGTTTTGGCGTGGTTCTGTGGCTGATCAACGCCGAGATCTACCCGCTGTTCGTGCGCGGCAAGGGCGCCAGCGTCGGTGCGTTTTCGCACTGGGGGTTTGATCTGCTGGTGACCCTGACCACGCTGACGCTGATCAACGCCTTGGGCACGGCCGGCGCATTCTGGCTCTATGCGGCCATCAGTGCGGCTGCGGTGGTGTTCATCGTGCGCTATATCCCGGAAACCAACGGCCGCTCGCTGGAGGCTATCGAGGCGGATCTGAAAGCCGGCCGATTCTTTCCGGCCGACAAGCGCTAGGGGCTGTTGCCGTTTCGTACGAGTCCGCGCCAAGCGCTGTTTTGTGGCAAGACGAGGCGCAGCCCGCGCCGCGCAGTCACTCTGCGCAAGAGGGCTAGAACGCTGGATTGCCGCAAAACAGCGCTTGTCCCGAAGGGTTGGGCCCAAAGTTCGGCCATGCGGCGTTAATCGCCTTGATCGTGGCGCGCCACGACCGGCGGCTCGCGCCTTGCCTGGCCGAATTTTGGGCGCCAACGCGGCGCTCGTACGAAACGGCAACAGCCCCTCGTCATCGCCTACACGGTATGCTCAGCAGACGTGGCTTTTTGCCAGCTGCCGGAGCACAACAATGGCACGAGACGAGGAACCGGGCCGCTCGCGACTGTTCGATCAGGTCACCAGCTTTACGGCCAGCCTGTCGCGTAGCGCGGTTGGCTCGCTGGCCGGGCGCGTGGGCGGCTTGACGCTGCGGATCGGCTCCACGCTGATTCTGGATGCCGGTCAGCGGCGCCTGCTGTCGGCCGAACAGCGTGCCTGGATGGACCGGGCCGGCCAGGCGATCCACGACGCGCGGGTGACCGCCGGGCTGTCGTTGGACGGTCTGGCCGCGGCGCTGGATCTAGAAGACAAGACCGTACTCCAGGCCATGGAGCAGGGCAGCGCCACGGTCTCGTTCGAGCTGATCCTGCGGCTGACATCGCTGTTGGCGCGTAACGATCCGCTGCCGTTTCTGATCAGCCTCGTGCGCGGCTTCAACCCCCGGCTCTGGGCGCTGGCCGAGGACTGGGGTATTGGCCACCTGCCAACCATGATCGAGCGCGATCGCAAGTGGATGAACATCTATCGCGGCAACGAGGCCGTGCGCCAGCTGCCCGAGGCCGAGTTCAATCAGGTGTTGTCTTTCTGCGAGTCAGCGCTGGAGACGGCGCTCGTCTTTCGCCAGCCGCCTGCTGCCGGCACGCCGGGCAAGCCGACTGGCCGCCCGAGGCCGAACCGCGGCGACACCGGCCCCGCAGCGGACGATCCGGACCAATAGCCGCGCATCTTTCGCGTACCATCGATGTGGACGGGGGAGTCCGCGTCGATCGACCCAGCCGTCGGCGCGTCATATCTTTTTTTCGGGGAGATTACATGCGTTTCAAATACACGGCGCGCAGCGCCGCGGTGCTGGTCGTGCTGGCCACAACCGCCATGCCGGTCGCTGCCCAAACCAACTTCTTCGGTATTGATCGGGCGGCCCACGATAGCGGCGTGCCGGCCGATCGACCGGGGTTTGGCGACAACATCGGCCTGGTGCCCAAGGGCTATTACTTGGCCGAGGGCGGCGTACGTTTCGACGACAATCAGGGCGGCGGCTCAAGCACCACGATTCCGTCGAGCTTTCTGCTGCGCACCGGTATCGACGAGAACATCGAGCTACGCGTGGGCTTCAACGGTTATGTGCTCAACAGCCCGGGTGAAGACGGTGCGGGTGACGCCACGGTGGGCGCCAAGATCCGCGTCCACGATGAAACGACCTACACACCGGCCGTCAGCCTGTTGCCGACCGTCTCGCTGCCCGTGGGCTCGGATGCCGTCAGTGCCACCAAGGCTGAGCCCGAGCTGCATTTCATCTGGGGCAAGACGCTGACCTCGGATTTCAGCCTGGGCGGCAACGTCAACCTGGCCGAGCGAGTCGACGCGGCCGAGAACTACACGCTTGAAACCGCGGTATCGCTAGCGGCCAACTATGGTTTCACGGACCGGCTCAGCGGCTACGCCGAATACTACACGATCCTGCCGGAAAACGACGGCCGCGATACCCATGCCATCAACGGCGGTGTGGCGTTCGTGCCAGGCCATCTGATCCAGCTCGATGCCTATGTCGGCACCGGCCTGAACGACACGACCAGCAATATCTTTTTCGGCGGTGGTATTGCCAAGCTGTTCTGAATATCGAGGCCACGGCTTGCACGCTGTGGCAGGCTGACGTGATGGCTTGCCCGGCGTGGGCTTCAATCTATGACCGTCTTACGTATCGATCTCGTCTCGGACATCGTCTGCCCATGGTGCGCCATCGGTCTGGCGCATCTGGAGCAGGCCGTGGCCGGTCTGGATGATGTTGAGACCGAGCTGCACTGGCATCCGTTTCTGCTCAACCCGGACATCGAGGCCGGCGGGCGCGACATGACCCAGCATCTGTCGCAAAAATACGGCAAGACCGCCGAAGAGGTCGCGGCCTCGCAGCAGCAGATCGTGGCCGCGGCACAGGCCTGCGGGCTGAACTTCGACGGCGCACTGAAACGTCGCTCGTACAACACCTTCGATGCCCATCGCGTGTTGCATCATGCCCGCGAGGCCGGTGTGGACGATGCGTTCAACCGGGCGCTGTTCGAGGCCTATTTCGGCCACGCCAAAGACCCGACCGACCCGGCGCTGCTGGGACGTATCGGCGCTGATCTGGGTCTGGACAGACAAGACATCGAGGCCATTCTTGCAAGCGATCGTCACGCCCAGGCTGTACGCGACGAAGTGGCGCGTTTCCAGCAGATGGGCATTTCGGCGGTGCCGTCTTTCATCGTGGCCGATACCTATCTGATCAGCGGCGCGCAGCCGCCGGCTGCACTGGCTGATAGCTTGTCGCGTATCGCTGACGAGCAGGGCGACGCCGCGGCCTCGTGAGCGCGCATGGCCGTCACCGATCACATGCTGCGACAGCGCATTCTGCTCAAGTGCGAAGCCCGCGGGCCAAATAAAAGCTGCTGCCCGTCGGATATCGCGCGAAGCTTCGGCGACGACTGGCGCGCACTCATGCCGCGCGTTCGGGCGCAGGCGTGTGAGCTGGCCGCAGTCGGGCAGATCGTCATCTCTCAGCGCGGCCAGACCGTCGATGCAGCAACCGCGCGTGGGCCGATCCGGCTAGCGATGCCGCGTCGGGATTGAACTACAACTGCGCGCCATGCCTTGAAAACGTGCAGCAATGCACCACATTGGCACGATGCCGCGTGATTCGGCTCTTTGGCCGACTTTAAAACTTGGCATATCTCCTGCATAAACGCTGCGTGCACCCACAGCCATGCGCTGCGTAAGGTGCAATGTCATAGCGTTACGCATTAAAGGAGATACGCGATGGATAAGCAGGCCATGAAACAGGCCATTCTGGCCGCCAAGAAAGCCAAGGGATTGCGCTGGGATCATATTGCCGGTGAGATCAATATGTCGCCGGTCTGGACCGCAACGTGTTGCCTGGGCGAGGCCTCGGCCACCGAAGAGATCGCGCAGAAGATTACGGCCGTGCTGGATCTTGGCGACGATGTCGCTGATGCGCTAACCGAATGTCCCATGAAGGGGCAATGGCTGGATCGCGGTATCCCCAACGACCCGATGCTCTATCGTTTCTATGAGATCCTCTCGGTGTTCGGGCCGGGCATCAAGGACTATGTCCATGAAGAATTCGGCGACGGCATCATGTCGGCGATCGATTTCATGGTCGACGTGGAGCGCGAAGAAAACCCCAAGGGTGATCGCGTGAAAATCGTGATGAACGGCAAGTTCCTGCCCTACGTGCGTTGGTAGATCCCAGCGCCGTGGGCGTGGCGCCCGAGGGCTGAGCCAGGACGAGCCTGCTAGGGTCTTTTGAGGTTTCATCCGAGCGCCGCGTTGG
>DCKU01000140.1:0-13050 GCA_002320455.1 Salinisphaera sp. UBA1666
GCGACAGGTTGTGCAGAGCTTCCCAAGGTGGTTGGCTACGCCGCCTCGATAGCGCGGCGCATCTCCGCGATCGTGCTCGCGTAATCATCGGTGCCGAATATGGCCGAGCCCGCCACGAAGGTATCTGCGCCGGCGGCGTAGATATCGGCGATGTTCGCAGCTTTCACGCCACCGTCGACCTCGATGCGGATCTCGCGATCGGTATCGGCCACGACCATATCCACAATGTCGCGGGCCTCGGCGATCTTGCCCAGCGATTCATTGATGAACGACTGGCCGCCAAAGCCCGGGTTCACCGACATGATCTGAATGATGTCGATCTTGTCGAGCACGTATTTAAGCCACTCCAGGGATGTGGCCGGGTTGAAGACCAGGCCCGTCTTGCAGCCCAGATCACGCGCGAGCGCCAGACTGCGATCCACGTGGCGGGTGGCCTCCGGATGGAAGGTGATCGAGGCCGCGCCTGCCTCGGCAAAGCCGCGGATGAGCTCATCGACCGGCTCGCACATCAGATGGACGTCGATGGGAATGCCGGGCCTTGAGGTAGCCAGCCGCTTGGCCAGGGCCGCGCACACCGGCGGGCCGAAGGTCAGGTTCGGCACATAGTGGTTATCCATGACGTCGAAATGGATCCACTCCGCTCCCGCATCGATGACGGCCTCGCATTCTTCGCCGAGCCGGGTCATATCAGCAGACAGGATCGAGGGGGCGATGATCGGCGCAAAAGGAGAGCGGGCCATGGGTCACCAAAAGCGGGGGCGATAGAGCGCCAACGCTCGGCCAAACCCGCGGCCGCGTCAAGCCGGCGCTGATAGAATGCGCGCCGGTTTACGACACGCGCCATCGATAAAGGGCACCGATATGGCCGATACGCTGTTTCAGTCAGAACTCCAGTCTCTGCCGCTGGTCATGCGCGGCAAGGTGCGCGATGTCTATGGCCTGGGCGCCGATCATCTGTTGATCGTGGCCACCGATCGGCTGTCGGCATTTGACGTGATCCTGCCCGATCCGATTCCGGGCAAGGGGCGCGTGCTGACCGAGGTGTCCAACTTCTGGTTTGCGCATTTCGCCGGCACCGTGGCCGATCAGCGTGCCGACATCGCGCTCGAGGACGTGCTTACCGCCGAGGAAATTGCCCAGGTCGACGGCCGTGCGGTCATCGTCAAACGCCTGGACGCACTGCCGGTAGAGGCCGTGGTGCGCGGTTACGTCGTCGGCTCGGGCTGGAAAGATTATCAGGCCACGGGAGCGATCTCCGGCATTGAGCTGCCCGCCGGCCTGCGTCAAGCTGAGCAGCTGGCCGAGCCGATTTTCACGCCGGCGACCAAGGCCGAGGCCGGCGATCATGATGTGACGATCGCGTTCTCGCAGATGGCCGACATCGTCGGCCGCGAGCGCGCCGAGGAGATCCGCAACGTCTCGATGGCGCTCTATACCCGGGCCGCGGCTTACGCTGCCGAGCGCGGCATTTTGATTGCCGATACCAAATTCGAGTTCGGCGTGGACGAACACGGCACGCTCACGCTGATCGACGAGGCGTTGACGCCGGATTCCTCGCGTTTCTGGCCGGCCGATGCCTACGAGATCGGCACCAGCCCGGCCAGCTTCGACAAGCAGTTCGTGCGCGATTACCTAGAAACGCTCGACTGGGACAAGACCGCCCCCGGCCCGCGCCTGCCGCAGGCCGTAATCGACAACACGGCCGCCAAGTACGCCGAGGCGCGCGACCGGTTGATCTCCTAGGCCCTATTAACACGTCGCATGCGGGACGTGTTAACAGACCCCAAGCCGGCGCCGCTAACCGTTGTCTTTGGTCTTGGCTGCCGGGGCTTTTTTCAGGGCGGCATCAAGATCGGCGATCACGCGGTTGTAGTTCGTGGCCCGGTTTTTCAGCGCCAGAAAGACCGCATAGCCATAGGGTTTGACGTCTTCCGGGCCGCCGCGTTTTTTCAGATCAGCGCCGTGGTCGATGATATAGGCCAGCATCTTCGGGTCGTTACGCTGGATGGCGAACAACAGCGGCGTGAGGTGCTCCGACGACTCGCGCGGGTCCTTGGCGTCGATATCACCGCCGTGGGCTAGATAGTAGTCGCCGCAGGCGTAGGGATCGCCCTTGAGCGCGCTTTCTTTGTTCAGAATGGCGACCAGGCCGCCCTGTTTGGCCAGGGCAGCGGTGGCGCTGGCATCAGCTTTGTCACTCGCCGCGCGCCGGCAATACGCCAGAACCGGATCTTCTGCCGATTTTTCAGGCTTGGCCTTGGGCGCCTCCTCGGCCGGGCGCTTTTTCGGCTCCGGTGTTTGTGGCTTGTTGGGCGCGGCCGGCTCGGATTTTTCGCCCGCGCTGTTGTCGGCGACCGGCGCCGGGCGGTGTTGTGTCTGCCAGATGAGGCCGGCGCCAATCACGACGACGAGCAGGGCGATGCCGGCAACTACGATCTTCTTCATGGGGGATGGCCCTAGTCGCGGCGGTGGCCGAACAGCTGGTCGAGCTTGTCCTCGAACTGGTGATAGCCCAGGTGGTCGTAGAGTTCCTGGCGGGTCTGCATGGATTCCAGCGCCGGTTTTTGTGTGCCGTGCTCACGGATGGTGGCGTAGACATCCAGGGCCGCGTCGGCCATCGCCCGCGAGGCCGACAGCGGATACAGCACCATGGCCACGCCCTGGTCGGCCAGTTGATCGGTGGTATAGAGATCCGTAGCGCCGAACTCGGTGATATTGGCCAGTACCGGGGCGCCCAGGTCGGTAAAGCGCTTGTACATGGCAAGGTCCGTCATGGCCTCGGCAAAGACATAATCCGCGCCGGCCTCGATACAGGCTGCGGCGCGTTCTACCGCGGCCTCCAGGCCGTCCACGGCCAGGGCATCGGTGCGGGCCATGATCTTCATCTCGGAGCGGGCATCCACCGCGGCGGTGACGCGGTCGACCATTTCCGCCTGCGAAACAATCGCCTTGCCCGGCCGATGCCCGCAGCGTTTTTCGGCCACCTGGTCTTCGATATGCACGGCCGCAGCACCCGCGCGTTCCATGTGCTTGACCGAGCGTTCGATATTGAACGCACTGCCCCAGCCGGTATCGATATCTACCAGCAGCGGCGCGTCGGTGGCATAGGTGATACGCGAGACGTCCTCGAGCACGTCGTTCATGGTGGTCATGCCGAGATCGGGCAGGCCATACGACCAGTTGGCTACGCCACCGCCCGACAGATAGAGCGCGCGAAAGCCGGAATGCTCGGCCAGCATGGCCGAATAGGCGTTGATCGCACCCACGATCTGCAGCGGGCTTTCTTCGGCCAGGGCAGCGGCAAAGCGCTGGGGCGCAGATAAGGACATACCAAACTCCAGAAAGTATCGACTAGCTCAGCCAGCGGACCGAGAACCGAATGAACCAGCGTGTAAACGCGTTATAGGGCGGGCGAAACAGAAACGCCAGCGAGAACCGATCTTGCAGCACCGAGCGCTCATGTGAAAACGCCTTGAAACCGGCGTGCCCGTGGCTGTTGCCGATGCCGGAGTTATTCACGCCGCCAAACGGCAGCTGGCCGTGCAGAAAATGCAGCATGGCGGTGTTGATGCAGGTGCCGCCGGCGCTGGTGGTGGCCACCACCTGATCAATCACGCCCTGATCCTTGGCATAAATATAAAGGGCGAGCGGCTTGGGCCGGGCGTTGATGCGGGCGATGGCAGCGTCGAGATCACGATACGTCAGGATCGGCAGCAGCGGGCCAAAGATCTCTTCTTCCATGATGCGCGCATCGTCGCCCACGTCGGTAAGCAGCGTCGGGGCGACATAGCGGTCGTCGTTGGCTGGCACGTCACCGGTGGCCAGCTGTGCCCCGCGCTCGCGGGCATCATCCAGCAGGCCACGCACGCGCTCGTAGTGGCGCTGGTTGACGATTCGGCAGTAGTCGCCGTTGGCCGCGCGGCCCTCAGTCTTGCCGTAGAGCTTGTCCAGCGCGTTGATGCATTCCTCGACAAAGGCCTGGCGCACGTCTTCGTGCACATAGACATAGTCCGGGGCGATACACGTCTGGCCGTTGTTGGCGAACTTGCCCCACACCAGCGTGCGGGCGGCATTGGTCAGGTTGGCCGAGGCATCGACGATGACCGGCGACTTGCCGCCGAGCTCCAGGGTGATCGAGCTCAAGTGCTCGGCCGCGGCCCGCATGACGATCTTGCCCACGGCCGGTGAGCCGGTGAAAAACATATGATCGAACGGCAGGGCCAGCAACGATTGAGAGGTTTCCACCGCGCCTTGCACCACGGCCACCTCGGTCTCGTCGAACAGCTCGCCGATCATTTCGGCCATCAGCTGGGCGCAGTTCGGGGTCAGCTCCGAGGGCTTCAAGATGACGGTGTTACCGGCCGCAATAGCCGATACCAGCGGGCCGAAGCTGAGATTGATGGGGTAGTTCCAGGGCGAGATGATCAAGCAGCGCCCACGGGGCTCGTTGATCACCCGGGCGCTGGTGCCGAGCATCAGCAGGGTCGGGCGCTTGCGCTCGGGTTTCATCCAGGACTTGAGCTTGCGCATGGCGTGATGCGCTTCCTCGACCACCGGCAGGATCTCGGTGACCTCAACCTCGGCGGCCGGCTTGGCAAAGTCCGCATGGCAGGCGGCCATGATGTCCTCGCGGCGCTCGAACATCAGCGCCCGCAGCCGCTTGAGCTTGGCAATCCGCTCGCGCGCGCTGGAGCGGCGCAGGGTCATGGCGGTGTCGAGCTGGGCGTCGAACAGGCGTTTGATTTCGGCGCTGTCGGTCTCGCCGGGCGAATGGGCCGGGCCGTGGGGGGCCGCGTTCGTGTCGGGCGTATCGGCTGGAGCAGTCGCGCTCATAAGTCCTCCGGGCAGCGTGCCCTCGCTTGTTTCCACGGTTTTGTGCCGGTAGCCGGCTTGTTATAGACGCGGGTTATGGGTGCTCGCCGCCGGCGGTTAGATATGGCCTGCAGCGAGTTTTTTGGCAAGCCCGTCGATCAAAGAGCTATCGCGGGCATAAGAAGTAAAGAACATGTGTGCGAACAGGCCCACCAGGGCATGGTGATCGGCCG
The DNA here is from genome assembly GCA_002320455.1 of Salinisphaera sp. UBA1666. Taxonomy (GTDB): domain Bacteria; phylum Pseudomonadota; class Gammaproteobacteria; order Nevskiales; family Salinisphaeraceae; genus Salinisphaera. The sequence goes on from DCKU01000140.1 coordinate 5,046, forward strand.
GCTGGCGCTCGCCCAGCGGCAAGACGATCGCCTCGACCTGGGCGATGAAGGCATCGGCCACCCGCTCGGCCGGTAGCGGCAGCGCCAGGGCGCCGTCGTCAACCGCGGCCTGCAGGATCTGGGCGGTGGCGCCGCGCGCCATGGCTTCGAAATCGCGCTGTACGGCCAGGGCTTCGTCGACCGGGGCCGTCGCCGGGCGCAGCCAGAAACCGGCCACGCCGTGGGCCACACGCGGATCGGCCAGCAAATCCTCCAGCCCCTCGAATGCGGCCAGAATCTGGTGCGCCGGCTGATCCTCGCGCAGCGCTGCAGCAAACACATGGGCCTCGAACAGCCCGACCATGTCGCGCATGCAGTCGGCATAGAGCGCCTGCTTGCTCTCGTAGTGCCAGTACAGGCCGGCCTTGGTCAGCCCGCACTCGCGCGCCAGATGGGTCATGGACACGCCGTCGTAGCCGAACCGGCCAAACAGCGTAAACGCAGTCCGGCGGACAACGTCGGCCGACGCAGAAGCGGTTTCGGTGGCAGGGGCTAGTGACACAGGCCGTTCATCAGGAAAAGATGGGTTGTTTGATTTAAGACTATCACGAGGCGGTGTTGACCGATCGGTCGGTCAGGCAGTAAGTTACATCCGTCGGTGTAAACTATACAGCGATCAGTGAAGATCGCGCGGAGGAGATTATGTCCACCCCTGAAATGACGCTTGAAGAAGCGCGGGCCTACGACAAGAAGCGATGGCTGTGGCCCATGGGCTTTGGCATCGTGATTCTGGTTGGCGCGGCAACGGTGGTCGGTTGGTTGTACGACATTACCTGGATGATGTTTGCCGGACCCATCGTGGTGTATGGCCTGGTGCCGCTGCTTGATTTCATCATCGGCAAGGACAGCACGAACCCGCCGGAGCGCGTGCTGGATATCCTCGAAGACGACCCCTACTACCGGCGCTCGACGTATGTCTTCGTGGTGGTGCAGTTCTTATTCACCATCGGCGCAGCGGGCATCATCGGCCTGGGCGGGCTGTCATTCGTCCAGGCGCTGGGCGTGACCCTGACGCTGGGCATGCTGTCGGGCATTGCGATCAACACCGCGCATGAGCTGGGCCACAAGAACACCAAGCTGGAAAGCTGGCTGGCCAAGATTGCGCTGGCGCCGGTGGCTTATGGCCACTTCTATGTCGAACATAACTACGGCCACCACGCCAACGTGGCCACGCCGGAAGACCCGGCCAGCGCGCGCATGGGCGAGAGCTTCTGGACCTTCCTGTGGCGCACCATGGGCGGGAGTGCCAAGTCGGCGGTTCGGGTCGAGACCGCGCGTCTCAAGCGCAAGGGCCGCGGCTTCTGGACGTGGCGCAACGAGCTGCTTCAGTCCTGGGGCATGAGCGTGGTGTTCTTCGTGGGCCTGACTGCGCTGTTCGGCTGGAAGGTGTTGCCGTTCTTGATCGTGCAGGCGTTCATTGGCGCCTCACTGCTGGAGTCGGTGAACTACTGCGAGCATTACGGCCTGCTGCGCAAGAAGCGCGACAACGGCCGCTATGAGCGCTGTCGTCCGGAGCATTCGTGGAACAACGATCACATCGTGACCAATATCTTCTTGTTCCATCTGCAGCGTCATTCGGATCACCACGCGCATCCGACCCGTCGCTACCAGTCGCTGCGTCATTTTGACGAAGCGCCGGAACTGCCCACCGGCTACGCCGGCATGATCGTGCTGTCCTATTTCCCGCCGCTGTGGCGCAAGGTCATGGACAAGCGGGTTGTGGCCCACTACGACGGGGATATTCGCCAGGCCAACCTGCAGCCCAGCAAGAAAGCCAAACTGCTGGCCAAGTATCCGCCGCCGAACGCGGCTGCAACGGCCTAGGCGCGTCGCACGTAGGAATACGCATCGCGGCTGATCAAGACTCTGTTAGCCTTGAACCGCCAGAACGGGCGCTGTATCCGCAGCGCCCGTTTTGTATGATCAAATGCAAGAACATGTCTCAGGAACACGTTATGAAGAAATGGCAGTGCATCGTCTGCGGCTTTGAATACGACGAAGCAGAAGGCATGCCCGACGAAGGCATCGAAGCCGGGACCAAGTGGGATGACATCCCCGACGACTGGACCTGCCCGGATTGCGGCGCGCCCAAGGACGACTTCGAAATGATGGAAGTCGAATAAGCGATCCGCTCGCCGGCCCCGGCTGCCCCTTGGCGGGCCCGGGGTCACTACGCCGGGGCAGCGGTCACACGCTGCCCTATCGATTGTCGATTAACGAGACATCATGGATCCGATCATCATCATCGGCACCGGTCTGGCCGGCTACAGCGTGGCCCGAGAGCTGCGTAAGCACGACAAGGAAAAACCTGTCGTAATGATCACGCGCGACGACGGCGCGAGCTACTACAAGCCCGATATCTCCGAGGCCAAGACGAAAGACAAGCACCCCTCGGATCTGGTCCAGAAAACGGCTGCGGAAATGGCCGAAATGCTGGACGTCACGGTGCGCACCCACGAGCAGGTCGACACGATCCAGCCCGAAGCCCACCAGATTCAGTTGGGCGAAGAAACGCTCACCTACGACAAGCTGGTGCTGGCCTGGGGCGCGGATACCATCACCCTCAATCTGGGCGGTGATGCAGCCGAAGACGTACATAAAATCAACGGCCTGCAGGAATACCGGACGTTTCGTGACAACCTGGACGCCGATGCCGAAGTGGCGATTCTGGGCGCCGGGCTCATCGGCTGCGAATTTGCCAACGATCTGATCCAGTCCGGGCACAAGGTCAGCGTGGCCGACCCGTCCCAGTGGCCGCTGGCGCAGCTGGTGCCCGAGGACGCCGGCAAGGCGGTCAAGAAAGCGCTGGCCGAGGCCGGTGTGGAATGGCATCTGGGTCACGCGGCCACGGGCGTCATGCACGGCGACAACGGCCGTTACCAAGTAGAGCTGGACAACGACGACACGATCGAGGCCGATATCGTGCTGTCGGCCGTCGGCCTGAAAGCCGGCATTACGCTGGCAGAAAAAGCCGGGCTGGCGGTCGACAAGGGCATCAAGGTGGATCGCACGCTGCGTACCTCCGATGCCGATATCTATGCGCTTGGCGACTGTGCCGAGGTCGACGGGATCTGGCGCCCGTATGTGGCACCGCTCATGCAGTGCGCGCGTACGCTGGGCAAGACGCTGGCCGGCGGCGAGAACGACGAGCCGGGCCAGGTGAGCTACCCGACCCTGCCGATCATGGTCAAAACCCATCTCTGCCCGGTCATTGCCTATCCGCCGGCCGAGCGACACGGCCAGTGGCAGGTCGAGGCCGACGGCCTGGATATCGAAGCCCGCTACGTCAACGACGAGGGCGAGCTGCTGGGGTTTGTGCTCACCGGTGAGGCCACCAAGAAACGCAAGGACTATCTCAAGGACGCACCGCCGATCATGTCGTGATCGCCGGTTGCGTGATCCGGGCCAAGCTAGGCCCGGGCTGACACGCCAGAGCCCGCGTAGGCTGTCGTCCTACGCGGGCTTTTTCGTGTCGCCTTCGGCGCGGGCCAACGCGGCCAGCCGCTCGCCGGCCCAGCGTGCCCCCTTGATGTTGCCGGCCATGGGGCCCAGCTGCAGGCTGGCCGGGCGGCCCGTAACATGCAGGCCCGACGCCAATTGCAGGTCGCTGTCGATGAGCGCATGACCGTAGCCGTCGGTCTGGCCGCCGGTGGCCTCCAGAGCCTGGCCGAGCAGGGACGAAGGGGCCGGCTCGGCAGCAAACCCGGTCGCCAGAATCACCCGCGGGGCGTCCAGCACCCGGCCGTCGGCCAGGTGGAGCTCGCTGCGGCGATAAGCCACCGGCGTGGCCTGTATCCAGTCGATATCACCGGCGGCCAGCGCGGCCGTGATCTGGCTGTGGATATCCGGCGGCAGTGTACCAGGCCGACGTGCCGCGGCCAGCAGGGCGGTGCGTTCGTTAACGCCGGCGGCCAGAAACGGGCGCATGCCCAGCGGTCCGGCATAGCGGGGCTCGGAGTCGAAATCCGCCGGCTCGGGCGCCCGGCGGGTCAGCCAGGCCACGCGGTGGCCTTCGTCGCGGGCCCGCAGCGCCAGTTGGGCCCCGGTGATGCCCCCGCCCACCACGATAGTGGGCTGTTTCGGCTTGCCCAGCTTGAATTCGCGGTCGAAGACATGTTCACAGGCAGCCAGCCCCGGGGGCCGATAAACCGCGCCCGGACCGCTGGCCAGCACCACATGGCAGGCGGCCAGGCGCTGACCGTCGGCCAGCTGCACCTGCCAGCGTTTGCCGTCACGAGTCAGCTGCTCGGCCTGCTGTCTGATGTGCTCAAGGCAGGCCAGCTCGGCCTCGGCCAGGGCATTGAACAGCGCCAGCGACGGGCGCCGGTAGTAGCCCAGCGTGTGCCGCCGGTCGTAGCCGCCCGCCGCGATGAAATCGTGCAGGCTGCGGCGGTGTCGCCCCAGGTGATGGGCGTTGGAGGAGCGCAGAAACGTCATGCCGGTGGCCGCAGCGCGCCGTCGCCAGGCCTGCATGGGGGCTTCCGGGTCGACCAGGGTAATCGACAGACTCGGATCAGCCGCGGCCAGCGCGCTGCCGATGAAACGACCCTGCGGACCGGCGCCGATGATCAGCCAGTCGTGCGGGCGGGCCATGCCTAGCCCATCTGGCGCAGCTGCGCGCCGGTAACCAGCCAGCGCAGCGTGCCGGTGCCGCCCTCGGGCGCGCCGGGAAATTCCAGGAGAGCCGCACCGGCGCGCTTGAACGCCAGCAGCCGGTCACGCTTGCGGGTCAGGCTCCACGAGACCCAGGTGGCCAGGTCCGGCTCATGGCCCACCAGCACCACGCGGCGCTCGCCAAAATGGGTATGCAGCCAGCCGTCCAGGGCGCTCATATCCACCGGCGGGGCCAGCACGTCGGCTTGGTCGACCGGCGCATCGTCGAGATAGGGCGCGATGAGGGCAGCCGTCTGGCGCGCGCGCAGCAGCGGACTGGTGAGGATATCGTCGACCGGCATATCCGCCAGCAGCGCCCGCAGGCCCATCGCGGCCGCCCGCGTGGCCCGCTCGCCGTGGGCGGTCAGCGGGCGCTCGGCGTCAGACAGGCCCATGCCGTGGGCGGTGGCTGCGTCGAGCGCTATGCCGTGGCGAATCACAATAATGTCCATGCCGGCGATTGTGGCGTGTTCGACGCCTCGCGGCTACTCCGCAAGCGCCCTGGGCACGAGCTCGGGCGCGCGCTGTGCTGCCGTGCTATCGAGGTGATCATCGTTTTAGGAATTTTTCATCGTCGGCGCCTGTCGACCGGCCAAGGCCAGAGAAAGCCTTGTCCAGACAGGCGGCAACCCGATTCAGGCGGTGCCAAGAGCGCCGACCGGCCACGGCCACGAGATATCGCCCCAGACACAACACCTGTGTCGTCGGCGGCCAAGCCCGCCAGCCGGGCCGGGCCGTCGCAAAGCCTTTATTGATGCGCGGCGCTGGGGTTATCCACCGGCGTTATCCACAATGTTGTGCACTGCGAGATTTAGCGCAAAGCACAACATGTAGTAATCAATGCGATAAAATAGGGGCGTTGACCACAGCATCTAGTAGGGTATTGTTTGCGCAGAAAGCCCGATGCGGGCCTTAAAAAGCGCCGGCCGGGCAAGGTCTACAGCGCTAGGCACACGGGGCGCCACTCATCGTCACGGGAGCAGACATGGCAGACACACAGGTATCCGAGCGCGCGGAACACGTTTCGCACACCAGCGGCGAGCCGAGTCAGGGCGCGTCCCTGGCGGCCACGCAGCCGGGCTCGCACAAGGTCATCCGTCGTAACGGCAAGGTCACGCCCTTTGATGCCTCCAAGATCGAGCTGGCCGTCACCAAGGCCTTCATCGACGTGGAAGGCCAGCAGGGGGCGGCCTCCTCGCGCATCCGCCAGACCGTGAAGAACATCACCGAGCAGGTGGTTCAGGGCGTCACCCGCAGCCTGCCGGGCGGCGGCGCTGTGCATATCGAAGACATCCAGGACTACGTCGAGCTGGCGCTCATGCGCTCGGGCGAGCACAAGGTGGCCCGCTCCTACGTGCTCTACCGTGAAGAGCGTGCCCACGAGCGCGCAGCCAAGACCGCCGAAGGCGGCCAGGACGTTGCCGCAGCCCCGGCCAGTGATATCCAGGTCAGCTTCAAGAACGGCACCACGGCCGAGCTGGATCGTGACCGTCTGCAGCGCGTGATCGCCGAGGCCTGTGAAGGCATCGACGGCGTGAACGCACAGACCGTGTTCGACGACACGCTGAAAAACGCCTACGACGGCATCACCGAAGACGAGCTGTCCACCGCTCTCATCCTGTCGGCCCGTCAGCGCCTGGAAGCCGAGCCCAACTACGGCGCCACGGCCGCGCGTCTGCTCATGGACAAGCTCCGCCATGAAGCGCTGACGTTTTTGGCCGACGGTCAGGTGGAGTACGCCACGCACGCCGAGATGCGCGAGCAGTACGCCACCTACTTCGCCAACTATATCCATCGCGCGGTGCACCACGAGCTGCTGGACCCGCGTCTGGCCGAGTACGACCTCGAGCAGCTGGGTAACGCCCTGATCGCCGATCGCGATCTGGAGTTCACCTATCTGGGCCTGCAGACGCTCTACGATCGTTACTTCATCCATCACGAGGCCACCCGCTTCGAGCTGCCGCAGGCGTTCTACATGCGCGTGGCCATGGGCCTGGCGATCAACGAGATCGAGCGCGAAGAAAAAGCCATCGAGTTCTACAAGCTGCTCTCCTCGTTCGATTTCATGAGCAGCACGCCCACGCTGTTCAACTCGGGCACGCTGCGCCCGCAGCTCTCGAGCTGTTATCTGACCTCGGTCGATGACGATCTGCACGGCATCTACGAGGCGGTGCAGGACAACGCGCTGCTGTCCAAATTCGCCGGCGGTCTGGGCAACGACTGGACGCCGGTACGCGCCATGGGCGCCCATATCAAGGGCACCAACGGCAAGAGCCAGGGCGTGGTGCCGTTCCTGAAGGTCGTCAACGACACGGCCGTGGCCGTGAACCAGGGCGGCAAGCGCAAGGGCGCGGTCTGTGCCTATCTCGAGTCCTGGCACAAGGACATCGAGGAATTTCTCGACCTGCGCAAGAACACCGGCGACGATCGTCGGCGCTGCCACGACATGAACACCGCGAACTGGATCCCGGATCTGTTCGTCAAGCGTGTCCTGAACGACGAGCCCTGGACCCTGTTTTCGCCCAACGACGTGCCCGAGCTGCACGATCTGACCGGGCGTGCCTTCCAGGAAGCCTACGAGGCCTACGAGCGCAAGGCTGAGCGCGGCGAGATCACGAACTACAAGACCATCCAGGCCGTCACTCTGTGGCGCAAGATGCTGTCCATGCTGTTCGAGACGGGCCATCCGTGGTTCACGTTCAAGGACCCGTGCAACCTGCGCAGCCCGCAGCAGCACAAGGGCGTCGTGCACAGCTCCAACCTGTGCACCGAGATCACGCTCAACACCGAGCCGGGCAAGGAGATCGCGGTCTGCAATCTGGGGTCGATCAACCTGCCGCAGCATATCGAGAACGGTGTCCTTAACACCGACAAGCTGCAGGCCACGATCAACACTGCCATGCGCATGCTCGATAACGTCATCGAGTACAACTATTACAGCGTGAAGACCGCGCGAGACTCCAACCTGCGTCATCGCCCCGTAGGCATGGGCCTTATGGGCTTCCAGGACGCCCTCTACAAGCTGAAACTGCCCTACGAATCCGACCAGGCCGTCGAGTTTGCCGATCGCTCCATGGAGCAGATCAGCTACTACGCCATCCAGGCCTCGACCAATCTGGCCGAAGAGCGCGGCGCCTACAGCACGTTCCAGGGCAGCCTCTGGGATCAAGGCGTTCTGCCGATCGATTCCATCAAGCTGCTGCGTGAAAACCGCGGCGCGGAATATCTCGAGCAGGACGAGAGCCAGACGCTGGATTGGGAAACCCTGCGGGCCCGCGTCAAATCCGTGGGCATGCGCAACTCCAACTGCATG
>DCKU01000140.1:13438-16956 GCA_002320455.1 Salinisphaera sp. UBA1666
CAGAACCTGTACGTCAAATCGAACCTGTCGGGCGAGTTCACCGTGGTCAACCCGTATCTGGTCGATGACTTGAAGGAACGCGGCCTGTGGGATCAGGTCATGGCCAACGACCTGAAATACTACGACGGCTCCGTGCAGGCCATCGATCGCATCCCGGACGAGCTCAAGGTGCTCTACAAGTGCGCCTTTGAGATCGACCCGCGCTGGCTGGTCGAGTCCGGCTCGCGTCGCCAGAAATGGCTGGACCAGGCCCAGAGCCTGAACCTCTACATGGCCGAGCCCTCGGGCCGCAAGCTGGACGAGCTTTACAAGTTCGCCTGGAAGAAAGGCCTCAAGACCACGTACTACCTGCGCACCATGGGCGCCACGCATACCGAGAAATCCACCATCTCGGATCATCGCCTCAACGCCGTGGCCAACGGCGGCAAGGGCTCCGGCGGCGGCCACGTGGCCGGCGGCTCAAATGGCGGTAGCCCGGCTGCCGGCAGCAACGGCGGCGCCACCAACGGCCAAACGGCCAACGGCGCCAGCGCAGCACCCGCGGCCAGCGCGAAAAGCCCGGCCCCGGCCGCCGCACCCGTCGCCCCGATGGCCTGTGCCATCGACGATCCGGACTGCGAGGCCTGCCAGTAGCGCGCCCGATGCCGGGCGGCGGCGCCTAAGGCGCGCCGTCGTCCAGCCGCCAACGAACATCGTATTTAACGAAAGACTCGAACAAGGACACCGTCATGCTCGACTTCGAAGACACCCCGCGACAGGGCACCCCGAGCAACCCGGGCGCCTCGACCAATCCCAACCCGGCCGGCGCCACGCCTGACCCGCACGCGCTGGACAAGCAGCCCGAAACTCCGCAACAGGCCGACGACGGCGAAGCCGTCACCGGCCTGGAACAGGTCGAGCTCGGCGGTAATCGGGTCTCGGTAGATGAAAAGGCCATCATCAACTGCCGCGCCGACGTGAACCAGCTCGTGCCCTTCAAGTACACCTGGGCCTGGGAAAAGTACTTGAACGCCTGCGCCAACCACTGGATGCCGCAGGAAGTGAACATGGCCGCGGACATCGCCACCTGGCAAGACCCCAACGGCCTCACCGACGACGAGCGCATGATCCTCAAGCGTGGATTCGGCTTCTTCTCGTCCTCCGAGTCGCTGGTGGCCAACAACCTGGTGCTGGGCATCTACAAGCACCTCACCAACCCCGAATGCCGCCAGTACCTGCTGCGCCAGGCCTTCGAGGAAGCCGTGCACGGCCACTGCTTCCAGTACATCGTTGAATCGCTGAACCTCGACGAAGGCGAGATCTTCAACATGTACCGCGAGCTGCCCAGCGTGCACAACAAGGCCTCCTGGGCCATGCAGTTCACGCAGTCGCTCTCGGACCCGGACTTCAAGACCGGCACCCCCGAAAACGACCAGATCTTCCTGCGGGATCTCATCGCCTTCTACTGCATCTTCGAAGGCATCTGGTTCTATGCCGGCTTCGTGCAGTTCCTGAGCTTCGGCCGTCGCAACAAGATGACCGGCACCGCCGAGCAGGTGCAATACATCATGCGCGACGAGTCCATGCACCTGAACTTCGGCATCGACGTCATCAACCAGATCAAGATCGAAAACCCGCACCTCTGGACCGAAGCGTTCCAGGAAGAGATGCGCCAGAAGATCGACGAGGCCATGCACCTCGAAATCGAATCCGCCCACGACACCATGCCCCGCGGCGTGCTCGGCCTAAACGCCGGCATGTTCGACGAGTACATGAAGTTCATCGCCAACCGTCGTTGCAGCCAGATCGGCCTGGCCGAGCTCTATCCGGGGGCCGAAAACCCGTTCCCGTGGATGAGCGAGATGATGGATCTCAATAAGGAAAAGAACTTCTTTGAGACTCGGGTGATTGAGTATCAGTCGGGTGGGGCGCTTAGCTGGGATTGATCTTCAGGTCGAAAGGCGGGCGACAAGCCCGCCTTTTTTATGCACTGCTTAATAATTAGTCGAGATAAATATACTGTCACCCGATCCCGGTCAGTCACCCGATCCCGGACATCAGCCACTAGGCGCCGATGTCGGTTTTTGGCTTTGCCCACGAACTCGTTGGTGAGCTGCAGATAGACGCGTTGATCGTCGTCTTCGAAGAACACGGGCTGGCGTCGATTGCCATGTTGCGTGACGTGATGTGCGTCATAGGTAAGACGATGCGGGCTAGGTGGGCCGTAAAGCGCTAATAGTTTGAATAGCCCGAGATAAGCATTCGTTCAGCGAAAGCAGTCATCGGGGAGCACAAAAGGATTGATTATGATAGCTAGGCATTGGCCGGCTTATATTTGCCTTATTTGTCTTTTAATGTGTGTATGTTTGGTGTTATTGGCAAATAATTTTGATATTAAGAGTGATTTCATTGTAATTACCTACCTTTCATCAGGTCTTGTTTTGTATTTATCGTTCGCGCATTTGATCGAGAGTAGAGTCACTGCAGGCCGGAGTATCCCGGCTCCGATGACTTTCTTGGTCGTTGCGCTATTTTATTTTTTACTTGCAATATATTTTGGTCTTGCGTGGTACTTTTTTTCCAGTCTACCGCTTTCTAAAGTTGGCGAGAATACATCTCCGCAAAATGCCTTCTTGCTCTCGGCGGAGTTATTAACTGGTGGTAATAGCGCACTCTTAACTTCACCGACATTGACTGAAAGTGGATTGGCGGTATCCCAAAGATTATTCAGTTTAATCCAGTTGGCATTCTTAATCGGCTTGGTAATCCGAGTACTCGATAAAAAAAGAGAGCCTGCCTACATGCCTGCTATTTTTCTTAAAACCTTTTCGGGCATTAAAAATTTTTTATTGATTTGTAGCTCTTAGATAAAGAGGCGTTCGGACATTCGGTGCAGACCACGGTTTTCTGGTTTTTTCGGGCGTCGAAGACCGGATCCCGGCTGCAGGAGCTACACTCAAAAAGAGGATTTAGCATCCGGGAGCGTCCGGGGACAGGGTGAGCTGGTCCGATTTCCACGGACAGGCGAATTAAGCGTCAGATTCGGATATACCGGGACAGTATACGTAATTCCTAAGCGTCTTTCGGTTTCGGATCTGGAGATTGTCGATGCAGAGTGACTCGAAAGTTTCGCTCGGCCTTTTCTATGAATGGCGACAAGCGGCGAGCTACGGTTTATCGTTTTCGCCCAGCGTTCCGCCTCGGCGTGGCCGTGGGCTTTAGAGCATCCTAGACGGTTTACACATGAAGGTGCGCGCTCGAGCTGGCAGCGTCTGGATTGACTCGGATTAGACCAATTTTTCTTGTCTGACTTGATTTGCGTTTACGGGAGAGCGGTTAGGCTAATATTGTTCAGCCGCTGAATGCTTCGTCGCGGTCTAGTTCGCAGAAGACGCATCGCGCGGCGTGCCATGCTTTATCCGCTTCCTTACGCTTGTCGTTAACGAAGGCTCGGCACTCAGAGATCAAGGTGGATTCAGGTTCCAATCGCAACACGACCATTTTGTGTGAGGACTTCGTAAGGCGTTCGATAGCCGAGG
>DCKU01000068.1 GCA_002320455.1 Salinisphaera sp. UBA1666
GGTCAAGCTGCACAACATCAAGACCGTGAAGCACGCCGAAGGCGGGCATCTGGTCGCGGTGTCGCGCTCCGGCGAGATCGGCGTGGTCGACGAAAACTACCGCGAGAAGGAGCGTTACAAGATCCCCTACGGTGCGCGTCTGCACGTGGGCGAGGGCGACGAGGTCGAGGCGGGCAAACGCCTGGCCGACTGGGACCCGCATACCCACCCGGTGATCTCGGAAGTGGCCGGCAAGGTCAAGTTCGAGGACTTCATCGAAGGCGTGACCGTCCAGCGCGAAATCGACGAAATTACCGGCGTATCGACGCTGGTGGTCACCGAGCCGAAGTCGCGTGGTCAGGGGAACCGCGACCTGCGTCCGGTCATCAAGCTGCTGGACGCCGCGGGTAACGAGCTGAACTTCCCCGGCACCGAAATTCCGGCCGCTTACAGCCTGCCGCCCAAGGCCATCGTGGTCGTCGAAGACGGCCAAGAAGTGGTTGTCGGCGACGTTACGGCGCGTATTCCGCAGGAATCGTCCAAGACGCGTGACATCACCGGTGGTCTGCCGCGTGTGGCCGACCTGTTCGAGGCACGCAAGCCCAAGATCCCGGCGATTCTGGCCGAGGCGGCGGGCACCGTACGCTTCGGCGAGGCCACCAAGGGCAAGCAGCGTCTCAAGATCGTCGACGGCGACGGCTACGAGACCGAACTGCTGATTCCCAAGTGGCGCCAGATCAACGTCTTCGAGGGTGAGCACGTCGAAACCGGCGAGATCATCTCCGACGGCGAACCGCTGCCGCACGATATCCTGCGCTTGCAGGGTATCCCGAAACTGGCGGACTACCTGGTCAAGGAAATCCAGGACGTCTATCGCCTGCAGGGTGTGCGCATCAACGACAAGCACATCGAGGTGATCGTTCGTCAGATGCTGCGCCGGGTGGAAATCCTGGACGCAGGCGACACCAAGTTCCTGCAGGGCGAGCAGCTCGAGTACCAGACGGTGCTGGACGAGAATCGCCGGGTTGAGGCCAAGGGCGAAGTGCCCGCCACCTTCGATCGTCTGCTACTGGGGATCACCAAGGCCAGCCTGTCGACCGAGTCGTTCATTTCGGCGGCGTCGTTCCAGGAAACCACGCGCGTGCTCACCGAAGCCGCGGTCCGTGGGGCCCGCGACGATCTGCGGGGTCTGAAGGAAAACGTCATCGTCGGGCGGCTCATCCCGGCCGGCACGGGCTTGGCCTACCACGAGCAGCGCCGTCGCGAGCGCATGGGCCCGCTGGATCTGGCGGGTGCCTTGCCGGCGACCAAGGGCGAGGCCGAAGAAGAGCAGATGGCCGAGACCGCTGAGGTCGAGGCCGACGCCGAGGACGCCATGGATCGTGCCGATCCGGGCGAACACGGCGCCGACGATACGACGATTTAAGCGGAGTCGTTGTAGGCGGGGCAGAGCGCGTTGACACGTGCTCTGCCTTGTTTTAGTATCCGCCGTCCTTTATCGGCAGCCCGGGTGTTCCCCGTGCTGCCTTAGTTTTTTAGAAACGAGCAGGGTGACGACGTGTCTACGGTCAACCAACTGGTCCGCAAGGGCCGCAAGGACAAGCGGCAGAAAAACGACGTGCCGGCGCTCCAGGGCTGCCCGCAGCGTCGTGGTGTCTGCACGCGTGTCTATACCACTACACCGAAAAAGCCGAACTCGGCGCTGAGAAAGGTCGCGCGTGTTCGTCTGACCAACGGTTATGAAGTCGCCAGCTATATCGGCGGCGAAGGCCATAACCTGCAGGAGCACTCGGTTGTGCTCATCCGCGGCGGTCGAGTCAAGGACTTGCCCGGTGTGCGCTATCACACGGTGCGTGGCGCGCTGGACGCCTCGGGCGTCGAAGCCCGCCGTCAGGGCCGTTCCAAGTACGGCGCCAAGAAGCCGAAGTCTTAAGGCGCTTCGCCCTCAGTCTTCATCGAATAGGAATATCAGGCTATGTCCCGTCGTGCCTCCGCCCCGCGCCGCGAGATCCTTCCCGATCCGCGTTATCACAGTGAGCTGCTTGCCAAGTTCATGAACATGATCATGGAAGACGGCAAGAAATCGAAGGCCGAGATGATCGTCTACGGCGCGCTGTCCCAGATCTCCACGAAGAAAGGCACTGACGAGCCGTTGGAAGTCTTGGAAGAGGCGCTGGACAACATCCGCCCGGCGGTCGAGGTGAAATCTCGTCGTGTGGGTGGTGCCACCTACCAGGTGCCCGTCGAAGTGCGCGCCGTGCGTCGTACGACACTGGCCATGCGCTGGGTGATCGACGCGTCGCGCAAGCGCGGCGAGAACACCATGGCCCGTCGCCTGGCCGGCGAGCTGATCGATGCCTCGGAGCATCGCGGTGCCGCCGTGAAGAAGCGTGAAGACACGCACCGTATGGCAGACGCCAACAAGGCCTTCTCGCACTTCCGTTGGTAAGCCGCGCGAGCCTCGCGCGCTTCATTTCGTAACGATCAAGAGAACTTCATGGCCCGTAAGCATCCTCTCGAGCGCTATCGCAATATCGGCATCATGGCGCATATCGATGCCGGCAAGACCACGACCACCGAGCGCGTGCTCTATTACACCGGCATCTCCCACAAGATGGGCGAAGTGCATGACGGCGCGGCCGTGATGGACTGGATGTCGCAAGAGCAGGAACGCGGCATCACGATTACGTCGGCTGCGACGACCTGTTTCTGGCAGGGCATGGAGCAGCAGTATCCCGAGCAGTACCGCGTCAACATCATCGATACGCCGGGCCACGTGGACTTCACTATTGAAGTTGAGCGCTCGCTGCGTGTGTTGGACGGTGCGGTATGTGTGTTGGACGCCAACGCCGGCGTGGAGCCGCAGACCGAAACGGTCTGGCGTCAGGCCGACAAATATCACGTCCCGCGCATTACGTTCGTCAACAAGATGGACAAGCTCGGTGCGGACTATTGGCGCTGTATCGACATGATGAAACAGCGTTTGGCCACCTACCCGGTGACCATTCAGCTGCCGATCGGCGCCGAAGACGAGTTCGAAGGCATCGTCGATCTGATGCGGATGCAGGCGATCTACTGGAACCAGGAAGACGCCGGTCGGACGTTCACGGCCACCGATATTCCCGAGCATCTCAAGGCTGATGCCGAAAAATATCGCGACGAGATGGTCGAGGCGGCCGCTGAGTCCGACGAAGAGATGATGGAGGCGTATCTCGAAGCCGGTGAGCTGACCAACGAGCAGATCAAGGCCGGCCTGCGCAAGCGCGTGATCAACAACGAAATCACGCTTTGCCTGTGCGGCACCGCCTTCAAGAACAAGGGTGTCCAAGCCATGCTGGACGCCGTGATCGATTACCTGCCCTCGCCGACCGAAGTGCCGGCCATCAAGGGTCAGGACGCCAACGACGCCGACGTGCAGATCGAGCGCAACGCCTCCGACGAAGAGCCGTTCGCCGCACTCGTGTTCAAGATCGCCACCGACCCCTTCGTCGGTTCGCTGTCGTTCATCCGTGTCTACTCGGGCGTGCTGCAGTCCGGCGACTCGGTCTACAACCCGATCGAGAACAAGAAAGAGCGCGTGGGCCGCATCTTGCAGATGCACTCGAACACGCGTGAAGAGATCAAGGAAGTCCGTGCCGGCGATATCGCGGCTGTCGTAGGCCTGAAGAACGTCACCACCGGCTATACGCTGTGCGCGCCGGATTCCCAGGTGATCCTTGAGCGCATGGAGTTCCCGGAGCCGGTGATCGCCGTGGCCGTGGAGCCCAAGTCCAAGGCCGACCAGGAAAAGATGGGCGTGGCCCTGTCGAAGCTGGCACAGGAGGATCCGTCCTTCCGTGTGCGTACCGACGAGGAAACCGCGCAGACCATCATCTCCGGCATGGGCGAGCTGCACTTGGAGATCATCGTCGATCGCATGAAGCGCGAGTTCGGCGTTGAAGCCAACGTGGGCGCGCCGCAGGTGGCCTATCGCGAAACCATTCGTCAGCAGGTCGAGCAGGAAGGCAAGTTTGTTCGCCAGTCGGGTGGTCGCGGTCAGTATGGCCACGTCTATCTGCGCATCGAGCCGCAGGAAGAAGCCGGCGCCGGTTATGAGTTCGTCAACGCCATCGTGGGTGGCGTGGTGCCGAAGGAATACATCGGTGCTGTCGACAAGGGCATTCAGGAAGCCATGACCAACGGCGTGGTCGCCGGATATCCGATGGTGGATATCAAGGTCACTTTGTACGACGGCTCGTACCACGACGTCGACTCCAACGAATCGGCTTTCAAGATCGCGGGTTCCATGGCGCTTAAGGACGGCAGCCGCAAGGCCAAGCCGGTCCTGCTCGAGCCCATGATGGACGTCGAAGTGGTCACGCCGGAAGAGTACATGGGCGATGTGATGGGCGACCTGAATCGTCGTCGCGGCAATCTCAAGGGGATGGAGGACATCCCGACCGGTAAACAGCTGTCGGCATCGGTGCCGTTGTCGGAAATGTTCGGTTACGCGACCGACCTGCGCTCCATGAGTCAGGGCCGCGCCACCTACACGATGCAATTCGACAACTACGCAGAAGCGCCCAAGAACATCGTCGAAGCGCTGACCAAGAATCAAACGGAAAAGGCATAAGAGGTAGTTCGCTGTGTCCAAATCAAAATTCGAGCGT
>DCKU01000064.1 GCA_002320455.1 Salinisphaera sp. UBA1666
TCCGCGGAAACGGGGTAGAACCCGAGATGTGACGACTAAGACTCGACTTCCAGGCTTTAACGAAAACCCCGGCACACGCTTCGGCGTGTGCCGGGCCTTCAACCCAGCCGCATCCGTCATCGCTCGATGGCCGATGCGAGTGGGCTGAACTAGGTCACAGGAGAGTTAGCGGCGTGAGGTCTTGCATTGCCACGTTTGAGTAGTTTGAGACTAGATTTCGTAAAAATTGAAATTCCCGGTGCGGCGTCGTTGTTCGTGTCGGGTTTCAGCCCAGCCGAATGAGCCGTTGTGTGGCGGTTTATTCGAGTGGGTTGATCGATTGGATACCACGACCAGGGATTGTTGTTCTGATGAGCAGACCGTTACGTATCGATTTAGCCGGTGGCGTGTATCACGTCACGGCGCGTGGTGATCAGCGCGGGGCGATTTATTTCGCTGATGCCGATCGCCGGGCGTGGCTTGATGTGCTGGGCGAGGTCTGCGAACGCTATGGCTGGCGCTGTCATGCGTGGTGTCAGATGACGAACCATTATCACCTGTTGATTGAAACGCCCGAGGGCAATCTGTCGCACGGGATGCGCCAGGTCAACGGCGTCTATACCCAGTATGTAAACCGAGCTTATCGTCGCGTCGGACATCTGTTTCAGGGGCGCTACAAGGCTATTCTCGTAGAAAAAGAAGCCTATTTGCTGGAAGTTGCGCGTTATGTGGTGCTTAACCCGGTGCGCGCCTTCATGGTGGATACGGTTGGCGAGTGGCCCTGGAGCAGTTACTCGGCCATGGTCCGCCACACGGCCGTTGCCTCGTGGATGGAACGCGATTGGCTGTTGGGCCAGTTCGGGATGACCCGCTCGGCGGCGATTGCCGCGTATGCCGACTTCGTACGTGCGGGCGTGGGACAAGAGCCGATCTGGTCACATTTACGCGGGCAGCTGTATCTGGGCGATGAAGCCTTTGTTGCCGATATGCAGAACCGGGGGCTTGGCGGCGATCTACGCGAAGTGCCGCGTATGCAACGCCGGGCACCGCCCAGACCACTGACGACCTATAGCGGCGCGGGCCATTCGCGGCATGAGGCCATGGCCCGGGCTTATCTGGCCGGTGGTTATAGCCAACGCGAGATTGCCGATCATTTTGGCGTGCACTACGCCACAGTCAGTCGGGCGGTAAAGCGCTTTAAAGCGGCTGAGCGCGTCCACCCGGAAACGACCGGATCACCGCGTGAGGTTCGCGCATGACCACTCTGACAACGGATCGGCGTCCGCCTGTTCTAACGCACCCGATCGATCCAATACGCCGGTCGGCGATGCTGATGGGCAACAGCGAGAATACGCAGCACGTGGCCGTCGCACTCGTAGACAAGACTGTATGGAAAATGATTCATCAGGCCGCGGCGAACATTCGGGCGTATTTCGGTATACAGCGCGGGATACGCGGCTATCCGCCGTGTGGCGGCTTGAAATTCGGCCAGGAACCGTTGCTCGGTGGCTGGGGCTTGCGCTCGGTACCAGGTGACCGCTTCGTCCAGCTCCTCTTCGGCCAGAGCTGTGATTTCGACCTGCATCAACGCGAGTGTTTTTCCATCGCTTCGGCCAGCGGGCGCGACCGTAAACGACCCTCTTTCACGGCTTGGCTGCGTGCCGCGGCTTCGTCGGCCCAAAGGGCTTCGACCGTGGGGTCGGGCAAGTCGAGTTCGGCGATCAGCTGTTCGATCAAGCGCAATTTTTCCGTCGCCGGCAAGCGACTGGCCTGTTCTAGAAGCGTCATGGGGTTTTCCCGTGCGAAGGCGTTCTGGGCAGATCATAGCAAAGCATGGCCCGCCTGCTCGCGGGTCGGTACGCAAGAAGCAGCCGGGCGGCGCATACCACCTGTCATGGCCGGGCAACCCAGCCGAATCCGCTATTCACAAAGCCTGTCGAATAGCCGATCCGAGTGGGCTGAACCAGACCACGGGGACCCGTGCGCAAACCCGCTTTCAGGGGAAAGCGCGGCTCGCACCACAACGCACCGTAAGGGGGAGCAATGAATCATCATTCAATAGGCCGGGCGAGTCTGGCCGGGCTGGCACTGGGGCTGAGTGCCCTGTGTGTGGCCGGCACCGCCAGTGCCCAGGGCCAGATGCGCGATCTTGAAGCCACCGGCGGCGACACCTTGATCGGTGACGCCATCAGCTTCGTCGGCAACAACCTGTATCTGCGCTTTGGCGCCGGCTATCTCGACTACTACGGCACCAGCTCGGAATTGAAGGTTCAGGACGCCCAGGGCCTGGCGGCCCAGGCGTTCGGCCCCGGCGAATCCAGCCTGGACGGCACCGGCAGCAGCTTGAACGACAAGCTCTTTCCCTCGGGCACGCTGGGGCTGTTCATCCCCTGGACCAATCATCACCTGGCCACCGAGGTCACGATCTCCGCACCCATCAAGCTCGACTTCCAGGTCGACGGCTCGGCGGCCACGTCCTCGCTGGCCCCGGACGCGTTGGGCGGCAACGGCCCCGGCAATGCCATTGATCCCGGGGTGCCCACGCTCAATCGCAACATCGGCCAGCTCAAGACCTTTCCGCCGAACATCAGCTTCGTCTATCGGCCGTTCGTGCACACCCGTATCCAGCCGTATATCGGCGTGGGGGCCATGTATCTCTATACCTACGACACCGATATCAACGAACCGCTGTTGAACAGCCAGAACGAGCCCACGCTGTATCTCTCCAAGCCCTGGGCCTGTACCGGCAAGCTGGGTGTGGATATCAACATCACCGAAAAATTCTTTGTCGGGGCCGAGGCCCAGTATCTGGGCTGTGCCGAGGTCAAGGCCGAGCTCAACGATATCAGCGTCCGGGCCGACAACGTCTCCGGTGCCTTCGGGCCGGTGGATGTGGGCACCATTTCTTCGACCAACAGTTTCGAGGCCGTGTTGTATCAGCTGTCCATGGGGGTGCGCTTCTAGCGCGCCGCCGGGCTAGGCGTCAACGAATTGATCATCCCGATATCCGGTCTTGCTGGCTTTTTTTCAGAGTCTCCCTTTGCAGGTAAGCACCCCGGGACTGATCTTTTTTAAATCGTTGTGCGGCGCCGATTGCGCCGCACAAGAGGGGAAACAGACATCATGAAACCATCCCATCTAATGCAGATGTTGAAAGTCGGGACCATCGCCGGGCTGACCGGCGCGGCCCTGGCCGGCTGCGGGCTGATCTACAAACCCGTGGGCCATACCTTGAACCACTACAGCCTCGACGAGATCGTGCCCTATGCCCTGGGCTCGGGCGATCTGGATCTGGCGGCCTGCGGCACCGGCATGGGGTTGAACCAGCTGGGCGGCAGCTTCTCACGCGTGATCAAGCGCCCGGCGCGCTTGATGATCGTGACCAACACCACCGCCTCGTTCTGCTCGGAGATCCAGGCCCAGAAATACCACCTGAAGGTGCAGCGCAACCTGCACAACGGGAACACCGACGTGGCCCGCGATAATCGTATCGTGGCCCAGCGCTGGGAACGCCTGACCGCCCTGCGCCGCTACCAGGTCTATCAGGACACCGTGAACGCCTACGGCGAGATCGGCACCGACAAATGCCCGGACCTGAGCAACGAGCTGGGCACCGATCAGGACCAGTTCGTGTATCTGACCGGCGTGCTGGTGGGCGTGCAGGGCCTGCTCAACGATATCCAGGCCAACTCCAGCGTGGGTATCCCGCAGAACATTGCCGCCAAGGCCGGCCGGGCCTCGGACTGTATCGACAACCAGCAATGGTGGGGCGTGCCCAAGGCACTCGAAGCCGTGGTGTGGCTGTCGGTGCCGGGTAATGCGCCCGAGGGCGCCCAGCCGTATGCCCAGCTGCAACAATCCGCCGAGATCGGCCGCCGGGCCGGTATCGCCCTGCCGGCGATGCTCTATGCCCTGGCCGCCTATGGCCAGTCGGACATGGCGCGCCAGAAAGAGGCGATCAAGATGGTGGCCGAGATCTATAACGACTACGAGCCGGGCAAGGCCCCCGACGACCGCGACGAGAACAACGATGCCGCGCAGTATCTGCTGCTGAACCAGATCGCCTACAACGAAGCGCTGTATCTCTCGGATCGGATCTGGATCGATGCCGAAGGCCATCGCACGCCGCTGGTGGCCCTGGGCAGTTTCCCGGGTGAAGGCGCCCCGACCCAGGAGATCGATGCGGGAAGTTATTTGAACTAGTCGTTGGTTGGGCACGCGGCGCGGGCATAGAAGATGCTAGGGCCCGTTGCCGTGTCATACGAGCGCCGCTTTCGCCCCGAGTCCGCAGTGTGGCTTGCAAGGGGCGAGTCGCGGCGTCGTGGCGTGCCACGATCAAGGCTTGTAAAGGCGCAGGGCGCCCATCTCGAATCTTTTATCGGCGGCCCAACCCTTCGAGACAAGCGCCCGGGAATTAATTACACGTCGGCAATGCAGTGTTCTAGCCCACTTGCGCAGAATGACGCGCCAAGTGCGCTACGCCTCATATTGCCGCCCATAGTCACAATATGGAGCGCTTGGCGCGGATTCTTCTGAAACGGCAACAGGCCCTGGGCCGCGTGCCGAGGATATTTGTTCTATCTTTGAGCTGTATGGGTGTTTTCTTCGCAGAATGCAGCCGCCGATCACGGTGGCGCTGGCGAGTAATGCCCCGAGCACACAATTCGCGTTGATTAACGGCAATGTCTAACGAGGGGAGTAGTGACATGGCGCGTGTGCTATCGACAGATCACGCCGTCGACGAATGGCCGGAGCCGGCCGCAACACAGCCGGCAATCCAGCAACTGGCCGGCCTGCTCGTGCGCGATACGCGTTATATGACCGCGGGTTATCGTCTGCTTGCCGGCGCTATATCGCGGGTGCGATGTCGACAGTGGCCAAGCGAACCCGGCCCGGGGTATGCCTTCATGCCGGCCCTGTGTTTAAGCACGCCGGCATCGCGCTTACGGCGCTATACCTGCTGTGCTCCCGAACTGGAATCTACCCACGGCCAAGAGCCGGATGGCTGCTGGTTATCGCTGCATACGACGTATGGCGCGGCTCCAACAAGCGATCGATTCAGGCTGGACAAGCGGTATCAATCCGATATCGGCCCGGTCGACGTTGACAGTTATGTGCGCTACCTGGGCATTTACCGCAAGATCGTGGAGTCACACGCCTGTGCGATGACCAAGATCGTGGCGATAAACGCGCTGGGCGAACGCCAAGCCTTTACTGAATTCACCGCGCGGCACTGTGAGCTACAGCCGCTGTTTCCGCTTTCACGCTTTCAGCTAACGGTCGATCTGTTGCCCGGGGTGGGCCAGAAGACGCGCAAGCGCCTGGAGGCTTACGATCTGAAAAGCATTCCGGCTGTCGCTGCCGCCGACCAAAGCACATTGGCGGCCGCCCTGGACAACCGTCATACCGACGCCCAGCGGATCAAACGTGCTGCCGAGCAACTGGCCGAACGCGCCTGTCGGCCCACACGCGGCGAGCGGCTCGGCCCGCCACCCGGCCACGACTGATCTCCACGAGACGCCGGCTCGACGCACTTCGTCGGTTCTCGACGCCGTAACCAGGCCGAAACGGCTTGCTTGCAGCTCATCAAGCGCTGTGTTCGCGGCGAGCAGTCATTAGAGCGCCTCGCTTGAAGGGCACCGTGCGCAGACGCAGGCCGCAGGCGGCATGAACCGCGTTGGCGATCGCGGCGGGAATGGCCGCGGAGGTGGCCTCACCTGCGCCCAGAATCGGCTGGTCGGGCCGGTCGATCAGGGTGATGTCGATTTCTGGCAGAGCCGCGAAATCGGCCAGCGGGTAGGCGCTCCATTCCAGGCTGGTGATGCCGTAGGGGTCGAACGTGATGGCCTCGTTGAGCGTGCGGTTGATGGCCTGGATCACGTTGCCCTCGATCTGATTGCGCAGGCCGTCGGGGTTCACGACGGGCCCACAGTCGTGGGCCACCCAGGCGTGGGTCACACGAATACCGTGCGTGCCCACCACAACGGCCACGACCGCGGCCACGCGGGCGGCGTTGTTTTCATAGGTGAGCTGGGCCATGCCGCGCCCGCGCGCGCCGTCATCCTGCCAGGTGCCGGGTGCGGACTCGCCGGCTTGCCAGCCCGCGGCGTGGGCGACGGTTTCCAGCACGCGCCGGGCCCGCGGTTCGTGCAGGTGGGCCAGGCGAAACGCCAACGGATCCTGCCCGGCAGCGTGGGCCAGCTCGTCCATGAACGACTCGTTGGCAAAGGTGTTCTGAATGGCGCCGAGCGTGCGCAGGGCCGATGAGCGCAGCGGCATGTCCCGGTTGGCCAGCCAGTTGACGACGATATGTTCTGCTTTGAGGTCATAGCCCGAGATCGTGTTCCGGTCGCCGCCGACGTGGCGGGTATCAGGAACCAGATCACGCGCGAGTTGGCCGGCGAGAAGGCTGGCGGCACCCAGCTGTTTGGCCGGGCGGTTCAGATGGGTGGGCGTGCGGTTATCGAACTGCCAGGCAGTGATCGCCCCGTCGTTACCCAGTGTGGCGCCAAGCCGCATGCGCATGGCACAACCCAGGGGCGCCCAGCCGTGTTCGTCGGCGCGCGACCATTGCACGCGGACCGGGCGGCCCACGGCCCGCGAGAGCAGGGCCGCGTCGGCGGCGGCATCATCGGCACCGTTATGGCCGTAGCAGCCCGAGGCCTCGACGTAGCTCACGCGGATATCGTCGCGGCCCAGCAGCTCAACCAACGCGGCGCGAAGCGGGTACACGCCTTGTGTGCCCGACCAGATATGCACGCCGTCAGGGCCGACATCGGCAATCGCCGCCGATGGGCCGATCGAGTCATGGCTTTGAAACGGCCAGTGATACGTCGCTGTGTGAGCGTCGCTGCCCAGCGCGGCCGGGCCCGTGTCGCGTATCACATCCCGCGTGGCCGGCAGCGTTTCCAGGTGCGCGAACAGCGCGTCGCCGGCCGGCACCGTCATGGTGGTGTCCCATGTGAGGCGCAGTCGCTCGGCGGCTTGCATGGCCTGCCATTCACTGGCGGCGACCACGCCCACGAAACGGCCCACGCGCACCACGTGTGCCGCTTCAGGCAGGTCAGAAGCATCGATTGCGATCAGGCGCGCGGCATCGGGCGAGAATGCCCCGGTCGTCGGCGGGCGGATCACCCGCCCGTGCCACATGCCGGGCACCACGAGATCCTGCATGTAGGTAAACCTGCCGGCGATCTTGGCCGGGATATCCTCACGCGCGATCGATTGGCCGACCGGCCCGCGATATACACCCGGCGCGAACGCGGGTAGTTCGGCATCCAGGGGCAAGTCGATGCCGTCGGCGATCAGCGCGGCGTAGGGCAGGCGTTGAGCGCTCAACGCTGCGTTGCCCACGACGTGCCCGCGGGCGGTCGTCAACGTATTGGCGGCAACACCGAGATGTGCGGCGGCGCGCTCGATCAGCGCTGCCCGGGCCAGGCGGGCCGCATGCGCCAGCTGGGTGCCGCCGCTTTGTAGTGTCTTGCTGCCTGCGGTATACCCCAGATCCGGCGTGAGCGCGGTATCGGCCTGGACAAGACGGGTGTCAGCAAAGGCCACGTCCAGCCCGCCGGCTGCCAATTGACGCAGGGCCGTGGCCACGCCGGTACCCAGCTCGACCTTGCCGCTATAGATCGTCACCCGTCCACCGGCATCGATGGCCAGCCAGGCATCCACGCCGCAGCCGCAAAGGTTGGAGGTCAGGGAGGCCGCGATGGCCGCGTCGTCCGGGGCCGGGGTGGCGGCCAACAATGCGGTCGCCGCGATCATCATTCCGCTGATGCAATACCCGCACTGGGCGGCCTGTTCATCGATAAAGGCCTGTTGCACGGGCGAGAGCGCGTCACCCGGGGCCAGGCCTTCGACGGTAGTGATCGGCCCATCGACCGCGGCGAGCGGCAACACACAACTCTGGCGTACGTGGCGGCCCACGAACACGGCACAGGCCCCGCACTCGGCCAGCCCGCAGCCATAGCGGGTAGCCTTGAGATCGAGATGATTGCGCAGCGCGTAGAGCAGCGGCATATCGCCCGGCGCATCGATTTCGTGGGCCGTGTCGTTGACGATCAATCGATAAGTCATCGCGTGCCTCAGTGCTTTCGTGCTGCGGCGACATCGGCGCCGGAAATTCCGCTTGCCCCCACGCGGGCACGCAGCGTGTTCACCAGGGACGCGATCTGTGCATCGCTCAGCCGGCTGGCATAACCCGGCATGAATACGCGCCCGTCAGCCCCGGTACGCGCTACGCCGTACAAGAGCACGCGGATCAGGTTATCCGGATCGGCGCCTGTGACCGTGGCATAGCGCGAAAACGCATCCGCCGGCCCGCCCGGCGCGCCCGCAACGTGGCAACTCACACAGTGGCGCGCGTAAAGCGTATCGCCCCGCGCGCGGGTTTGGGCGGCCTCGGCCGAGCCTGTCGGCGCTGAACTGGCCCGAGCGGGCACCGTGCGTAGATACGCGATCATCGCGGCGCGGTCGGTATCGCTCAGATACCGCGTGCTGTCGGTGATGACCTCGGCCATCGGCCCGGCAGCAACCGCGGTTGCGGACGGCGCGCGCACATGGCCGGAGGCCAGATATTGGTCCAGTGCGGCATCCGACCAGCCGCCAATGCCATCGGCGTGGGACGTGATGTTGGGCGCATACCAGCCGTCGAGCTTGGCGCCGGCCAGGGCGCGATCGCCGTCGAGCGCGTATGTGGTACTGCGCGGCGTATGACACTGGCCACAGTGGCCAAGCGTTTCGACCAGATACTGGCCGCGGGCCACCGGGCGATCCGCGCGCGGCGCCGGCGCATCCAGATCGCCCGGCTCGAAGTTCAGCCATTTCCAACCACGAATCAGCACGCGCTGGTTGAACGGAAAGATCAGCGCGTTATCCGGCGGCGTGTAATCAACCGCCGGCACCGTTTGCATATAAGCCCACAACGCCGCGATATCCGCCCGCGACATATTCGTATAGCTGGTGTATGGAAACGCCGGATACAACTGCTCACCGTCGTCGCCAATGCCCTCGTGCATGGCCCGCAGGAAATCACCGTCCGACCACGTACCCAGCCCGGTCTGAACATCCGGTGTGATATTGGTCGAATACAGCGTGCCCAACGGCGTCTCAAAGGCAACGCCGCCGGCATAAGGCGCCCCGCCTTCGCGGGTATGACAGGACTGACAGTTCCCCGCGGCGGCCAGATACCGCCCGCGCTCGACACGGTCGCTCGCCGCGCCTGTGGCGGTGGCCGCAATAATGAATAGCGACAGGCCGATACAGGATCGGACAAGTGTTCGGCGGTGTCGGGAAACGCTTGGGCGCATGTTTAAGGGCGTGCTCGGCGACAGCTCGAGCATGCCACCCGGCGCCGGGGTTAGGGCGTATTGAGGTTTCATACGAGCCCGCGCCAATGCGCCGGGGAGATAATCAGCCGATCAGAACGCGACGCCGATCTTGCCGGTGAATGCCCAGAACCGGCCGTCGTCGAATTCGGCCAGCGGGTCGCCGCTGGTGGATACCGGTGAGCCGTTGAGCCAGAAGTAGCTCAGCCCGGTGCCGAAGGTGACTCGCTCGGTCAGCTGAAACAGCCCGCCCAGCGCGACGGCCTGGCGATCGCCGGCCACCCGCAGCGGGGTGTAGGGCGCGCTGTTGCCTTCTTCGATCAGGCCGGACACGGAGCCGGAGAAGAACGAGGTGAAGCGATAGCCCACGCCCAGTTCGTAGGTGATGGTGTCGTCGAAATCGACCAGACCACGGCCGGCGAGATTCGTGAACAGCTCAGGCTCGAGCAGCGATTTCTCGTGCTCGACGTAGCGCACCGAGCCAAAGGCGACCGTGTTCGGGGCGATGCCGGTACGGGCCTCGAGCAGCCAGCTTTCCGGGGTGTCGATGCTCGTTACCGAGCTCTGGTCGAGACTGACCGGCACCGCGCCGACCGGCGTGGCCACGACGGTATCGACACGCTCGCGCGAGGGCAGTTTGTGGGTGATTCGTGAGTTGTAGGTCAGCGCCACTCGCAGCGCGATCTCGGGCCGCTCGTAGGCCACGCCGGCCAGCCAGCCCGTGCCCCAGTCGTTGCGAAAATCGACGTTGTAGCCCGACAGCGGGCCATAGCCCAGGCCCTGAAGCGTCACGTTGCCACCCACGCGCTGCTGGCGCACGCCGCCGAACAGCGTGAACTCGTAGGGCAGCGTATAGGCCAACACGCCGGTGAAGGCGATGGAATCAGCGGTGGAATCGGTGCCGCCGAATTCCGGCATGTCGTCGGCGTATTCCAGATCGATGCCAAAGGGCTGATCCACGAACAGGCCCGCCGCCAGGCGATCGGTCAGATCGACCTTGAGCAGACCGGCGGGCAGGTTGAAGTTCTCTGCCGCATCGCCCGTGCCAACGCCCGATAGCGTGCCCGTGCCGGTAATGTCCGGTACGACGCGTGTATACGAGATTTCTGCATAGTTGCCCGGCGTGAGGATCGCCGAGACAGACTGCGTCGTGCGCTGCAGCCCGCCGGCCATTGCGACTGATGAGCCCAGCAACCCCACACTGCCCAGACCGGCCACGACACAATTCTTGAACATCTCTGAACTCGCTCTGGTAGAACCTCGGCCCGTATTGGGCCGACAGCGAAATCATAGATGGCAGAAAATTTAAAAGATAAGCGACTTAAGTATAGTTACGGCTTTTAAAAGCCGATTATCAAAAAATTCGTGCTTATTGCAGCTATTTTGGCCGTTTCATGACGTGTTCATGATGTGGCTGGGCGTTGATGAATCAAAGCTCCGTCAGCCTGAGCGCGGGCGCGGACGGACACACCATCGCGTCAAGGCCGTGCCCGGGCTGCGCAAGGCCTCCACGATAGAAAAATGATGTTCTCCGGCCATTTCGTGGCTTTGCGTGGCTACACCGAGGCCGGTCCAGATATTGGCCAGCAAATGACTCTGGCGCTTGAGCTCCGCCAGCTCATCAGCGCCGACGACACAGAGCAGATCGCCGGGGAAATCGGGCTGAGACAGGGCCGGCGACAATGCACTGGCACGCGGCATGTCCAGCCCCAGCGTGGCGCCGATATCAGTGGTCTGGGCCAACGGGCGCAGATCGTGCAGGCCGCTGATCGAGACCACACGCTTGATTCGAGCACGCGCGGTGTCGGGCAGGCCCGAGTGTTGTGTCACCGCGTGGGTGACGAGATGCCCGCCGGCCGAATGCCCGGCCAGGATCAGATCCCCTGAGGTGGCATCGGCGATATCGCCGATGGCCGCGATGACCGAGTCACAGAGGGATTCCAGCGATACATCCGGGCATAGCGGGTATTCGATGAAGGCCACGCGTAGACCGCAGGCCAGGGCGCCGGCGGCCAGCTGATGGTTCTCGGCGGCGTCCAGCGAGCGCCAGTAGCCGCCGTGAATGAACACCAGCGTGGCGTGGGCCGGAGCATCCGGCTCGACGATATCGATGAACTCACGTGGGTGGGCGCCGTAGCGGCGCTGGCGCATGCGCGAGCCGTGGGTGTGGCGAAAAGCCGCGCCATCGGTTTGCCAGGCGGCCAGCCAGGCATCGGCATCGGCCACGGCCCCGCGGTTGTCGTAGGCCCTGTCCCAGACATTGCTCATGCGTCACCGCCGTTCACATAAGCCTCGAACGCGTCCTTGTAGTCCGGGTGCCAGCGCGACAGGGCCGGGCGGTTTTCGGTGATATCGCCGGCCGCCCAGGCCGTACGGCGGCGGTCGGTTGCTTCGTCCACGGCGTTGTCGGGGCAGATGATATAAAAATCACCGGCGGCCATGGCGGTGTCCAGGCGTTCGATGACCTGCTCGGGCGTCCACGCCTCGGCCGGTTGCGTGGCATGCCGGGCCTTGGACATGCCGGTATAAGTGAAACCGGGCACGAGCAGATGCACGCTCAGGTCGTCGCCGCCTTCGGCGTTGCGCAGCTCGTGGGCCAGGGCTTCGGTATAGGTTTTCACGCCGGCCTTGGTCACGTTATAGGCCGTGTCGCCCGGCGGGTTGGTAATGCCTTGCTTGGAGCCGGTGTTGATGATGGCCGCCGGGCCGTTCTGGGCCAGCAGCGTGGGGGCGAAGGCCTGGCCGCCGTGGATCACGCCCCAGAGATTCACGCCCATCAGCGCGCGCCAGCGGTCCATCTTCTCAAAGGCACCGCCGCCGGCGTTCACGCCCGCGTTGTTCATCACGATGCCGATATGGTCGAAATCGCGGGCGGTCTCGTCGGCCAGTGCCAGCACGGCCTCGAAATCGGCGACATCGATCGGCCGGCCGCGTACCTGGGCATCGGCCTGGCCGGCGCTACGGGCAGCGGCGCGAACGTCTTCGACGGCGGTGTCCAGCGCATGGCCGGGACGATCCGCCAGCACGACGTGCATGCCTCGGGCGGCGAAATGAGAGGCTGCCGCCAGGCCGATGCCGCTGGCAGCCCCGGTCACAACGGCCGCATGACCGGGCTGAATGGCGGGATGCGTGCTCATGATGGGCTCCAACGAAAGCGACCGGTCGGATGGCCCGGCCGGTCGCGTTAGTTTCACAACACAATCATATCAGCGGCGACCGCGCGGCCGAGGCGCCGCGCGGGGCCAACAGCGCATCGCTTAGATGCCGATATCGCGCAGGCGCTTGCCCGAAAGCAGATTGCGCTCGATCTTTTCCAGCGAGATGCCCTTGGTTTCGGGCACCAGCAGCAGGGTGAAGACGATAAAGGCGATATTGACTACGGCCAGAATGCCGAAAGTGGCCGTGCCGCCGATGCCGGTGAGCATCACCGGGAAGAAAAAGCCGATACAGAAATTGCCGATCCAGTTGGCCCCGGTGGAGACGCCGATGCCGAAGTCACGGCCCTGTAGCGGCTGAATTTCAGCACACAGCGTCCAGATCAGCGGGCCGGCCGACATGGCAAAGCCCACGACGAAGGTCAGCACCATGGCCATGGCCAGATACTGCAGGAACGGCGTGCTGGCGCCGATATGCAACACGAACGACAGTATCGCCATGGTGACGCCCATCATGGCAAAGCCGGCGTAGAGGATCGGCTTGCGCCCGGCGCGATCGACCAGGGCGATGGCAATGAAGGTGGCCAGCACGTTGGTCAGGCCGGTGACCACGGTTGCCCACAGGCTAGCCGACGTGCCCTCGAAGCCCGACATCTGAAAGATACGCGGTGCGTAGTACATGATGACGTTCATGCCCGTGAACTGCTGCACGATCTGCAGCGCAAAGCCCAGGAACACCGAGCGTCGGAAGTTCGGGTTGCGCTTGAACATGGCAAAGCCCTTGGACTCGGACTCGCGGTTCAAGGCGTCACGGATTTCGCTGATTTCGTAATCGACTTCCTCTTGCGTGCCGCGCAGCTTGGACAGCACGTCGCGGGCCTCGTCGAAGCGGTCCTTGGCCGCCAGCCAGCGCGGGCTGTTGGGCACCGAGAGCGCGCCTACGAACAGCAGGATCGCCGGAATCACCAGTACTCCGAACATCCAGCGCCAGCTCTCGATATAAGAAAACGCAGCGTTGGAGACGAACGCTGCCAAAATGCCCACCGTCACCATCAGCTGATAGAAGGAGATGGTGGTGCCTCGAATCCGCTCCGGCGTGACCTCGGACAGATACAAGGGGGCGGTGAACGAGGCTACGCCCACGGCCAGGCCCAGCAGAATACGGCCGATCCACAACAGCGTGGGGCCCTGGGCCACCACACAGACCAGGGCACCCACCACGAACAACGCCGACGAGGCCAGCAGCGCGCGTTTGCGCCCCAGGGCCTTGGAGATCGAGCCGGCCGACAGGGCGCCTACGGCAGCACCCACCATCATCGACGAGACCACCCAGCCTTCCATGCTGGAGGACAGTGAAAATTCGTCGCGAATGAAGGGAAGTGCCCCGGAGATCACGCCGATATCCATGCCGAACAACAGCCCGGCGAGCGCGGCCAGCCCGCAGGACAGCCAGACCATGGGCACGATATCGGCATGGGCGACGGCCTGGGGCGGCGTGCGCCCAGGCTCGGATGAGGATGAAGAAGCGGTCCCTGCCATGTGGCACTCCCAGAACGTCGATGAATTCAGCCGTGAAGCAATGATCAACCGTGCCAGAGCGCTCGCCCGACCCGGACCGATATAAAATAGCGGCTCGTGGGACCGATTCCTACGCTAATGCCGCGAATTAAGACGAATGTGTAAGGGCCAGCGGATCGACACGCCGGCGATTCACACGATCTTTAAAGGCCCGTTGCCGTCAGCGCGGCGGCCGGCAGCGCAAGACGCGCTCGATACGATCACGGCCGGGTACTGCGTGGCCGTCGAGTGCGGCCAGCATGCGCGCCACGGCGGTGGCGGCAACGCGTTCGTGCTGCTGGGCCATGGTGTGCACCGTGGCGGGCAAGAAATCCAGCAGCCGATGATCGCCAAAGGTGGCCAGTTGGGGCAGGGCCTGTGCGTTGTCGGCGGTCGGGCCCAGCAGTACGTCGAGCGCGCCGTCCAGCAGCGGATAAGCCGCCGTGATGATGGCCGCCGGCGGCGCATGTTGTGACAGATAGTCCTGGACCAGTGCCGCACCGGTGGCTCGGTCGTAGCGTGCGCCGGTTTTGACTTGGACGGCATGCGAGCCGGGCTGCATGGCTGCCAGAAATCCGGCTCGGCGTCGTTGGGTGATCGATAACCCCTCGACCGCATCCAGCCAGAGCAGCGTGTGCGCGCCAACGCCTCCGGCGGTAGCGCCCAAAGCATTCAGAACTGATTGGGTGAGCGTGCGCGCGGCATCGTGGTTGGCCGACGCCACGCTGCGGAATCGATCCTCCGCCAAGGGCCGGTCAAGCGCGATGACCGGCGTGCCGGCGGCCTGGAGGTCGTCGTAGAGGGTGTCTTCGTTGTCCAGACACGAGGCCACGAACAGCCCGTCGATCTTCTGGGCGCGCAAGCCCGATACCAGTGCGCGCTCGGTCGCCGGTTCATCGTCGCAGTCCACGATCACCAGCTGATAGCCGTGCGCCCGCACGCCGCGCTCGATCTGCTTGGCCAAACGGGCATAGCTGGTGTTGTCCAGATCGGGCACGATCAACCCCAGTGTGCGGGTCTCGCCGCGTCGTAGTGCGACCGCCCGTGCGTCCACGGTGAACTCGTGTTCGGCGATCACGGCCTGTACGCGCGCAACCGTTGCCGCGCTGATACGGCGCTGCGCGGCCTGGCCGTTGACCACGTAGCTGGCCGTCGTACGGGACACGCCGGCCAGGCGCGCAATATCGGCCAGAGTTTTCGCTTTCATACGCCGCCACGCGCAGGCGGGTTCGGGGCTTCAGACTTTTGTATGAATCGCGGCTCTGGCACTTGATTTGGGGTCGCGGCACTTACAGCATACGACTCTAGTCAGGCTGACACGATTCAGCCATACGCCGTTTGGCGCATGCCGGGCGCCCAGAGTCTGAAGGTCTTTGTCCATGCTCGAACTCACGCCCGATGCCGTTTTATTGGCACGCACGGCTGCCGACTGGCGCGACGCGCTTGCCCAGGCCGGCCAGGCCCTGATCGAGGCTGGGCTGGTGGCCACGGACTATACCGATGCGCTGATGGCGCGAGAGGCCCAGTCGTCGACCTATCTCGGCAACGCCATCGCGATTCCGCATGGCACCAAGGAGGCCTCACGTCTGGTCGAGCACACCGGCCTGCGCGTACTGCAGTTTCCCGAGGGCGTGACCTGGCACGACGGTAATCAGGTGCACGTGATCGTGACCATCGCCGCGGCCGGCGATCAGCATCTGGATATCCTGCGCCAGCTCACCCACGTGCTGGACGCGCCCGGCGTGGCCGATAAATTGGCCGCCGCCGACGATGCCAAGGCCGTTATCGGCCTGTTGTCCAAGGCGCCGGTGACCGGCCGGCTGGACAAGACCACCGTCGCCGCGCGGGTGCCGGTGGCCAGCCGGGAAGGGTTGACCGCTATCGCAGCCGCCCGTCTGCACGATGCCGGGGTTACCGGGGCCGGCTTCGTCGCTGCGGCCATGGCGGCCCGGCCCACCGAGCTGGGCGACGGCCTGTGGCTGGTCGAGACCCACGTCGACGTGCGCCAGCCGGGCCTGGCCGTGGCCACCCCGGCCGAGCCGGACGCGACGGCCGGCGTGTTCGTGCTCTCGCGCATGGCCCACGCCGAGCCTGACGCCGAACGTGCCACCCAGGAGCTGCTCACGCGGCTGTTGGACGTGCTGGAGGGCGGCGAGGGCCGACGGCTGGCCGAGCTGGATGCGGCCCAGCTGGTAGGGCGCCTGGCCGGCGAATCGGCCAGCGCCGAAGTGCTGCGCGTGCGGGTACGAAACGCCCATGGCCTGCACGCGCGCCCGGCCAAGCAGTTGGTGCAGGTGGCCCGCGAGCAGCGTTTACCGATTCGCGTACGCCTGGAGGCCGGTGGGGCCGATTCGGTCTCGGCGGCTAGCTTGACCAAAGTCATCGGGCTGGGCGCCCGGCGCGGCCAAATGCTGGTGTTTTCCGCCGAGGGCGAGGGCGCGGCCGAAGCCCTGGACGCCATCGCCGCCGCGGTGCGCGGCGGGCTGGGCGAGGATGTGCTGCCCCTGGAAGACACCAGCGAGGCCCGCCCCTCGCGCAACAAGCTCACCCCGGTGGCGCGGGCGCCGGCCCCCGAGGCGGATACCCCGCTGTCGGCGGTGGCGGCCTCGCCGGGTATGGCGATCGCCCCGGTGTTCGTCATGCGTTTGCCTGAGTTCGAATACGCTGAGACCAGCGACGACTCGGTGGCCGAGCGCAAGCGCCTGGACGCGGCCATCCGCGGCGCCTACGGCCAGCTGACCGATCTCATCCGCGCGGCCGACGGCGGCGACATGGCCGAGATCCTGTCGATGCACGAAGAGATGCTGCGCGATCCGGAGCTGCGCGAGGCCGCGGTCGAGGCCATCAACGAGGGCGCTTCGGCCGAGGCCGGCTGGTGGGCGGCGATTGATGCCTCGGCCCGCGCCCAGGCCGCACTGGCCGATCGCGTACTGGCCGAGCGGGCAGCGGATCTGCGCGATGTCGGGCGGCGGGTGCTGGGCGCGTTGTGCGGCGTGGCCATGCCCGAGCCGCCGGATCATCCTTATATTCTGGTGGCCGAGGATATCGGGCCTTCGGATGTGGCCCAGCTCGACACCCAGCGGGTGAAAGGCCTGGTCACGGCCAAGGGCGGGGCCACCTCACATTCGGCGATTCTGGCTCGAAGCCTGGGGATCCCGGCGGTGGTCGGCGCCGGCGAGGGCGTGTTGTCGCTGGCCGACGGCGTCAACCTGATCATCGACGGCGAGCGCGGGCGCGTGGTGGCCGAGCCCAGCGATGCACGCCGCGCACGTACTGACAAAGCCATCACCGAGCGGGCCGCGCTGGAAGAGCGCGCATTCGCGGCCCGTCACGAACCGGCCGTCACCACCGACGGCGTGCGTATCGAGGTGGCCGCCAACCTGGGCAATACCTCACACGCGGCCGATGCGGTCGAGCGCGGTGCCGAGGGCGTGGGCCTGTTGCGTACCGAGTTCATCTTTATGGCCCACCCGCAGGCGCCGGATCTGGACACCCAGATGGCCGAGTATCGCCAGGCCTTCGATGCTCTGGGACACGGGCGGCCACTGGTGGCCCGCACGCTGGACGTAGGCGGCGACAAGCCGTTGGACTATTGGCCGGTACCGCCCGAGGACAACCCGTTTCTGGGTCTGCGCGGTATCCGCCTGGCGCTGACGCGGCCCGGCATTCTGGAAGGCCAGATTCGTGCGCTAGTCTCGGCCAGCGCCGGCCGCCCGCTGCGCATCATGTTCCCCATGGTCAAGGATGTCGCTGAGTTCCACGCGGCCAAGACGATCTATGACCGGGTGATCGCCGATTTTGCCGAGACCGACGTCCAGCTGGGCGTGATGATCGAGATTCCCTCCTGTGCGCTGCTGGCCGAAACGCTGGCCCCACACGTGGATTTCTTTTCGATCGGCACGAACGATCTCACCCAGTACACCCTGGCTATCGACCGCGGCCACCCGCGGCTTTCGGCCCAGGCCGACGGCCTGCATCCGGCGGTGCTGCGCCTGATCCGTATGACCGTGGCCGCCGCGACCGGCCACGACTGCTGGGTGGGCGTCTGCGGCGAGCTGGCCAGCGATGCCCAGGCCATCGGCGTGCTGGTGGGCCTGGGCGTGGATGAGGTTTCGGTCAATGCCCGCCAGGTGCCGCTGGTCAAGGCGCGTATCCGCGAGCTGTCGCAGCGTGATGCCGCCGCGCGCGCCGAGGCGCTGCTGGCCCTGCCCACGGCCGAGGCCGTGCGCGAGGCGGTCGAGGCCGAGACATGAGCCATGTTCTGGCTATTACCCTGAACCCGGCGCTCGACTTGTCGATCGGCCTCGGGCAGCTAAGCCCGGGCCAGCTGCACCGCGCCGAGCACGCCGAGACCGTGGCCGCTGGCAAAGGCCATAATGTGGCTGTGGTCCTGGCCGGGCTGGGGCATACCGTCACCGC
Organism: Salinisphaera sp. UBA1666; assembly: GCA_002320455.1. Lineage (GTDB taxonomy): Bacteria > Pseudomonadota > Gammaproteobacteria > Nevskiales > Salinisphaeraceae > Salinisphaera. The sequence goes on from DCKU01000064.1 coordinate 18,440, forward strand.
AGCTGGTTTTCTGGGCAGCGACAACGACGGCAGCCACATGCGGCTGTTTGATGAGGCCGGCATCCACGACGGCTGTACGCGCGTGTCCGGGGCCACCCGCACCAACGTCAAGATCAGCGAGACCGACGGCCGCGTGACCGATATCAACACGCCCGGGCCCACGATCAGCACGACGGACTGGCAGCGGTTTGTCGATACCTTGGCCGGTCAGCTGGCCGCCGCCCCGGCGGCGGTGGTCATCGCCGGCAGCCTGCCGCCGGGGCTGGGCACTGAAGCCGTGGCCGAGATCGTTGCAGCATGCCGCGCCCGGGCGGTGGATGTCTGGCTGGATACCAGCGGCGCGGCCCTGGCCGCCGGCATTACCGCCGGGGTGGCCTGGGCCAAGCCCAACGACGACGAGCTGGCCGACTGGGCCGGGCGCCCGCTTGACGATGCCGCTACCCGGCTGGAAGCCGCGCGTGCCATGCAGGCCGCCGGCGCCCGCAACTTGGTGGTCTCGGCCGGCGGCCAGGGCCTGCAGGCGCTGATCGGCGAGTGCTGCTATACGCTGACGCCGCCGCGCGTGCCGGTGGTCAACACCGTTTGTGCCGGCGACAGCTTGCTGGCCGGGCTATTGCACGGCTGGCTTTCGGCCTGGCCGGACGCCGAGGCGCTGCGATTCGGCTGCGCGCTTGGCGCCGAGGCTGTGCGCCACGTGGGCGTAGGTCAGCCTGCGGCCGCCGATTTTTCCGACCTGCTCGCCCGGGTCACGTTGAACGAGCAAGAGGCGGGTCAACCCGCTCCGGAGTGCCGAGCATGAAACTGACCATCGTCACGGCCTGCCCCGGCGGGCGTACCACCTCGTGGCTGGCGGCCCAGCGGCTCTCTCTGGCCGCCGAGCGGCGCGGGTGGCAAACCGTCTTTCATGATGAAGACACCGGTGCCTCGGAGCTGGTCATCGTGGCGGCCAGTGCCGGTGTGGACCTGGCGCGCTACGACGGCCGCGCGCTGTATCACGCGGATATGGGCGCGGCACTGGCCACACCGGAGGCCGTGCTGGACGCCGCCGAGCGCGAAGGCGTGGTCTACGACCACAAAAACGCGCCGTCGGCGATCAGCATGGCCGGTGAATCGACGCCCGCAGCGCCAGCCGGGCAGACCATCGTAGCCGTCACGGCCTGCCCGACGGGCGTGGCGCATACGTTTATGGCCGCCGAGGCGTTGTCGGAGGCCGGCAAGGCCATGGGGCATACGATCCGGGTCGAGACCCAGGGCTCGGTGGGTGCACAGAATCCGCTCACCGAAGAAGAGATCGCTGCGGCTGATGTGGTGCTGCTGGCCTGTGATATCGAGGTCGACGAGGCCCGCTTTGCCGGCAAGCCGATCTATCGCACGGCCACGGGTACGGCGCTGAAGAAACCGCGGCCCACGATCGAGGCTGCGCTGACCGATAGCGTGCCCGCCGGTGAGGGCGAGGCCGCCACACCGCGCGCCGCGCCTAAGAAATCGCTCAAGGAGCGGGGCGTCTACAAGCATCTGCTCACGGGCGTGTCCTATATGTTGCCCATTGTGGTGGCCGGCGGCTTGTGTATCGCGCTGTCGTTCGTTTTCGGCATTGATGCCGCCGACGAGAAGGGCAGTCTGGCCGCCGCACTCATGCAGATCGGCGGCGGCTCGGCGTTCAAACTGATGGTGCCGGTGCTGGCCGGCTATATCGCCTACTCGATCGCCGACCGGCCGGGGCTGACGCCCGGGCTGATCGGCGGCTGGCTGGCCACCGATCTGGGCGCCGGCTTTCTGGGCGGCATCGTGGCCGGGTTTCTAGCCGGGTATGTGGCCAATGGCATCAAGAAAGCCGTGCCCCTGCCCGCCAGCATGGAGTCGTTGAAGCCGATTCTGATCATTCCGCTCGTGGCCTCGCTGATCACCGGGCTGACGATGATCTATGTGGTGGGTACGCCGGTGGCGGCGGTGCTGGCCTCGCTGACCACGTTCTTGAACAGTATGGGCTCGACCAATGCCGTGCTGTTGGGCGCGTTGCTGGGCGGCATGATGTGTATCGACATGGGCGGGCCCATCAACAAGGCCGCTTATACGTTCGGCGTGGGGCTGCTGTCGTCGCAGACCTATCTGCCGATGGGCGCCATCATGGCGGCCGGCATGGTGCCGCCTATCGCCATGGGTATTGCCAGCATCGTGGCCCGTGCCAAGTTCGCCGAAACCGAGCGCGAAGGCGGCAAGGCGGCGCTGGTGCTGGGCCTGTGTTTCATCAGCGAGGGTGCGATCCCGTTCGCCGCGAAAGATCCGCTGCGGGTGCTGCCGGTGTGTATCGCCGGCGGGGCGCTCACGGGCGCGCTGTCGATGCTGTTCGGCTGTAAGCTCATGGCGCCGCACGGCGGGCTGTTCGTGCTGCTGATACCGGGCGCGGTGAGCCATGCGCTGGCTTATCTCGTGGCCATTGCGGCCGGCTCGGCGCTGGCCGGGCTGGCCTATGCCGTCGTCAAGCAGCCCGCAGCCGAGCCGAGTGCCGAAACCAAAGATGCGCCATCGGTGACAAGCGCGTCATAGCGCGTACAGTGAGGGCAACACTCACACCGTGACTCGTTATGGGTCGACTACTGACTGTGCTTTGTGCCACCGCCGGGCTGTTGGCGGCCGGACCGGTTCTCGCCGATCGCGCTGATCCCGGGCCCAGTGATGTGCCTGCGGCCATCCAGCAGGCCATCGCTGATCCGGCACGGGCCGATGCCGCCTCTGATGATGCCCGCCGCAAGCCGGCCGCGGTGCTGACCTTTGCCGGGGTAGCGCCGGGCGATACGGTCATCGAGCTGATTCCCGGCAGCGGCTACTGGACAGCGATGTTCTCGGCTATCGTCGGCAAAGAAGGCCACGTGGTGACCGTGGTGCCCACGGCCGTGGCCAAAAAGCACCCGGACGCCCTGGCCAATATCAAGAAGCTGGCCGCCGATCCGCACTATGACAACGTAGAGGTCGTGACGATCGACGCGGCGGACCTGGATTCTATTGAAGCCGCGCCGGCGGATCTGATCTTCACCGCCCAGAACCTGCACGACTTCGCCAACGCTGGCATGGGCCATATCACGCCCAAGGCGTTTGCTACCGAGGTCAAGCCGCTGCTGGGCGACGACGGCGTACTACTGATCAACGATCACGCAGCCGCCCGCGGCACGGGGCTCGAACACACCGGTGATCTGCATCGTATTGACCCGGCGCTGGTCAAAAAACAGATCGTGGCCGCTGGATATCGCTTCGACGGCGCCAGCGATGCACTGGCCAACCCGGATGACGCGCACGACAAGAAAGTCTTCGACGAGGCCATCCAGGGCCATACCGACGAATTCATCTACCGGTTCGTGCCGGTCGCGCCATAAGCCCTAGACCGGCCGCGGCCCGGCTTGAGCGAGCCCGCTCGGCCGGCCCACACTGGCTGTGGTTGTTCAACCCGAGAGATATGACATGGCTTATCTGAACGTCGGTCAAGAAAATTCAGCGCCGATCGAGCTGTATTACGAAGACGTTGGCGCCGGCAAGCCCGTGGTGCTGATCCACGGCTGGCCGCTGTCCGGCCGCTCCTGGGAGAACCAGGTGATGGCGCTGGTCGAGGCGGGCTATCGCGTTATCACGTATGACCGGCGCGGCTTTGGCCAATCCAGCCAGCCGTTTTCCGGCTACGACTACGACACCCTGGCCGCGGACCTGAACACGCTGATTGAAACCCTGGATCTGAAAGAGGCCACGCTGGTGGGCTTTTCCATGGGCGGCGGCGAAGTGGCGCGTTTCGTGGGCAACCACGGCACCGCCCGGCTGGAGCGGGTGGTGTTTGCCGCGGCCGTGCCGCCGTATCTGTACGTGAGCGAGGATAACCCCGACGGCGGGCTGGACGATGCCACCATCGCCTCGTTCGAGGACGGCGTGAAGACCGACCGGGCTGCCTTCTTCGAGGATTTCTCGACGAATTTCTTTTCGACCGAGAAAGACGGCCTGCTGGTCTCCGAGGCCAACCGGGTGTATCACCGCAATATCGCCTGGGCCGCCTCGCCCAAGGGCACGCTGGACTGTATCGCGGCCTTCGGGCGGACCGATTTCCGCGATGATCTGAAAGCCATCGACGTGCCGGTGCTGGTGATCCACGGCGACGCTGACGGCATCGTACCCCTGGAGGTCTCGGGCAAGCGCACGGCCGATAGCGTGGCCGACGGCTCGTTGCACGTGATCGAGGGCGGGCCGCACGGCATCAATGCCACGCACGCCCAGGCGTTCAACGAGGCACTGATCGCGTTTCTGAACTAGGGCGATCAGTAGGGCGGTCAAGCAGAACATCCGATTAGAGTGATCTGTTCAGAATGCCGCCAGCCGATATCGGCCATGTTGTCGATATCGGCTTTTTTATGAGATGTCCATGAACCGTCTTTTGATCACCGGCACGGCCGGTCTCGCGTTTGCGTTACTGGCCGGCTGTCAACAAGCGCCGACACCTCCTGCGGATAACGCCGCCATCGACCAGGACACGCTGTGTCAGGTCAGCACCTGGAAGCCCATCAACGTGGCCAGCCAGTGTGAGCCCGGCCAGAAGGTTCTGTATCGCCCCGACGATAACGCCGGTGCCGAGCAGTCGGCGCTGTTTGCCGCAGCCAACTGCGATCTGCGGTTTTCGGTGTCCGCCACGCCCGGCGGCACGGCCTGTATCTATCGACCGATTCGTTCGGCCAACGCGCTGGCAACGCCCGAGGCCGAAGGCTAACCCGCCAGGCGGTTGGCCATGGGCAGCCATGCCCACAGTGCCAGCAGGCTGGCCAGCAGTACCGGCGGGGTCAGTATTAGCCCGATCTTCATATACTGCCCCCAGCCGATGCTATGGCCTTTGCCGGCCAGCACGTGCAGCCAGAGCAGGGTGGCTAGGCTGCCGATGGGCGTGAATTTCGGGCCCAGATCGTTGCCGATGATGCTGGCGTGAATCATCAGCTGGCGCGTCAGTGCATCGACCTGAACCTGGTCGATGGCCAGGCTGGCGATAAGCGTGGCGGGCATGTTGTTCATCACCGCGGCCGTGGCGGCCACCACAAAGCCCGTACCCAGAGTGGCGATCAGCTGGCCCTGGCCGGCCAGCCAGGCCAGTATGTCGGCCGCATGATCGGTCAGGCCGGCCTGGCCCAGGCCATAGACCACGATATACATGCCGAGCGAAAACCAGACGATGGGCCATGGGGCGCTGGCCATGATGGCGCGCAGATCCACACGCGGCGTTTGACCGCGCTGGCCGATGCGCGCGGCCACTGCCAGCAGCAGTACAGCGGCACTACCCATCACCAGACTAAACGGCACGTCATAGGCCGCCAGGCCAAAAAGCGCGGCCAGAATCATCACCAGAAGCGGCCCGGCCAGCCAGAACACTTGACGATCAATGATGGCCTCATGCGGCGGCGCAAGGGCTGTCAGGTCATAGCGGCGCGGCAGGCCGCGGCCGAAAAACAGCAGCAGCACCGCCAGCGTAGCGACGATCGACACGAGAGCCACCGGCGCCATGACCACGGCATAGCCATCAAAATCGATCGCGAAGTAGTTGGCGGTGACGATATTCACGAGATTGGAAATCGTCAGCGGCAGACTGGCCGTATCCGCGATAAAGCCGGTGGCAATGACAAAGGCCAGGGCGGTGGTCGAAGCCATACCCAGGCGCGCTAGTAGGGCGACCACGATAGGCGTTAACAGAAGGGCTGCGCCGTCGTTGGCAAATACTGCGGCAATGGCTGCCCCCAGCAGCACGATATAAACGAACAGCCGCTGCGTTGCCCCGCCACCGGCCCGGGCCATCTGTAGTGCGGCCCAGGAAAAACAGCCGGCCGCGTCCAGAATCAATGAAATGAGAATGAGGGCCACGAACGTGAAGGTGGCATCCCAGACAATGCCCCAGACCGTGGCTACGTCGCCCAGATTCACCACGCCGGTGCCCCAGGCAATGGCGGCCCCACCCATCGCCGACCAGCCAATGCCCAGGCCGCGCGGCTGCCAGAGCACGAGCGCCAGCGTGGCGATGAAGATCCCGAGTGCCAGCATCGCCGTCAGCCGCGGGCCGGGGCGTAGACGATCTCGCCGTCTTCTTTTTCAAATACGGCGACCGGCGTTTCCAGCAGGGCCAGCACGCGCTCGGAAGGCCGGCACAGCGCGGCCCCGCTAGGGGTGATCACGATGGGCCGGTTGATCAGGATGGGATGCGCGGCCATGGCATCGAGCAGCGCCTCGTGGTCCGTGGAGTCGGCATCCAGGCCCAGCTCGCCGGCCTTGGCTTCCTTGGCCCGCAAGAGCTGGGAAGCGCTGATCTGCAAACGCGCGAGCAACGCTACGAGTTCATCCCGCGAGGGCGGCGTCGCCAGATAGTCGATGATCTCGGGCGCCTCTCCCGAGGCTTGCATCATGGCCAGCACGTTGCGCGAGGTGCCGCAGTTGGGGTTGTGATAGATCGTGGTGGGCATGGGCGTTGATCAGCGCTTTGAAGAATCGGCGGCGATGTCGGTCAGCCCGGCACAGATTTCCGGGCGACCCTGGCAGCAGTCGGCAGCCAGGAAGACGAGGGTGTCGCGCATGCTGGCCAGCTCTGCACGATAGATCATCGAGCGCGAATGCCGCGTGGCCGTGGCCAGCCCGGCTCGGGTCAGCACGCTCAAATGCGCCGACATCGTGTTGTGGGGCACGGCCAGCCGGCGCGCGATTTCTCCCGCGGCCAGGCCGTTGGGTTCGGCCTGTACCAGAAGCCGGAACACGGCCAAGCGGGTCTCCTGGGCCAGTGCTGCGAAGCGCGTGATGGCGGTCGATTCGTCCATATGTCCAAAAGTATAGACATAATAGAAGGTTGTTCAAGTGTTGGCGCTCTACCGACGGGCAGGCCAGTACTGCACAAAAAAAGCCGGCGAACCGAAGATCGCCGGCTCAAGGCCAGGGGGTGGCCGGTGGTCAGTCGCCTTAGGCGGCGGCTTGGTTCTTCAACGATTCCATGTCGATGACGAAGCGATAGCGCACATCACCGGCCTTCATACGCTCGAAGGCGTCGTTGATGGTGTCGATGTTGATCATTTCGACGTCGCACTTGATGCCCTTCTCGGCGCAGAAATCCAGCACTTCCTGGGTTTCGGGCATGCCGCCGATCAACGAGCCGCCGACCACGCGACGCTTGAAGATCAGGTTCATGCCGGTCACGGGCGGCTCGATGGGATCCATCACGCCGACCAGGATATGCGTGCCGTCATAGCGCAGGCAGTTCAGGTACGGGTTCAGGTCATGAGCGACCGGCACCGTATCCAGCATGAAGTCGAACGTCTCGGCCACGGCTGCCATCTGGTCTTCATCGGTGGAGACCACGACATGATCAGCGCCGTTGGACTTGGCTTCTTCGACCTTGGACTGGCTGCGGGTGAACAGCGTGACCTCGGCACCCATGGCCTGGGCCAGTTTGACGCCCATGTGGCCTAGACCACCCATACCGATCACGCCCACCTTGTGCCCGGCTTTTACGCCGTAGTGCTTGAGCGGGCTGTAAGTGGTGATACCGGCACACAGCAGCGGGGCCGCCGATTTCAGGTCGATGCCGTCGGGCATCTTGACCACGAACCGCTCGGAAACCACCACGAAATTGGAATAACCGCCTTGGGTCATCGTGCCGTCGTGACGGTCCGGGCTGCCATAGGTCATGGTGAAGCCGTTCAGGCAATACTGCTCGAGCCCGTCGTTGCAGGCTTCGCACTCGCGGCAGGAGTCCACCATGCAGCCAACGCCGACCAGATCGCCCTCGGCGTAGTTCTTGACCTCGGAGCCCACCGCGGTCACGCGGCCCACGATTTCATGGCCCGGCACGACAGGGAATTCGGTAAAGCCCCAGTCGTTCTTGGCAAAGTGCAGATCCGAGTGACAGACGCCACAGTAGAGAATCTCGATCGAGACGTCATCGGCTCTGGGATCACGACGCTCGAACTGCCAGTGCTCTAGCGGTTTATCGGCCGAATGGGCGGCATAAGAATGCGTTTGCGTTGGCATGACCACTCCTTGGTGCCAGACGAAAATCCGGGCAAGCGACGAGGCGCCACTTGCCGCTACGGCCATAGACATAGGGTTTCCACGGCCGGCTTTCTATGACCGATCGTCGACGCCTGTTGCCAAATCGTCCAGAATGAAGGGCGAACGTTACGTTGTACGCTCTTTTTTATGCTCGATTCTCTGGATGCAGCCGATACGCGCTATGCGCGGATGGCCGAGCTGATTCGTTCGCATTGTTCGGTTCCGGGCTTCAACGAAACACCGCTCGACGGCTTGCGCCTGGTATATGCCGACTGTCATCGCCCGCGCGAGCCGGTCTACTACGAGCCCGGACTGGTGTTCGTCGTCCAGGGCCACAAGACCGGTTATCTCGACGATCGGGTGATCGACTACGGGCCGGGGCACTATCTGGTGCAGGCCATGCCGGTGCCATTTGAATGCGAAACCCGCGTATCGGATGCTTCGGCGCTGCTGGGCGCGGCGGTGCGCATCGATGCCGATACGCTGGCCGAACTCGTCGCCGGCCTGCCGGCCGCAGAAGCGGCTGAGGCAGCAAACGCGCCGCGCGAAAGCCTACCGATGGCGGCGGTGCAAGCCACGCCGGCGATCGAGACCGCGCTAGCGCGGCTGCTGGAATGCCTGGCCGACCCGGCCGCAGCACGCGTGCTCGGACCGGCGCGACGGCGCGAGGTGATTTTCGAAGCGCTACGCGGCCCCCAGGGCCATCTGCTGCGCCAGCTCATGTCCGAGCAGGGCGCTTATGGGCGTATCGGCCGGGCCATCACCCGCTTGAGAGCCGACTTCGCGGCCCCGCTGTCGGTAGCCGACCTGGCCGGCGTGGCCCATATGAGCGTGTCCAGCTTTCATGCCCACTTCAAGCGGGTGACGCACCTGTCGCCGGTGCAGTATCAAAAACGTATGCGCCTGCTGCGCGCGCGCGAACTATTGATGGCGCGCACCGGGGCTGTGGGCTATATCGCCCAGACGGTGGGCTATCACAGCGCATCCCAGTTCTCTCGCGACTACAAACGCTATTTCGGGGTGGCGCCGGCGCATGAAGCCAATGCCCCAGAGCGACATGCCGGAGTACTTTAGGGCCTGTTGAGGTTTCATA
>DCKU01000074.1 GCA_002320455.1 Salinisphaera sp. UBA1666
ATATCTCATGACGACACGCCCTAACGCCGTCGAAGTGCGGCGAAGACATCGCCGGCCACCCCCTCCAGCGTCGTGCGAGTCCCCAGCAGCACCCACTGGTGCTGGCGCTCCAGGCCGCGATAGGCCGCATGTGAGACCTGACCGTGGATACGCAGATCGTCGCCTAACGGACCACGCACCAGGCCCAGGTCGCCGCCGTCGCCAAACGACATCAGCAGGCCCTTGTCCCTGAACACGAACGCGCTCGGCGACCCGCCGTCGAGATAGGCCATGACCTGCTCGGCCAAATGCTCGGCCTGCTGGCTGGCGACCTGAGCGGTGGCGGGCCAGTCGCTCTCCGGGCAGGCGCTACAGTCGCCCAGCGCAAAGATATCGTCATGATCCCGGCTTTGCAGTGTGTCTCGAACGAGCCACTGCTGGCGATCGTTGGCGGCCAGAGCATCGATCCGTGCGGCCAGTGGCGAGCCGATACGCCCCGCTGCCCAGACCGTGACGTCGGCGTCGAAGCGCTCGCCGTTCTCCGATGTCACGTGATCGGCGCCGACCTCGGCGACGGCACAGCCGGTATGAATGCTGACGCCGAGATCGGCCAGGCGCGTGCGCGCGCCGCGGCGGCTCGGGGCATCTTCGATACCCGGCATGAAGGTGTCGCTGGCCTCGACCAAATGGATAGCCAGCGTCTGCGGCTGATCGCCGTCGGGCTTGGCAACTACGTGCCGATGACTGGCCAGATAGCCGGCCAGCTCAACGCCGGTCAGCCCGGTCCCCACGATCACGACCCGGGCGGCACGGGCTGGCTCGGCCGCAGCGGCCCGGTCCAGCGCGTCGGTAAAGCGCCGATACAGCGCGTCCGCATCGGGCGAGCGATCCAGCATCACGGCGTGCTCCCGCACGCCGGTGACGCCCAGGTCCGGCGTGACGCCGCCGACGGCCAGTACCAGTGCGCGATAACCTCGCCGGCTATCGTTATCCAGCGTCACCTGCTTGGCGGCGGGGTCGATATCGACCAGCCCGGCCTGCTCGAAGACAAACCCCCACTGCTCAGCCAGGTCGCGATACGCGATCTCACCCAGCTCACCACGTGCGGCGCCCGCGGCCAGCTCGTGCAGCCGCGGCTTCCACACGTGGGTAGCCGCTTGGTCGATCAGTCGCAGCGCACAGCCGGCTCGCGCCAGGCGTACCGCCAGCTCGGCCCCGCCGGCGCCGCCGCCGACGATGACCACTTCGTTGTCTCGTTCTTGCATTGCTTGACCTTGTCGCGCCGCGGAAAGCTTGGTGCTGACCTGATGGCGTCTATTCATGGCCTCAGGTTAGAGCCTTGTGGCGCGGGGCGCCACGACATGATCCAGCGCCAGATGCGCGATCATCGGGTCGTCGGCGTTGGCGATCAGCGTGGTTTCGGCGATGACATGGGCTCGGCCCGTGATGGTGTTGTTGACCACCTCAACGTTGCCGGCGTGCTCGCGACCGGTGAACCGGCCGATGAAGCGCGTGCCGCGCAACGACTCTGTCTCTAGCCGGTCGCCCGGCTCGATCTGTTTTTGATGATTCATCAGCGCCAGACGGGCCGACGTGCCGGTACCGGTGGTACTGCGACAGATGACGCCGGGGTGAACATAGGTCGCCGAGCGGGCGCGATGAAAACCGGGGGCCGCGGTCTCGACCGGGCCCATGAAATGCAAAAAAGGCAACGGCCCGACATCGCCCAGACTGTAATGGGAAAACGTGTGCTTGGCTCGTATCGCCTCAACGATGGCATGCGCGGTATCGGCCAGACGGCGCTCTTCGGCGGCCACCAGCGAAAAGCCCAGCGCCTCGGCGTCGACCAACGCGTAGAAACCGCCGCTATAGGCCACGTGAAAAGCCACTTCGCCAATGCCCGGCACATCGATACGGGCATCGAGTGTGTCGATATAACTCGGCAGGCCCTGGCAAGTCACCGACTGGACCACGTCGTTTTCTACGCGGGCGCTGACCTCGACCCGCCCGGCCGGGGCCTCGAGTACGAAGTGCTGCTCACCCTCCTGCTTGGCCACGATGCCGGCCTCCAGAAGCGCGGTGGCCGTACACAGCGTGTTGGAGCCGGAATAGATGGGATAGCCCATCACCTCCATGATCACGTACCCGGCGGCTGCGTCTGGCTCGCTGGCCGGTACAATCAGGTCCACCGACATCTCGGGGATGCCGTTGGGTTCTTCCAACAGCAATCGGCGCAGGTCGTCGGCGTGGTCGCGCAAATAGACCATCTGCTCGCGCACGGTGTCGCCGGGCAGATCCTTGACCCCGCCCAGCACGATGCGCGAGACATCGCCGCCCGCGTGAGTGTCCATCAGCGTCAGTGCGTATTGTTCGGCCATGGCGTTCGTCTCGTCGGAAAGTTAGGCAGCGTTCGTTACGGCGAAAGGCGCCCCGTGGCGCGCCCACTGGGCATCGGGCACAACCACAATCTTGCCGAGATAACCGCGGGCGCGGTTCACAAAATAGTGCTCGCAGGCCTGGATCTCTGATAGCCGAAAGGTGCCGTGCAACACCGGGCGCAGCTGGCCTTGCCGTATCCAGGCCACGAGCTGCTCGGCCTCGGCGCGGGTGCCGTGTGACACGCCGAAGATGCGCACCTGGTAGAGATAGATCACCGTCCAGAGCAGCGTGGATACGTTGTCCTCGGAGGCGCCGGCGATCGACAGGCGTGGATAACTGGTGCGCCGGGCCATATCGAATGTCATGGCTTCGATGAAGCGCGCAGTCGACGTGCCACCGACCAGATCCATCACGGCATCGAGCGGGGCCCCGCCGGTGGCTTCGCGCACCGCAGCCACCAGATCACCGCTCTCGTGGCGATCGAATACATGGGCCGCGCCCAGCGCCAGCAGCGCATCGCGCTTGTCGGCGGTGGACAGCGCATAAGGCACCGCCCCGATGATCCGACAGAGCTGAATCAGCGCGGTGCCCACCCCGCCGCTGGCCCCTGTCACCAGCACCCGATCGCCGGCGCCAACCTCGGCCTGGGTCAGCATGTGATACGCGGTCTGATACGAGCACATACCCATGGCCGCCAGCTCGGCGTCGGCCAGGGCCGGGTTATCCACGGCGTGAAACTGGTCGGCCGGCACGGCCACATATTCGGCAAAGCCGCCGTCCGCGCCGTGACCGTAGTAATCCGGCATCAAATTGATGTCGCGCTCGTCGCCGGCATAGATATTGAAATCCAGCAGGCCGCGTTCGCCGATCCGCGCGGCATCCACGCCGGGCCCAACCGCGGCCACGCGCCCGACGATATCGGCACCCTGGATTCGCGGAAACGCAAGCGTCGGTGAGCCGCCGATGGCAAACGACGTGGTGTCTGTCGCGTCTTTCGTCGGGTACAGGCCTTCGCGAGCCTTGCGATCGGTGTTGTTCTTGGCCGTGGCGGTGACTTCGACCAGCACCTCGCCCGGCGCCGGCGTGGGCACGGCCACGTCGGCGCGCAGCTCCAGCCGGTCCGGGCCGCCGTGGCCGGTCAACAAAACAGCAGACATCGTATCGGGGAGCGTGTGCGCCATAACGTTCAAATCCGTTGTAGTTCGCCCATGGTAGGTGGCCAAAAAGCCACGGGCGAGCCTTACAGCGATTTTTCGTTATCGTGATGCTTTCGAATCAAACGCTTGGCACCGCCATGCCACATCTTTTCACCAACCGGCCCCGCGCCGGGCGTCACTACGGCAACGTCGACGAGATCGACCTCGGCCAGATCTGGGAAACCAAGAATTCGTTGCTCTACGAGCTTGGCGGCGTTTTGTTCATTTCAGGGCCTGTCAGCACTCAATCGGCGCCCGCGCCAAGCGCTGTTTTGCGGC
>DCKU01000078.1 GCA_002320455.1 Salinisphaera sp. UBA1666
GCGCTTGTCCCTTCGGGTTGGGCCCAAAATTGCGCCATGCGGCGTTGCTCACCTTGATCGTGGGACGCCACGACCGGCGGTTCGCGCCTTGCCTGGCGCAATTTTGGGCACCAACGCGGCGCTCGTGCGAAACGGCAACAGCCCCTAGCTATTGCCCGCACGATCGGCGGCAATCTGTTTGCTGCGGTGCTGCTCGCTGGGCTGGTGATTGGCCAGTTTGCCTGCGGGCTCACGATCCAGGCCGGGGCGTCGCGGCTGTTGTTCACCATGAGCCGCGACGGGGCGCTGCCGGCTTCGCTGGCCCGGCTGTCGAGCCGCGGCGTGCCCTGGCTGCCGATCGTCTTGATTGCGTTGACCGGTTTCATCGGGCTGTTCGTGGATGTCGTGACGTCGGCCTCGTTCATCAACTTCGGTGCGTTTTCGGCGTTCACGCTGGTCAATATCGCCGTGATCGTCCACGGGCATCGTCACCGGCTCGGCCGCGGGCTGTGGGGCATCATCGCGTGGATGGTCTTGCCGGGCGCGGCCGCGCTCGTTGACTTCTATCTGCTGTGTAAACTCGACGTCGACGCCGTCGTCGTGGGCAGTATCTGGCTCGGTCTCGGCGTGGCGTGGCTGGCCTGGATCACGCGCGGATTCACACAGGCACCGCCCAAGCTTTCGTTCGAGACAACCGCATGACGCACAGCCACGAAAACCGCCGACGCGTCGCGCTGATTCAGAGCCGGCCCCGTCTGGGCGATATCGCAGCCAACACGACGGCGATCGAGCATAGCCTGGCGGCCCACCCTGACGCCGATATCATGGTCTGGCCCGAGCTGTTTCTGGGGGGCTATACAACGACTGAGGCGGCCACGACGGCGCGCGCGATCGAGAGCCCCGACATACGGCGCCTGGCCGGTCTGGCACGTCGCTACGACACGGCGATGGTGGTTGGCTTTGCTGAACAGCGTGAGACGACGATCGCGAATAGCGCACTGGCCATCGACCGTGACGGCACGCTGGCCGGCTGTTATCGCAAGACCCAGCTGTTTGGCGCGGAATCGGGCGTCTATTCGCCCGGTGACGCGCTGACCGTGGTCTCGCTGTCCGGCGTGACGTGCGGCCTGATGATCTGCTTCGATATCGAGTTTCCTGAAGTTGCCCGCGCGCTGGCCACCAACGGCGCTGATCTGTTGATCAGCATTTCGGCCAACATGCCGCCTTTTGCCGCCGATCACCGGCTTTGCGTTCAGGCCCGAGCACTCGAAAATCGGCGCCCGCACGTCTATGTGAACCAGATCGGCCAGGGCGAGACGTTCTGGTTCACCGGGCAGAGCGCGGTCGCCGATACCACCGGCCAGATCGTGGCCGAGCATGTTCCGGATACCGAGGCCGGTCTTGTCGTCGACGTCGACTTGTCGGTCGAGACCGAAATCCGACCGGATTATCTGGCCCAGCGCCGCGTGCCGCTACCGGTCGAGCGTTGAAAAGGTTGCGCTGACCGGCGCTAGCGCGCGACGAGCACGCGCCGTTCCAGCGGAACGAGCCGTCCCATGGCGGTCATGCCGATGACCGGGCCGATGGCCAGGGACAAGAACGCGGTCCCCCAGCCCACGTGGGCTGCCAGCCAGGGGATCAGCCACAGCGACGGCGCGGTCAACGCAAAGCCCAGGGCCAGCTGCAGCGTCAGAGCACTTCCGATCGTCGCCTGGTCGCCCAGTTCGGTGACCAGCGTCGAGAACTGGGCCGAATCGGCGACCACCGACACGCCCCACACAGCGCCAATGACCAGCAGTACCGGCCAGCCCAGCGGCGCCAGCCAGCCGACGCTGGCCGCACAGACGCCGGACACGCTCATGCAAACGATCGTGGTGCGTGACCGGCCCCAGCGGTCGGCCACCCGGCCCGCGACCAGACAGCCCAGCGCGCCCATGCCGATACAAGCAAAGCTGGCCAGCGCGCTCCAGGCCTGAGGCTCGGCGATGCCCGCCTGTGCCAATGCCTGGGAAAAGAACACGCCAAACCAGGCCCACATGGCATACAGCTCCCACATATGCCCCCAGTAGCCGATACAAGCCAGTCGCACGCCGCGGTTGGATAAGGCAATGAAGGCTTTGCGCGGGTCGAATGGGGCACTCGGGAACGCCAGCGGCCCGTCGCGGCCCAGCCCGAGAACGATCAGCCCGCCGGCGATAGACAGCGCCGAGCTGGTCGCGATCACCGGCGCCCAGGCCAGTCCGCCCAGGCCGTTGATCAGATGCGGCAGTGCCGAGCCTAAGGCCAAGGCGCCGACCATCACGCCAAGCGCGAGACCGCGGTCACGATCGAACCAGGCCGCCATGGCTTTCATCGCGGGCGGATAGACCAGGGCCAGACACACGCCCGTGGCCAGACGCACGGCGATCGCCGCGCCGGGCGTGTGTACCCCTAACAAGCCAAGATTAGCCAGGCCGGCGGCTATACTGCCCAGCGCCATCAGGCGTCGCGGGTTCACGCGGTCGGCCAGGTTCAGCGTGGCCGAGATCAGCGCGCCGGCCACAAAGCCAAGCTGTACCGCAATCGTCAGCCAGGCGCCCCAGCCGGGGGCCAGATGCCAGGCGTTTTGCAGCTCAGGCAGGACCGCGGTGGCCGACAGCCAGGGCGCCATGCCGAGCAACATGCCGGTCGCCAGTACGCCCAGGGCGAGCCAGCGCCCGGCCGGCGGCGAGGCTCTAGACCGTTGCCTCATGGGTGCGCGCTGCCTAACGAGCCGAGAAAATCACGCATGACTGCAGTTTGGCCGAACGCGCGTTCGTTGGCGCTTCAACCTTAGAATAAGAGGCGCTGTCGCGTCGGCTCGGGCTCGGGACACGGCTGCCGGCCGATCCACGCCATCACGACGTCGCGGATATAGCGCTGCTCGTCGGCGCTCAGTGCCTGCTCGGCAGCGATGCCGTGCCACCGGGCCAGACAGGCGCGACAGCAGGTCGCGGTCGCGTGCTGGGCGACGAATACCGGATGCCCACGCATGGGCGTCTGGCGCCCGTCGTTGGCCGGGCAGGCTGGGGCCAACCGATCCTGGATAAAATCGGCGGCGTGACGTGCGATGCCCGCTGTGCCGTGGCGTTCAATGACACGCCGCTCGCGCGGTCCCAAGCGAAAGCGCGAGCGAAAAGACGAGCGTGCCAAGGCGTGCCACAGCGATGCCGGAACACCGCCGATCACGGCGAGCGCGCGCGAATCCGCGCGATGATGGCTGTATGCGCCGGGGTAGCAAGGCCTAGACGCGCTGCCTGGTCGACCAGCCAGCCGTTGATAGCTGAAATTTCCGTGGCCGCGCCGGCCCGCAGGTCAGCCCGCATCGACGACATATTGGCCGCTGTGGCGCCCGCAATCTCGTACACGCGTTCCAGCGTGTTGCCGGGCCAGTCGGCATCGAGCGCCGATAGAATCGCATCGGTTTCGGCGGCCAGGTGACGGGCCTCAGCCGCAATATCGGCGCGCTCGAGCAACGCGCCGTTATCGACGTCATAAAGCGCGGTCAGCGGGTTAAGCACGGCATTGACCGCGAGCTTGGCCCGCTGTGCGGGGCCGATATCGGTCTGCCAGTCCGCTTGGGGCCACCGTGACTGCAAGGCGGGCCACCAGGCCGGCGCGGGCGTACCGCCGAAAACAGTCTCGTTTTCGGCAACCACCGTAAGCGCGCCATCGGCAGCAGATTTAACGGCACTGGCGGTGACAACTTCAATCGGCCGGCAGCCGGCTGGCAACAGGCCGTCAAGACTGCCGATCCCGTTTTGTAGGCGTAGCACCGTGGCCTCGGGCGACAGCGTCAGGGATGCAATCGCCTTGGCGGTGAACGGTGTCTTGGTGGCCACCAACAGACGCGAGATCGTGGGCAAGGCTCGAGGCGGCCGCACCGGCAGTTCCAGCGTCGAGAGCGCGCGGCCGTCGGCGTCGCGATATGCAAGGCGCAAAACGGTGGCCGACGTGTCGCGAACCACCACCACGGGCCATCCGGCCGCGTGCAGGTAGCGCGCCGCCAGACCGCCCATCCGGCCGCAGCCAACGATATGCCAGGGCGCCTCGGTGTCGGCGGTCGCAGTCATGCATCCGGCAATTGCGGCATTTATTATTTGTATAATACCGCGTTCACAGGGCAAGAAAACGCGATTTTTGTCCTGCTGGGGATTATCGATTTTTATTAAAAACGCGGTGAATTTGCATGTCTGCAAACAACACGCGGCGATTCGATTTGCCGCTGTTCATCATTGGGGGGCTCGTGGCGGCCACGGGCATCGTGCTGGCCGGCGCCGGGGGCTATCTCGCCGGGCTGGGCGGTACCTGGTATTACATGGTGGCCGGCATCGGCATGTTGATTGCCGGGCCGCTGGTGATGGCCGGCGTGCGCGCCGGGATCTGGGTCTATGCGCTCGTATTCGTCGGCACGCTGGCCTGGACCATCTGGGAATCCGGGCTTGATTACTGGCGCTGGGTCCCCCGGCTCGACCTGGTGCTGGTACTGGCGATTCTCGTGGCGCTGGTCAGCACGCGCGTGGCCAGTCCCTTCTCTCGCGGGTCGAAATGGGCCACGACCGGTGTATTGGTCGTAGCACTCGCCGTGGCCGGCGGGCTGGCGTTTTTGCCTTATGGCTTTACCCATCCCGGTACCGTCCCGGCGGCCGGATCGGCCCAGTTGGCCACCAACGTCGGCAATGCGCAGGCTGCGGATAATCCGGCCGACAGTGACTGGACCGCCTACGGCCGCGACCAGGCCGCTACGCGCTTCTCGCCGGTCAAGCAGATTACCCCGGACAACGTCGGCAAGCTCGACAAGGTCTGGCAGTACCAGACGGGCGACCGGCTCGATCATCGCTTTGGCGCGGAAACTACGCCGCTCAAAGTGGGTGATTCGATGTATCTGTGCACGTCGCTTGGCAAGCTCGTTTCGCTGGACGCGGCCACCGGCCGACAGAACTGGGTTTACGACGCGAAAGTCGCCGAGAAGAATATTCCCTACACCGCAGCCTGTCGCGGCGTGACCTATTACGACGTGCCCGAGGCCACCACGGCCGATCTGCCCACCGGCCCCGACGGGCAACCCGCCTGTGCACAGCGTATCGTCTACGGCACGTTGGATGCCCGCCTGATCGAGGTCGATGCCCGCACTGGTAAGCTCTGCCAGGACTTCGGCAAGGGCGGTCAGCTGTCCATCGCCGATCATCTGGGCTACAACCCGGCGGGCTATGTGTCGATCAACTCGGCGCCCGTCATCGTCAACGGCGTACTGATTACCGGGCACCAGACCATCGACGGCCAGCGCCGCTACTCGCCCTCCGGCGTCATCAAGGCCTACGACGCGGTCACCGGCGAGCCGGCCTGGGTCTGGGACGCGGGCAATCCTGACGTCAACACGCCCATGCAAGGCGCCGGCGAATACGTACGCGGCTCGCCCAACATGTGGACCACCGCGGTGGGCGACGACAAGCTCGACATGATCTATCTGCCGATGGCCAATGCCTCGGGCGATTATCTATCGGCCTCGCGTACGCCGGCCATGAACAAATACGGCTCGGGCATGGTGGCGCTGGATGCCTCTACCGGCCAGCCGGTGTGGCATTTTCAGACCGCCCACAACGACGTCTGGGACTATGACCCGGGCAGCCAGCCCACGCTGATCGACTTCCCCAACGGCCAGGGCCAGACCGTACCGGCGCTGGTCATGCCGACCAAGCAGGGCGATATCTATGTCTTCAATCGCCAAACCGGCGAGCTGCTGGGAGGCGGGGCCACCGAAAAGCCGGTGCCTCAAGGCGGTGCAGAGCCCGACGAGCGGTCGCCCACGCAGCCGTTTTCCAACTACGCGACCCTCCAACAGCCGCGCCTGACCGAGCGCGACATGTGGGGTATATCCCCGTTCGACCAGCTGTACTGCCGCATCCAGTACAAGCAGGCGCGCTATGACGGCATGTATACGCCGCCCATGCCTGACCAGCCGTGGATCGAGTACACCGGCTACAACGGCGGCAGCGACTGGGGCAGCGTGGCCATCGACCCCACGCGCGGCGTCATCATCGCCAACTACAACGATGTGCCCAACTATAACCGCCTGGTGCCGCGCGCCCGGGCCAACGAGTTGGGCTGGGTCCCGCGCGAAGAGCAAAAAGAAGACACCGGCGGTGCCGAAGGCGCCGGCGACCCGCAGATCGGCACGCCCTATGCCATCGACGTGAACGCCGGTTGGCGGGTGCCGTATACGCACATGCCCTGCACGCAGCCGCCCTATGGGCATATCCGGGCGATCGACCTGGCCTCGGGCAAGACCCTCTGGGACCGCCCGATGGGTAGCGCTCGAGCGAACGGCCCGTTTGGTCTGCCCACGTACATGCCGATCAACATCGGCACGCCCAACAACGGCGGCCCGGCGGTGACGGCCGGCGGGCTGGTGTTCATCGCTGCGGCCACCGACAACCTGATTCGTGCCATCGATATCGAAACCGGTAAGACGCTGTGGTCCGATGTGCTGCCCGCCGGCGGCCAGGCGACTCC
This sequence comes from Salinisphaera sp. UBA1666, assembly GCA_002320455.1. Lineage (GTDB taxonomy): Bacteria > Pseudomonadota > Gammaproteobacteria > Nevskiales > Salinisphaeraceae > Salinisphaera. The sequence goes on from DCKU01000078.1 coordinate 6,511, forward strand.
CACCGTGTATTCGGTCGACGGGCGTCAATACGTCACGATCGTGGCCACCGGGCATCACTTCATGCAGACGCCCATGGGCGACTATGTCGTGACCTATGCGCTGTCCGATAACGACGGCGACGCCAGCGCGCCGCAACCCATCAACGCCTCGGCCTCGGGCGATGCGGCGGCGGGCAACCCGGCCGCCGATCAGCCCAGCAACACGCTGACGCCGGCCGACGTGCCCGGCTCGTCGGCCGACGGTCCGGCGCCTGAGGGCCCGGCGCCGCAGCGCGCGGCGTCCGAGCCGGATGACATCGAGGCGCGATCGGCCAACGCCACAGCGAGCTCCGATGCACGCGCCGACGGTGATACGACCGCACCCGCGCGGAATGCTGGGCGCACCGATGCCGCTGCAGGCGAGCCCGCCAGCTCGGATACGTCCGACGCGTCGGGCTCGGGCATCGACAGCGATACCACCTCGGCCGCGCCCGAGGCTCGCGAAACGGCCCCCACGCAAAGCGAGAAAGCTTTGTCTTCCGGCAGTAACACCACGCCGCTGGCACCGGCATACGACCACCAGAAACCCAGCCAGCACTGATCGCCGACACCGGCGTTCTACACGTTCAAGGCGGCCTACGGGCCGCCTTTTTCATGCGCGACGTTCTACCGGCAGCGCCGTGATATCGATCCGCTCCCGCGTAGCGTGCTAGGGCCTGTTGAGGTTTCATGCGAGTCCGCGCCAAGCGCTGTTTTGCGGCAAGACGAGGCGTAGCGCGCGCTGCGCAGTCATTCTGCGCAAGCGTGCTAGAACGCTGGATTGCCGCAAAACAGCGCTTG
>DCKU01000005.1 GCA_002320455.1 Salinisphaera sp. UBA1666
TTAACGACACGTCGGCAATCCAGCGTTCTAGCCCACTGCGCGACTATGACTGCGCGGCGCGGGCTACGTCTCGTCTTGCCGCAAAACAGCGCTTGGCGCGGACTCGGATGAAACCTCAACAGGCCCTAGGACGCCCCGGCCGCTGGCGAGCCGGGACCAACCGTCTATTGCGCCAGCGTCTCACGCACAAACGGGATCGTCAGACGCCGCTGGGCCGACAGCGAGGCCCGATCCAGCGTATCCAGGGTGTTCATGAGCGCGGGTACGTCGCTGGCCCCATGCTTCAGGATCCAGCGTGCAGTGGGTTCGGGCAGCGTCATGCCCCGCTGGGCACCGCGCTCGACCAGCAGCGCGATCTTGTCGTCGTCGTCCAGCGCGCGACAACACACCGCCCCGCCCCAGGCCAGGCGGGTGGCCAGGTCCGGCAGGGCCAGCCCCAGCTCGCGCGGCAGGCGAGAGCCGGCTGCCACGAGACGACTGCCCCGGGCACGCAGCGCATCCGACAGCCCCACGAGTGCAATCTCGGCCTCGCGCTGGCCGGCGATGGCATCAATATCGTCGATACACACACAGTCCATCTCGGCCAGGTTTTCCACCAGCGGTTTCAAGCGCTGGCGTACCTGGGCCAGCGGCAGATAACAGCTGCGCTGGCCGGCATCGCCGATCGCACGACAGGCCGCCTGTAGCAGGTGGGTCTTGCCGCTGGATTCCGGGCCCGCCAGAAACAGCCGCTCGGAGCGGCCCTCGATGATCTGGGCAATCGACGCCCGGGCTCCGGCGTTGACGTCGCCCACAAACGCCTCGAGTGTGGCCGAGGACGGCAGCTGTACACCGAGCACGAGCTGGACGGACATAGACAACCAAAGCCGTTACAAGAAGACACAGAACCGCTGATTACCGGCTTAGAATGCCGTGCGCAAGACACCGCCACAACCAGAGCCGTCAAATGCTGGCGACCGGCTCACTCCTGGAGATAGAACCGGCTCTCGCGCCAGCGGCGCCCGCCGTAGCGCACCAGCACCGACAGCACCGCGGCCGTGGGCAGCGCCAGCAGTACGCCGATAAAGCCGAACAGCTGGCCGCCGGCCAGTACCGCGAAGATCACCCAGACCGGATGCAGACCAATGGCATCGCCCAGCAACAAGGGCTGAAGCACCATCTGCTCCATGATCTGGCCGATACCGAACACCATTAGCACCCAGATCACCTGAAACGGGTCGCCCGTCTGGACCAGCATGGCCAGCGAAGCGAACGACACGCCGGATAGCACGCCAACGTAGGGCACGAAGCTCACGATGCCCGCGCCCAGACCGATGACCAGGGCCAAATCCAGCCCGGCCAGCCACAGGCCCACGATATAGATCGAGCCCAGCACCAACATCACCAGGCCCTGGCCGCGCAGGAAATGCCCCAGCACGTCATCGGTCTCGCGCGCCAGCTCGGTCACCGTGCCTACATAGCGCCGCGGCAGCTGCTCGCGGATGAAGCCGGTCATACGGTCCCAGTCGCGCAGCAGATAGAACATGATGACCGGGATCAACAACAGATTCACGGCCCAGGCAAACAGCGCCGTGCCCGAGGTCAGCGCCTTGCGCAACACGGTTGTCGCCACGCCGCTGGCCGAGCTCCAGTTGTTGGTGACCAGCGTCTGCATGGAGCGGGCATCGATACCGCCCACGCCCGGTGCCACGCGCTGAATCCACGGGTTGAGCGTACGCTGAACCCAGTCCAGATAGCGCGGCACGTTACGTAACAACGTCTCGAACTGCGCCTGCAGAACGGGCAGGACCAAAAACACCGCCAGCGTGGCGGACAGGATCATGACCAAAAACACGATGATCACGCCGAGCGTGCGGCCGAGCTTGAGCCGCTCGAGCCGGTCGACGATCGGGTCGCACACGTAGGCCAGGCCGGCGCCCAGCACGAACGGCAAGAGCATGCCGTGCAAGAGCACGATAATCGCCACGAAGCCAGCGACGGCAATGGCCGCGAGCGTGCGACCACGCATCGCCGTGGGTGTCGTTGACTCGTCCACCGGTCCTGATCCACGAAGAGATATCGACGCGGTACAATACCACGCACGCCTCGGCCCTCCGCCGATTCGATTCTCCAGCGACAGGCAACCCCACGTGAGCCAGCCTTCTTCCAACACGGGCGACTCGACGCCCGGCCTGACCTATGCCGACGCCGGTGTGGATATCGATGCCGGCAACCGCCTGGTTGATGCGATCCGTGGCCCGGTCGAGGCCACGCGCCGGCCCGAGGTCATCGGTGGCCTGGGCGGTTTCGGCGGCCTGTTCGAGCTGCCCGTGGATCGGTATCGACGCCCAGTGCTCGTCTCGGGCACCGACGGCGTCGGTACCAAGCTGCGCCTGGCCATCGAGCACGGCCGTTACGACGGCATTGGTATCGACCTGGTGGCCATGTGCGTCAACGATGTACTGGTCGCCGGCGCCGAGCCGCTGTTCTTTCTCGACTATTACGCGACCGCCCACCTCGAAGCCGACGTGGCCGCGCCGGTCATCCAGAGCATCGCCGAGGGCTGTCGCCAGGCCGGTGCCGCGCTGATCGGCGGCGAGACCGCTGAAATGCCCGGCATGTATCAGGCCGGTGACTTCGATCTGGCCGGCTTTACGGTGGGCGTGGTCGAGTACGACGCGCGTATCGACGGGCGCGCCTGTGGCGTGGGCAACGTGGTCCTGGGCCTGGCCTCCAGTGGGCCGCACTCCAACGGCTATTCGTTGATCCGCCGGGTCATCGAGCATGCCGGCATTGACCCCGCCACGGAGACGCTCGGCGATGCCAGTCTGCTCGACGCGCTCATGGCCCCGACGCGGATCTATGTAAGCGCAATCCAGCAGCTGCTGGCAGCCTGCGATGTACACGCCATGGCGCACATCACCGGCGGTGGCCTGGCCGAAAACCTGGCCCGCGTGTTGCCGGCGGGCATTGCCGCCGAGCTGGATGCCACAGCCTGGCGCCGCCCGACCGTTTTCGACTGGCTGGCCGCGGCAGGCAACGTAGCCGACGGCGAAATGGCGCGAACCTTCAACAACGGCATCGGTTTCTGTGTCGTCGTGCCCGCCGACCAGGCGGAGCAGGCCATCGCCACGCTCACCGAGGCCGGTGAGACGGTCTATACATTGGGCGATCTGCGTGCCCGCGATGACGCACAAGCCGCGGTGACGTGGACCTCATGAGCGACACGACCGTCAACACGGCCCGGGCGACCCCACGGATCGTGGTCATGATTTCCGGCCGCGGGCGCAATCTCGAGGCGATCCATCAGGCCATCGAACGCGGTGAGCTGAATGCCGAAATCGCGCTGGTGGTCAGCAACAAGACCCGCGCGCCGGGGCTCGGCTATGCCCGGCTCGCCGGCTTGCCGACGGTCGCGATCACCCCGCACGCTTTCGCCGACCGCGAAAGCTACGATGCTGCCCTGGCCCGTCGCATCGGCGCCGAAGCGCCGGACTGGATCGTGCTGGCCGGCTTTATGCGCGTGCTCAGCGATGCGTTCATCGCGCCGTTCGCGGGCCGTATCGTCAATATTCACCCGTCGCTGTTGCCCCAATACAAGGGCCTACATACTCATGCTCGAGCGCTGGCCGCCGGTGATTCTCATCACGGCGCCAGCGTTCATCTGGTGATTCCGGCCCTGGATGAGGGCCCGGTCGTGCGCCAGGGCCGTATCCGCATCAACGCCGACGATACCGAACAGAGCCTGGCGGATCGGGTCCTCGATCGCATTGAGCGGCCCTTGTACGCCGCTGCCCTGGCGGATCTCTTCACAGGCCGCGTCACACCCGCTGACGACGGCGGCCTGTATCGTGACGGTGCGCGCCAGGATACCCCGCCGATCATGGATTACGACTAATGGGCTTAGCGGCATCGAAACGCATCGGCCGGGCAGTCGGCCCGATTCTGGCGATGAGCGCAAGTCTGCTGGCCGCACCCGCGGCACTCAGCGCAACCCCCGACGCCAAAGCACTGGCCACCGCGACCGCGCCGTTCACGGCCCGTTTCAACGTCGACAAGGCCGGGCTGCCGCTGGGTGATACGCGTTTCACCCTAGCGCGCGACGCGAGCAAGCCGAGCTGTTTCGTTTATCGCGGCCAGGCCCACCCCAACGCATTGGCCGGGCTGTTTCTGGGCGATATCGACGAGCGCTCGCGTTTTTGTATCGTCGACGGCGAGATCCGGCCTATGCGCTTCTCGCACAGCGAAAAAGGCGAAGCCAACAAGAGCTATACGCTGATTTTCGACTGGCCGGCCGGCAAAGCCCGCTATACCGATAAAGCCGGGCGTCATCGCACGTTCGATATTACGCCGGGCGTTCAGGACCCGTTGTCGCTACAGATCGCCGCTCGCGCATGGGTCGCAGGCGCCAGCGACAGCGCCAGCGGCGAGCAGGGCTTTCCCCTTGTAGACGATGACGGCGTGAAGACCTTCAAGCTCACCCGCGCGCCGGCGAACGCGGTTAAGACGCCGGCCGGTCGCTACGACGTATTGAAGGTCGCACGCGCCGATAGCCCGGATCACACGCTGGAGCTGTGGCTCGCCAAGGGCGAGCACTTCATTCCCGTGCAGGTCACCACGGGAAAAGACGGGCGCGTATTCACCATGAAGGCCACGGCGCTGTCGTTCCAGGACTAGCTAGCCCGGGGTGATCACGTCCGGGGCAGCGTCACGCCGCGCTGACCCTGATACTTGCCGCCCCGGTCGGCATAAGAGGTCTCGCAGACCTCGTCCGACTCCAGAAACAGCATCTGGGCCACGCCTTCATTGGCATATATTTTGGCCGGCAACGGCGTGGTGTTGGAAAACTCCAGCGTTACATGACCTTCCCACTCGGGCTCCAAGGGGGTCACGTTCACGATGATGCCGCAGCGCGCATAGGTCGATTTGCCCAGGCAGATGGTCAATACGTTGCGCGGTATACGGAAATACTCGACCGTCGAGGCCAGGGCAAACGAGTTGGGCGGGATGATGCAGACATCACCCTCGAAGTCCACGAAGCCCTTCGAATCGAAGGCCTTGGGATCCACCATCGAGGTGTTGATGTTGGTGAACAACTTGAAGTGCGGCGAGCAGCGCACGTCATAACCGTAGCTGGACACGCCGTAGGACACGATCTTCTGCCCGTCGCGCTCTTTGACTTGACCGGGCTCGAAGGGCTCGATCATGCCCTCGGATTCGGCCATGCGACGAATCCATTTATCGGCTTTGATGCTCATTGACGCTGTCCAGCCAGTACCAGGGTCGCGTAGTTTAACGATGCGGCCCGCTCACGCCCAGCCAATCGGCACACAGGCTTCGTGTGGCGTATCGTGACAGCGATACTGATCTACAAGAGTCGTTATGAAAGTCCAGCAGTTACATGCCTTTGGCGAGCCCGACAACTTTGAACTGACGGATGTCGACATCCGCGAGCCGGGCCCGCGCCAGATTCGCGTGCGCCAGATGGCCACCAGCGTCAATCCGGTGGATACCAAGCTGCGCGCGGCCGGCCCGGCTATCGCGCCAGCGCTGCCGGCGGTTTTGGGCTGTGACGTCGCCGGCATCGTAGACGCGGTCGGTGACGGTGTTCGCGATTTTGCCGTCGGCGATGCCGTCTATGGCTGTGCCACGGGCGTGTCCGGCCACGACGGCGCCTACGGCGAATATGCCATCGTCGATTCCGCCTTCATGGCCGCCAAGCCGGACAGCCTGGACTGGCGCCAGACCGCGGCCCTGCCGCTGGTCACCATCACGGCCTGGGAAGCACTGGTCGACCGAGCCGGCGTGCGGCCGGGTGATCACATCCTGATCCACGGCGGCACCGGTGGCGTAGGCCATATCGCTGTGCAGCTGGCCAAGTCGTTGGGGGCCCGGGTGGCCACCACGGTCTCGACGCAAGACAAGGCCGCGATCGCCGAGCGCCTGGGCGCCGACGACATCATCTACTACAAGGATGAAGCCGTGGCGGATTATGTCGCGCGCGTCACCGCCGGTCGCGGCTTCGATGTCGTCATGGACGCCACCGGCGGCTCGGATATCGCCAAGTCGTTTGACGCAGCACGCGTCAACGGCCAGGTGGTCACTATCGTGTCGCAATACGAGGCCGACCTCACGCCCATGCACGCCAAGAGCCTCACGCTGCACGTGGTGCTGATGCTTACTGCCATGCTCCATGGCATCGATCCAGGCCACCACGGCGAGATCCTGACCAAGGCCGCCCGGCTGGTCGAGACCGGCGAGCTGGAGCCGCTGCTGGACGAGCGCCGATTCACGCTATCCGATGTACCCGACGCCCACCGGCATCTGACCTCCGGCCAGGCCATCGGCAAGATCGTGATCGACATCGGCGAGGTCTGACGCGCCTCGCCTCGGTAGACGCGATAGGTATCACGCCCGTGAATACCCAAGCGGCCGATCGGCGGGCCGCTTGGGTGTGCCTATCCCGTCTGTTTTCCAAGCGTTTTTTCTGGGCCGCAAGCGCCTGCCGCTGTGGAGTCGCCCGCGTTAGCCCATCAAGCAGCGCGGGCGCTTAATTTTCCTCAACCTTGATGTTGGGGAACTTGCTCGCGTAGTCCTTCTTCTGGCGAGCCAGGCGCGCGCTGGTGTGGCGGGCAATCTCGAAGTAAGCCTGGGCCACCGGGGACTGCGGCGCTGCCACTACGCTGGGCGTGCCGGCATCGGCGTTTTCGCGAATGCTGATATCCAGCGGCAGCTGGCCCAGCAGCGACGTATCGTACTCATCGGCCAGGGCCTGGCCGCCGTGCTCGCCGAAGATATGCTCCTCGTGGCCGCACTTCGAGCAGATATGCGTGCTCATGTTCTCGACGATACCCAGCACCGGCACGTTGACCTTGTTGAACATCTCGACCCCCTTGCGGGCATCGATCAGCGACAGATCCTGCGGCGTGGTGACCACGACCGCGCCGGACACCGGAATCTTTTGGGCCAGAGTCAGCTGGATATCGCCGGTGCCGGGCGGCAGGTCGATCACCAGATAGTCCAGATCGGCCCAGGCGCTCTGGAACAGCATCTGTTGCAGCGCCGAGGTCACCATGGGCCCGCGCAGGATGGCCGGGCTGTCCTTGTCGATGAGATAGCCGATCGACATGGTCTGCATGCCGTGGGCCTCGACCGGCAGGAGCGTGTTCTCGCCCGCGGCCTTGGCCTGCACGTCCATGCCCATCAGCCGCGGCTGGCTGGGCCCGTAGATATCGGCATCCAGCAGGCCCACGTTGGCGCCGTCGGCTTTCAGCGCCAGGGCCAGGTTGGCGGCCACGGTGGATTTGCCCACCCCGCCCTTGGCGGAGGCCACGGCGATGATGTTGGCCACGCCATCGATGCGCTTGATGCTGGGCTGCACGGCGCGCGGCTGGACAGAAAATCCGACGGTCACGTCGGCGTGGCCCACGCCGTCCAGCGCCTGGACCGCGGTCTGGACTCGCTCGGCCAGTGCCTGGCCGGCATCGCCACAGGGAAAGCCCAAATCCAGCTCGAGCGTGACGCGATCGCCCTCGACCGCGAGCGAGCGCACCGTGCGCGCACTCATGAGATCGGTATCGAGATGCGGCTCGTGGAGGGTGGCCAAGCAGGCTTCGACGTCTTTTTTCAGCGTATCGCTCATCAGACCGTGCCGATTGTTCGAACCAGTAAACAGGCCGCGGATGATAGCAATTCAGCGCGCCCCTCGTCGGCGCGTCGTCGGCGCTTCGACCCGGGCCGGGGCTGGCCTGTGGCATACTGCGTGGCTGACTCGACGGCGCCCCGACCCCGCTATGGCACGCGATATTCTCGTTACATCCGCTCTGCCCTATGCCAACGGCGCGACCCATCTCGGGCACATGCTCGAGCATATCCAGACCGATATCTGGGTGCGGTTCCAGAAACAGCGCGGCCATAACTGTATCGCGGTCTGCGGCGACGACGCCCACGGCACGCCGATCATGCTCAAGGCCCGCGATGGCGGAGTAAGCCCGGAAGAACTCATCGCCGGCGTATCGGCCGAGCGCCAGCGGGATTTCGCCGACTTTCACGTCGTCTACGACAAGTATCACTCCACGCATTCGGACGAGAACCGGGAGCTGTCGTCGGCGATCTACAACACGCTCAAGGCTGCCGGCCACATCACCAGCCGCACCATCAAGCAGGCGTTTGATCCGGAACAACAGATGTTCCTGCCGGATCGTTTCATCCGCGGCGAATGCCCGCGATGTGGCACCGCCGATCAGTACGGCGATGCCTGCGAAGCCTGCGGGGCCACCTACCAGCCCACGGAGCTGGGCAACCCGGTATCGGTGCTGTCCGGGGCCACGCCGGTCGAGCGTGAGTCGGAGCATTATTTCTTCCAGCTGGCCGATTTCGAGACCTTCCTGCGCGACTGGACCCGCAGCGATCATCTCCAGGAAGCCATCACCCGCAAGCTGGATGAATGGTTCACCGCTGGCCTGCGCGACTGGGACATTTCGCGCGATGCGCCGTACTTCGGCTTCAAGATTCCGGGCACCGAAGACAAGTATTTCTATGTCTGGCTGGACGCGCCGATCGGCTACATGGCGGCGTTCAAGGCGTTGGTCGACGAGCGCGACGATCTCTCCTTCGATGCCTTCTGGAACCCCGACTCCCAGGCCGAGCTGTATCACTTCATCGGCAAGGACATCGTCTATTTCCATGCGCTGTTCTGGCCGGCCATGCTGGAAGGCGCGGGCTATCGCACGCCCACGGCGATTCATGCCCACGGTTTCGTGACCGTGAACGGCGAGAAGATGAGCAAGTCGCGCGGGACCTTCATCAAGGCGCGCACCTGGCTGGATCACGTCGAGCCGGAGTTTCTGCGTTATTACTTCGCGGCCAAGCTCACCCATCGGGTCGAGGACCTGGATCTGAACTTTGACGACTTCATGGCCCGGATCAACTCGGACCTGGTCGGCAAGTACGTCAACATCGCCTCCCGATCCGCCAACTTCATCACCAAGCGCTTCGACGGCCGTCTGGCCGACGCGCTGGACCGCCCGGAGCTGGCCCAGCGGTTTGCCGATGCCGGCGAGGCCATCGCCGAGCATTATGAAGCCCGGCGCTATGCCCAGGCGATTCGCGCGATCATGGCGCTGGCCGACGAGGCCAATGCGTATGTGGCCGAGCGCGCGCCCTGGCAGCTGGCCAAGGAAGACGGCCGCGAGGCCGAGCTGCAGCAGATCTGTACCACGGCACTCGAGCTGTTCCGCCAGCTCACGTTGTATCTAAAGCCGGTGCTGCCGGCCACCGCCGAGCGCGCCGAGGCGTTTCTGCAGATCGCCCCGCTGACCTGGGCCGATCTCAAGACGCCGCTGCTGGATCACACCATCGCCAAGTTCAAGCCGCTGCTGCGCCGCGTCGAGCAGCCGGCCATCGACAAGATGATCGAGGCCAGCAAGGAGGACCTGGCCGCGGCCGCTCCAGCCGCCGAGCCGCAGGCCCCGGTCGTCGAGCAGGCAGCCGCTGCTGACACCGAGAACAGCCAAGACGACGACACGATCGATATCACCGACTTTGCCAAGGTGGATCTGCGGGTGGCGCGTGTCGTGGCCGCTGATCACGTGGAAGGCGCCGATAAGCTGTTGAAACTGACGCTGGACGTGGGCCCGCTGGGCCAGCGCCAGGTCTTTGCCGGCATCAAATCAGCCTATGCGCCTGAAACCCTGGAAGGCCGCCACGTGGCACTCGTGGCCAACCTGGCCCCGCGCAAGATGCGTTTCGGCGTCTCCGAAGGCATGGTGCTGGCCGCCGGCGACTCGCCGCATGTCTTGTCGCCCGACGACGGCGCCAAGCCGGGCGATCGCATCAAGTAGACCCGGCGCCGGCCCGCGGGAGCCCAGACGATGAGCAACGCCTACGTCGACAAGATCGATGCGCTGCTGCCACAGACGCAGTGTCGGCGCTGCGGCTACGACGGCTGTCGCCCCTACGCCGAAGCCATCGCCGCCGAAGAAACCGCGATCAACCGCTGCCCGCCGGGCGGTGCGGCCACAATCGACAACCTGGCCGCACTGACCGGCCAGGCCGCGATACCGCTGGAGCCCGAATGCGGCGATGCCAGCGTGGCCAAGGTGGCATACATCCGCGAAGCTGAGTGTATCGGCTGTACGCGATGTATCCAGGTCTGCCCCACCGACGCGATTACCGGTGCCGCCAAGCAGATGCATACCGTGATCGGGGCCGACTGCACGGGCTGCGAGCTGTGCGTGCCGGCCTGCCCGGTCAACTGTATCGATATGCCGGAATCAACCGCCGACACCGGCCAGCCGCTCTGGCCGCCGCCCCGGCCCGTCGACGCCGAACGCGCCGATCGCGCGCGCCGTCTGTTCGAGGCCCGCCAGAAACGGCTCAACCGGACGTCATCGCGTCGGCGCCGTGCCAGCCGACATGAGGCGACTTACGATGCGCGCGAAGACGCCATCGCGACCTCACCGGAGAAACAATCCACTATCCGCGACGCCATCGCCCGGGCCAAGGCCCGCCGGGCCGCGCGCGATGAGCCGGGCCCCGCGCAATAAGTAATCGTCTTTCACCGATGGACCGGCGTCGCGCCCGGGCGCGCATGCGCTGGCCGTCGGACCCGCAGCCAACGCCATGAACAAGCAAAAACGCACACAGATCTTCGAACGCCTGGCTGCGGCCAACCCCTCGCCGCAGACCGAGCTGGAGTACGACTCGGTCTTTGAGCTCTTGATCGCCGTCATTCTCTCGGCCCAGGCCACGGACGTCGGTGTGAACAAGGCCACGCGGCGTCTGTTTCCCGTGGCCAACACGCCGGCCACGATCTGGGCGCTGGGCGAGGCCGGTCTCATCGAGTACATCAAAACCATCGGCCTGTATCGCTCCAAGGCCGCCAATGTCATAAAAACCTGTCGTGCGCTACTGGATCACCACGACGGCGTCGTGCCGGCCACGCGCGAGGAACTCGTGGCGCTGCCGGGCGTCGGCCGCAAGACCGCTAACGTGGTGCTCAATACGGCGTTCGGCCAGCCGGCCATGGCGGTCGATACGCATATCTTTCGGGTCTCCAACCGTACCGGCATGGCCACGGGCAAGACCGTACGTGCGGTCGAGGATCGGCTCATGCGACTTGTGCCACGGCCCTACCTGCATAACGCCCATCACTGGCTCATCCTGCACGGCCGTTATGTCTGCAAGGCCCGTACGCCCGAATGCGAGCGCTGCACAATCGTGGATCTGTGTGAATATCGACACAAGAATCTATCCGAGGAGACCACCCCGTGAGCCAGTCCGCCCGCGCCTTCGACCATCGCAGCACGCCGCGCGTCTTCTGTATCGGGCGTAACTACGCCAAGCATATCGAAGAACTCGGCAATCGCCTGGCCGGCGCCCGCTCCGTGGTCTTCATGAAACCGGCAAGCTGCCTGGTGGCGCCTGAAGAGCCGCTGGTACTGCCGCGCAAGGTGGGCGAAATCCATCACGAGGCTGAGCTGGTGGTCGAAATCGGCCGCGGCGGGCGCGATATTGCCGCGCCTGAGGCACGTGCTCATATCGCGGGCCTGGGGCTCGGCCTGGATCTGACGGCGCGCGATCTACAGGCCAATCTCAAGTCGTCCGGCGAGCCCTGGGAGCGCGCCAAGGCGTTTGAGGCCAGCGCACCGCTTGGCCCGATCACGCCGCTGAGCCCGGCCATTGATCTGACCGATCTGTCGTTTTCTCTGCAGGTGGACGGCGCAACCCGACAGGCCGGCCACACTGGCGATATGCTAGTGGCTATCACCGAGCTGGTCGCCATGCTCAGCCGAACCTGGGCGTTGATCCCAGGCGATCTGATCTTTACGGGCACACCGGAGGGCGTTGGGGCGCTCGTACCCGGACAGACGCTGCTTTTGTCGAGCCCGGTCCTGGGCGAGGCCCGCTGGCAGACCGCGTAGTCCAATGGCCCTGATCTGAAACGACGGCTTGTCATTTTTCTGCGTTAGGCCGATGATCGAATGCGTCGCCTCGTGATTCAGGTGTCGCTTGAACAACAAAAAGAAAACCGGTCTCGCTCTCGTAGGTCTCGCGCTGGTTGTCGTCGGCGGCGGTGTCGCACTGTCGTTCTGGACGGCCCACGGTCAAAACGGTGATGCGCCGGCCAGCCTGGTGGTCAAAAAGAAACGCCAGCTGGAGGCGCTCGACAAGCTGGACGGCGGGCTTCTTGCGCCCAAAGAGGCTGCCTACAATCCGCAGGTAAGAACGCCGGATCTGCGCGACTCGGGCCGCGAAGGTGTGGCGCTTTTCATCCGCCACACCTTCTTTCGCATCGCCGGTGATATCGGCTTCGATGTCGGTTATCTCTCGGCTATGCTCGTGCCCACCAGCAAGGGCGCGCCAGGCATCCTCGATGACCCCACCTCGTTCGTGTTCAAGCCGCTACACGGCGATGCGCTGATGCCGGCTTCGGCGCTGACGGCCTTGTTCAACGATTACCTGATCGATTACCCGGGCACGCAGCTCCGCGACATCCGTATCCAGGCCCACGACGACGGCACGCTTCAGGTCAACGGCCAGACCCAGAAGGTGCCGGGCCTGTGGCTAGACTTCGAGATGCGAGGCCCGGTTCGTCTGGTCGATCATCATCTGTTCGTCTACGAGCCTGACAAGATTGATATCGCCAAGCTCCCGGCCAAGGGGCTGCTTGATCTCATCCGCCTTCGGCTGTCGAGTTTCGTCCAGATCGAGACCGAGGGGGCCGAGTTATCCGGTGATGCCATCGTGCTCGATCTGAATCATTCGTTGCCGCCACCGACCCAGGACGTCCACGTCGCCTCGATGTCACTCGACGGCGCCGGCCTGCATCTGAACTTCACCAGCGACTACGACCCGAGCTGGCCGGAGCCGATTCTCGACCGCGACAGCTATATCACCCTGGCCGGCGGCGATCTGAAAACCTTTCGCTCGCTGATCACGCACGTGCGCATGCAGCTGGTCCCGGCCGAGCCCGGCAAGCTGGACACCTCGCTCTATGCCTATCGCCAGCAGATTACCGGCGGTCACTTCGAGGCCACCCGCGCCGGCGAACTGATCGCGTTTTTGGCGCCGCTGGCTGCACCGGCCGCCGGTACGCCCCCCACCCCTTCCGACTCGGGAGATCGCGATGATGCGCGCTAGGGAGGAAGCTCTGCATAACCTCTCGC
>DCKU01000189.1 GCA_002320455.1 Salinisphaera sp. UBA1666
AAAACAGCGCTTGGCGCGGGCTCGTATGAAACCTCAACACGCCCTAGTAAACCTCGACTTCACCGCCCACCGGCGGGCCCGATATCGCGGCGCGTAGCTTGGCGGGGCCGATCGGCTTGTAGATGATGCCGGTGCCCATGGCTTCAGCGCGCTTGACGATCGCCTGATCGCGATTGGCCGTGACGAGCAAGAAGCGAGTATTGGGACAGCGCCCGGCCAACGCCTCGATGCGTTCCAGGCCGGTGGGCGCGTTCGCGCCCAGATCGTAGTCGAATATCGCCACGTCGAAGACTTCGTCGGTCATGATATCGACAGCATCTTCCGGCGGGGCGGTCATGCAGTCGATCTGCCAGCGCTCCAATAGCCCCACCAGCGCATCGAGTGATGCGTCGTCGTCGTCTACGCAGAGCGCGTTCTTGATTTTCAGCGGCGCCACGGCGTGAGGTTGTGCCGGCGCGGCGGTGTCGGTCTCGGGAGCGACGCGCTCGACGTGAAGACGAAACACCGTGCCCTTGCCGGGCGTCGAGTCCACCTGAATACGATGGCCCAGCAGACGCGACATGCGATCAGCCAGCGATAGACCCAAGCCCAGGCCGCGCTCGGCGGCGCCGTGGCTGGTTGTCCCGCGCTGAAACTCTTCGAACACAGAAGCCAGCTGGTCGGGCTCGATGCCGGGGCCCGTATCCCAGATCTCGATGCGGACCGTCGATGCCCGCGGGCGAACCCCGATCAACACGCGGCCGCGCTCGGTGTAGCGCACAGCGTTCGAGAGGAAATTCTGAAGGATCCGACGAAGCAGGTTCGGATCACTGCGGACCCAACAGCGACTGGGCACGGCGTGGAGCGTGAGCCCGGCGTTACGCGCCAGGACCTCGAATTCGCCGGTCAGCGGCTGGAGAATGCGCGACAGCGGAAACGATTGGGTCTTGACGTCCCACGCGCCGGCATCGATTTTCGAGATATCCAGAAGTGGCTCGAGCAGCGTCTGCGCGGCTTCCAGCGACGCCTGGATTTGGCCCAGGGCGCTGCGCTGGGCGGCGGGCGTGCCTTGCTCGGCGCCGGCGGCAAACAGCCGCGCGGCATTGAGCGGCTGCAACAGATCGTGACTGGCTGCGGCCAAAAAGCGCGTCTTGGACAGATTGGCCCGCTCGGCGTCGCGCCGGGCATCGAGTGCCGCGCGCTGGGCAATCGCGCGCTGCTCGTTTTCACGGCGCAGACCGGCGTTGGCGCGCGATAGTTCTTCGGTGCGCGCGGCGACCCGGGCCTCGAGCTCTTCGTTCATGCGGGTCAGCGCGGCTTCGTTGCGCTTGAACTCGGTAATATCGTTGAAGGTGGTCACGAAGCCGCCGCCGGGCATGGGATTGCCCGTCATCTGCAAGACGGTGTTGTTACGCCGGTGGCGCTCGAACTGGTGGGGCTGGGCCTCGCGCAGATGGTCCAAGCGCTTGCGCACATGCTCTTCCACGCCGCCCGGGCCACATTCGCCGCGCATCGCATTGAAGCGGATCAGATCCGCAATATGCCGGCCGGTGCGCACCAGCCCCGGCGGATACTCGAACAGCTCCAGGTAGCGGGTATTCCACGCCACAAGCCGCAAATCTTGATCGACGACGGAAATCCCCTGGTCGATGTTCTCCAGCGCGGCCTGCAGCACGTTGCGGTTGAACTGAACAGCATCCGCGGTGCGATCGAGCAGGCGCACCATATCGTCCAGCGCCAGGTCCCGCTGGCGCAGACCCGAAGCCAGCATGAGCCGGGCAGAGGCGCTGCCCACCACGCCGGCCAGACGCTGTTCGGCAAACTGCAGCAGCGGACCGTCGACGATCTGATTGGCCAACAGCTGTCGATCGTGATGCCCGGCGTATTCGTTGAGTGCGGCGCGCGCCGATTGCGGACCCAGAAAGCGCTGTAGCAGCACCTCCAGCTCGCCGACCCGGATCGCCGGCGGGCGAACATCGTCCCGCGAGCGCTCGCTCCGACGCAGCCCCAGATTGACGAACGCCACCGACTGCGCGCGCTCGATCAGGCTCACCGAGGTGTTCATGGACACGCCCACGGTCACCAGCAGTTGCACGGTCAAAGTCCAGAACACGCCGTGGGTCAGGCCGTCTTCGAACTGGGTGTTAAACAGCGCGTGCGGGGCCAGCCACAGGATCTCGAACGGGCCTTCGTCCAGCCAGCTGATCGGCAGCCAGCCCTGATCGGCCAGCGTCGGCACGATGAGCGTGTACAGCCAAACGATCAGACCCGCCACCAGGCCAGCCATCGCGCCGCGGCGGGTGATACGCCGCAGATACATCCCGCCCACCATGGGGATCACGAACAGGGCGACACCGGAAATCGACAACAGGCCGATGCCGGCGAGCGTGCCGCCGGTGGCAAACAGCCGATAGACCCCCCAGGCCAGGAACAGAATCACGACGATCAATACCCGGCGCGTGCGCAGCAGCGCACGACTCAGGTCATGGGCGGCCCCGAACTGCACGCCGGGCAGGCGCAGAGCGATCGGTACCACCACCTCGTTACACAGCATCGTGGCCAGGGTGATAGTGGCCATGATGACCATGCTGGTAGCTGCTGATATGCCGCCGATATAAACCACCAGCGCCAGCCAGTCGTTGTTGGCAGCCAACGTCAACGCGAGCACGAAACGATCGGGGTCGATCGTGTCCAGACCGAACAGCACCATGCCCGCGGCGGCAAGGGGCAAGACGAAGACCGCCATGAGCCCCAGATAAACCGGGAACAGCCAGCGGGCGGTGCGCAGGTCGTGGCTCTCGGTGTTTTCGACTACCCCGACGTGAAACTGTCTCGGCAGGCACAGAACGGCCGCCGTGGACAAAAATAGGACCGTCAAGAACTTGGGCGTTAACAGCGCATTGTCGAACTGGGCAGCAAATTCGGGCAGGGCATTGGCCTGGCGCATGAGATCCGCCGGCCCCGCGAACATCGCAAAACAGACATAAAGCCCCAGGATCAGAAACGCGCCCAGCTTGACCACCGACTCGAAGGCGATCGCCCGGATGATGCCTTGATGCGACTCGCGCGGGTTCACGTGCCGGGTGCCGAAGGCGATGGTGAAGACCGCCATGACCGAAGCCACGAGCAGGCCGGTATCGGTCCAGCCGGACAGCGCGATTTCCGAACGCGGGCGGCTATAGAAACCGTGCACGATGGTATTGAAGGACATGGTCATCGCATCGAGCTGTAATGCGATATACGGCAGCACCACGACCAGTGCGACCAGTGCGACCAGCGCGGCCAGGCTCTGCGACTTGCCGTAGCGGGCACCGATGAAATCCGCGATCGACGTGGTGTTCTGCTGCTTGGCGATGACGAGCATCTTGCGCAGCACCGGAAACAACACGATCAGCGCCACGATGGGCCCCAGATACATCGCCAGATAGACCCAGCCGTCGGTCGCCGCCGCGCTGACGTTGCCGTAAAAAGACCAGGCCGTGCAGTAGACCGCCAGCGATAGGGCATAGACCACCGGGCGCGGCCCCGGGCGGCGCCGCAGCCGGCCCCGTCGATCACCTTGATAGGCGATATAGAACAGGATACCGACGTAGGTCAGCGAAACGGTGATCAGAATCCAGGGGCTGATGACGCTCCTCCCGGCAAAAAACATGAGACGGCGGGGCGGATCCGCCGGCCGATACCGCCTGATTATCCGGCGCCAGCCGGCCAGCGCCAAGGCCAGACGCCCGCTTGCGCACACGCGGTGCCGGCCTACGACTATAATGCGCGCGAATATTTCGTCGACCGACCTGCCATGCTGGATCCTCGCCTGCTTCGTAACGACCCGGAAGATGTCGCCCGCCGGCTGGCGCGGCGCGGGTTCGTGTTTGACGCCGCGGCCTACGCCGACCTCGACGCGCGTCGAAAGACCCTGCAGACCCGGGCCGAGGAGCTCCAGGCCGAGCGCAACACTCGCTCCAAATCGATCGGCAAGGCCAAGGCGGCCGGCGAGGATATCGAGCCCTTGAAGGCCGCGGTCGCCGGGCTTGGCGAGCAACTCGACGCCGCCAAGGCCGAGCTGGCCACGGTGGCCGGTGAGCTGGAGGCGATTCAGGCCGGGTTGCCCAATCTGCCCGATGCGGCCATGCCCGACGGCGCCGACGAGGCCGACAACGTCGTGCTTCGAGAAGTCGGTACGCCGGCGAGCTTCGAGTTCCCGGTTCGCGATCACGTCGAAATCGGTGAATCGCTGGGCGGGCTGGATGCGGCTACCGGCGCCAAGATCACCGGCGCGCGTTTCACCGTCATGACCGGCGCCGTGGCCCGGCTGCACCGCGCCCTGATTGCCTACATGGTGGATGCCCACGTAGAGACCGGCTATACCGAGCTCAACGTGCCGTATATCGCCAACGCCGATTCGCTCTATGGCACCGGCCAGCTGCCCAAGTTTGGCGATGACCTGTTCCGTCTGGCCGAGCCGGATGACTACTATCTCATTCCCACTGCCGAAGTGCCGGTCACCAATATAGTGGCTGACGAGATCGTGGACGCGGCGCGTCTGCCGCTACGCTATGTCGCTCACACGCCGTGTTTTCGCGCCGAAGCCGGGGCGGCCGGGCGTGACGTGCGCGGCATGATTCGTCAGCACCAGTTCGAAAAGGTGGAGCTGATCAATATCGCCCACCCGGACGACTCCGACGCGTGTCATGAGGCCATGCTGGCCCGCGCAGAAGCCGTGCTGGCCGCGCTCGAGCTGCCGTATCGCGTGGTCGATCTCTGCGGGGGAGACATCGGCTTTGCCGCTGCGCGTACTTTCGATCTCGAGGTCTGGCTGCCCAGCCAAGAGACGTACCGCGAGATCTCGTCGATCAGTAACGCCCGCGATTTTCAGGCTCGTCGCATGGGCGCGCGCTATCGCGATCCCGAGACCGGCAAACCGCGTCTACTGCATACGCTGAACGGCTCGGGTGTGGCGGCCGGCCGCGCCCTCGTGGCGGTGCTGGAAAACTATCAGCAGGGCGACGGCACGGTGCGCGTGCCGCGTGTGCTGGTGCCCTACATGGGCGGTCTGGAAGTCATCGCGCCCTAGGTAATAGGGCGGGCACCGAGGATCACGGAGCAGTTTCATGTCGGCTTACGGCCTGCGGCCTAAGCCGACCTACGAGAGCTGTGGGGCCCAACTTCAGGGCCGTAGGTCGGATTAGCGAAGCGTAATCCGACAACTCAGCAGCCCCGCCCGTATCGGCTTGCTGCTGCTGGCCTATCGCCCAATAAAAAGCTGTCTTATTTGCGTGAATTCGCGTTCATTCGCGGACGAAACTCTTATCGAACGCAGCCCGTCGAACGGGGCACATCACCAAGATACGGCTCATCGTGTGGGCAGACGCGGCCAGAGCTCGGCCACGAGGTCGTCGAAACGTGGGCCGGGGTAGGTCTCGATCGCGCGCTCGATGGTCGCGGCGTCGAGATGCGGAGCAAACATCTCAATGAAACGCCGCATATAACCCGCCAGAAAAAGATTGCGCCGAAAACCGATATGCGTGGTGCTGGCCGCGAACAATGCGCTGGCGTCCAGGCGCACCAGATCGGCGTCGGCGGCAGGGTCGTAGGCCATATTGGCCACGACGCCCACGCCCAGACCCAAACGGACATACGTCTTGATGACGTCCGCATCGACCGCCGTGAGCACGACGTTGGGCACCAGCCCGTGCTCGGCAAACGCCTGATCCAGATGCGAGCGCCCGGTAAAGCCGAACGTGTAGGTCACGATCGGATGATCGGCCAGCGCCTCGACCGTCAAGGCATCGCTGCCGGCCAGCGGATGATCGCGTGGCACCAGCACACAGCGGTTCCAGTGATAGCAGGGCAGCATGATGAGCTCGTCGAAGTGCTCCAGCGCTTCGGTGGCGATCGCGAAATCCGCGTCGCCGGCTGCTGCCCAGCCGGCGATCTGCGGCGGAGCGCCCTGGTTCAGATGGAGCGAGACCTTGGGGTAGGCCGCGCGAAAAGCCGCGATGGTGTCCGGCAGCGCATAGCGCGCCTGGGTATGGGTGGTGGCGACACAGAGCGAACCCCGATCGGCGTCGGCGAACTCGCTGGCCGTGCGGTTGATGTTGTCCACTTCGGACAGCACCCGCCGCGTGGTCTCCAGAATACGCTGGCCCGCCGGCGTGATGCCGTCGAGGTGCTTACCGTTGCGCTCGAAGATCAACAGGCCTAGCTCGTCCTCGAGCAGCCGGATCTGCTTGCTCACGCCGGGCTGTGAGGTGTGTAACACCTTGGCCGCGGCCGTGATGTTGAGCTTTTGACGGGCGACTTCGTGGATGTATTCGAGCTGGCGGAGCTTCACGGCGTCATTATTCTAAAAAGATATCAACTAATGATTGCATATCACTTTGAGGTTTGAAACGCGGGTGCTACCTTGCCCGTCGTTCAGTCGCTTGTCGGCTCGTCTTTCAAGGATAGATTTCGATGTTCGCGTTTCCCATTGCCGGTTTTGTCGTCGGTGCCGCAGTCGGCATGACCGGCGTGGGCGGCGGCTCGCTCATGACGCCGTTGTTGATTTTGTTGTTCGGCTTCGCGCCGTCGGCCGCCGTCGGTACCGACTTGTTGTATGCCGCCGGCACCAAGGCTTTTGGCACCTGGCTACATGGCCGTCAGCAAACCGTGGATTGGCGGGTCGTCGGCCTGATGGCCAGCGGTAGCCTGCCGGCGGCGCTCATCACGATTGCGGTGCTGCACCATATCGGTATGACGCCGGCGGTCCAGCACGTCATGGTCCTGGTGTTGGCCGGCGCGATGATCGTCACCGGCGTGTTGACCTTCGTACGCGGCCAGCTGGTGGCGTGGCTGAAGAATCGCGCTATTTTCCAGAATGGCCGGGGCGATCGGCTGCTGGGGTACCGGCCGGCGATTACGGTGGTAGGCGGCGTGCTGTTGGGCGTACTCGTGACACTGTCCTCGGTGGGCGCAGGCGTGTTGGGTACGACCTTATTGCTGGTGCTCTATCCCAACACGCGCGCCGTGCGTATCGTCGGCACGGATATTGCTCACGCCGTGCCGCTGACGCTTGTCGCCGGTCTGGGTCATCTGGCACTGGGCACCACGGATCTGGGTGTTCTGGCGCTTCTCCTGGTGGGTTCTTTGCCGGGTATTTACGTGGGTACGCGTATCGGCCGACGGCTGCCGGACCGGGCGCTGCGGCCAATCATCGCGGTGTTTCTCGTGTTGATCGCTGTCAGTATGATCGTCAGGGCCTGTTGAGGTTTCATACG
>DCKU01000190.1:0-15134 GCA_002320455.1 Salinisphaera sp. UBA1666
GTGCTTGATGATGCCGCCGATGTAATACAGTGCTTCTTCGGACAGACCGCCGTATTCGTCGCCGGAGAAGATGTTCTTGCCGTCCTTGGACAGCGACTGGTGCACGTGCATGCCGGTGCCGTTGTCGCCGACGATCGGCTTGGGCATGAAGGTGGCCGTCTTGCCAAAGGCATGAGCGACGTTCTGCACGCAGTATTTGTAGGTCAGCGTTTCGTCCGCTTTCTTGACCAGCGTGTTGAACAACATGCCGATCTCGCCCTGGCCGGCCGTGCCCACTTCGTGGTGATGCACTTCGATGGTCAGGCCCATCTCTTCCATGGCCAGACACATGGCCGAGCGGATGTCGTGCTGGGAATCGACCGGCGGGACCGGCACATAGCCGCCCTTCACGCCCGGACGATGACCCATGTTGCCTTCGGGATAGTCGCGACCGGTATTCCAGGCAGCTTCCTCGGAATCGATCGAGAAGCCGGCGCTCTGCATTTCGTTGTGCCAGCGCACGGAATCAAAGATGAAGAACTCGGCTTCCGGGCCGAACAGCGCCGTGTCGGCGATGCCGGTCGAGGCCAGATACGCCTCGGCCCGCTTGGCCACGGTGCGCGGATCACGCTCGTAGCCCATCATGGTGTTGGGCTCGAGCACGTCGCAGCGGATGTTGACGGTCGGCTCTTCGAAGAACGGGTCCAGCACGGCGGTGCTGTCGTCCGGCATCATCACCATGTCGGAATCGTTGATGCCTTTCCAGCCGTCGATCGACGAGCCGTCGAACATCTTGCCTTCTTCCATGAACTCTTCGTCGACGACGTGCGCCGGCATGGTCATGTGCTGTTCTTTGCCGCGGGCGTCGCAGAAACGAAAGTCTACGAACTTGGCCTCGGTCTTCTTGATGAGTTCGAGCGCTTTACTCGCCATGATCACTCCTTGGTGGTGGGTGCGCTGCTGCGCGGCCTATCCCGCAGCCAGTACAACGGGTGCACTATAAAGGCAGGTTCCATGCCACGTCATCTATGGCCTAAAACCGTATTTTGTCGTTTATCTGTGCTTTTTTAGTGCAGAGATGCGCACCAAATAGAAGCGCGATGATTATCTTGAACCAAAACAGTGCGCGGCATTCTTAAACAGGCTGACTCGTCCGAGAGCGGGGTTCGTTACAATACGCGTTGCATTCGAAGCGCCCACGCCAATGGATTTTCAACAGCTCATCTTTACGCTGCAGCAGTTCTGGGCCGATCGCGGCTGTGTCGTGGTTCAGCCGCTGGACATGGCGGTAGGCGCCGGCACGTTCCATACCGCTACGTTTCTACGCTCGATCGGGCCTGAACCCTGGCGTGCGGCTTATGTCCAGCCATCGCGCCGGCCAACCGACGGGCGCTACGGCGACAACCCCAACCGCCTGCAGCATTATTATCAGTTCCAGGTGCTGTTGAAGCCCTCACCCAAGGATATCCAGGCCCAGTATCTGGCCTCTCTGGAAGCCCTGGGCCTGGATATGTCGATCCACGACGTGCGTTTTGTCGAAGACAACTGGGAATCGCCCACCCTGGGCGCCTGGGGCCTGGGCTGGGAAATCTGGCTCAACGGCATGGAGATCACCCAGTTCACGTATTTCCAGCAGGTGGGCGGCATCGACTGCAGGCCCGTCTCGGGCGAAATCACCTACGGGCTGGAACGTATCGCCATGTATATCCAGAACGTGGAGTCGGTCTACGATCTGGTCTGGTCGCAGTCGGCCTACGGCACGGTCTACTACGGCGATGTGTTCCACCAGAACGAGGTGGAGCAGTCGACCTACAACTTCGAGCATGCCCCGGTTGATGCTCTGTTCCGGCGCTTCGACGAGCTCGAGGCCGAGTGCCTGTCGCTGGTTGAACACGGCCTGCCGCTGCCGGCCTATGAGCGCATGCTAGAGACTTCGCACGCGTTCAACCTGCTGGACGCACGACATGCGATATCGGTCACCGAGCGCCAGCGCTTCATTCTGCGCGTGCGCACGCTGGCTCGCGGCGTGGCCAAAGCCTATTACGAGGCCCGCGAAGCGCTGGGCTTTCCCATGCTCAACGACAAACAGGAAGACACCGCGGCATGACGGCCACGCTACTGATCGAAATCGGCCTGGAAGAACTGCCCCCGGCGGCCATGCGCCCGCTGGCCGAGACGTTCGCACGCCAGCTGGGCGACGCCCTGGACGGCCTCGGGGTAGCCCGCGGCGTAGCCACCGCGCTGGCCACCCCGAGGCGACTGGCGGTCTCGATCGCCGATGTTGCCGGTGAAAGTGCTGCGGAAACAGTCGAGAAACAAGGCCCCACCCTGGCCATCGCTTACGACGGCAACGGCCAGCCGACCAAGGCCGGCGAAGGCTTTGCCCGCTCGGTGGGCGTGGCCATGGACGCCCTTGAAGTCGAAGACAGCGAAAAAGGCCAGCGCCTGGTCTATCGCGGCACCCGCGAGGGCGCGCCGCTGAGCACGCTGCTGCAGGGCGCGGTGGATGAGGCGCTCAAGAACCTGCCGATCCCCAAGCGCATGCGTTGGGGCGACTCCCAGGCCGCCTTCGTGCGCCCGGTGCACTGGGTGGTCGCCCTACACGGCCGCCAGGCGCTGGATCTCTCGGTGTTTGATGTCGCGGCCGGCCGCGCATCGCAGGGGCATCGCTTCCATCACCCCGAGGCCATCGAGCTGGCAAGCGCTGATGACTATGTCGCCGCGCTGCGCGACCCCGGCCACGTGATCGTCGACATGGACGCCCGCCGGGCGCTGGTAGAGTCCGAGGTGCACCGCGCAGCCGAGTCGCTGGGAGGAAGCGCATTGGTGGATCCGGCCCTGGTGGATGAAGTCATTGCCCTGGTCGAGTGGCCGGCGGGCATTGCCGGGCGTTTCGACAAGCGCTATCTGACGCTCCCCCGCGAGGTGCTGATCGCCACGCTGGAAGGCCACCAGCGCTATTTCCCGGTCGAGGATACAGGCGGCGCGCTGATGGCCGGTTTTGTGACCGTGGCCAATATCGAAAGCCGTGACCCGGCCCAGGTGGTGGCCGGCAACGAGCGTGTGGTCGACCCGCGCCTGGCCGATGCCCTGTTCTTCTGGAACGCCGACACCCGCGCCGGCCAGGCCTCGCGCATTCCTGCGCTGGCGGCGGTGAGTTTCCAGCAGTCGCTGGGCAGCATCGCCGACAAGAGTGCACGGGTGGCGGCCCTGGCCGCGGCACTTGTGACTCCGGCCGGTGCCGATGCCGGCGTGGTGGCGCGCGCCGCCGAGCTGGCCAAGACCGATCTCGTGACAGAAATGGTCGGTGAGTTTCCCGAGCTGCAGGGGGTGATGGGCGGCTATTACGCCCGCGAGGCCAACGAGCCCGCCGCCGTGGCTGATGCCATCGTGGAACACTATGCCCCGGCCTCAGCGGGGGCTGCGATCGCGGCCTCGCCGGCCGGCCGGGCGCTGGCCGTGGCCGATCGCCTGGATACTCTGTCGGGCATCTTTGCCCTGGACAAGCGCCCCAGCGGCGACAAGGACCCGTTCGGCCTGCGGCGTGCCGCACTCGGCGTGCTCCGCACGCTGATCGAATCCGGCATGCGCGTGGATCTATCGGCGCTGATCGACGATGCCATCGCGGCCCAACCCATCGAGGCGGCTTCCGGCACCCAAGCGGCGCTATGGCAGTTCCTGATGGAGCGCCTGCGCGGCTATTATCTCGACCGCGACACCACGCCGGCCCAGTTCGCGGCGATTGCGGCCCAGGATGTAACTGACCCGGTAGACTTCGATGCCCGTCTGGCCGCGGTGAAAGCCTTCGAGCAGCTGCCGGCAGCCCCCGTGGTGTGCGGCGCGCACAAGCGTATTCGCAATATCCTGAAGCGCAATGAGGGAGCCACCGTGGCAGCCAAGGTCGATGCCGATCGTCTGGTCGAGCCGGCCGAGCAGGCGCTCTACCGCCAGCTCACGGCGCAGACCGAGACGATTGAGGCCGCTGCCGCAGACGCGGCCTATACCGATGCCCTATCGGCACTCGCGCCGCTGGCCGAGCCCCTGGATGCGTTTTTCAATGAGGTCATGGTCATGGCCGATGACGACGCCCTGCGGGGCAATCGGCTGGCGCTGCTCGCCGCGCTCGACGGCGAATGTCGCAAGGTGGCCGATATTTCTTGTCTGTCGGTGGAGAGTGGCGCATGACGCTATCGACGGTGGTGCTGGATCGCGACGGGGTGATCAATCGCGACAGCCAGGCGTTCATCAAGTCGGCGGCCGAGTGGCATGCCCTGCCCGGCGCGCTGGAGGCCATCGCGCGCTTGAAACATGCCGGGCTGCGGGTGGTGGTAGCCAGCAATCAATCGGGCCTGGGCCGCGGCCTGTTCGAATACGACGCCCTGCTGGCCATGCACGACAAGATGACGCGCCAGATCGGTGATCTGGGCGTGGCCCTGGACGGCATCTTTTTCTGCCCCCACACCGCCGAGGCCAACTGCGCGTGTCGCAAGCCAGCCACCGGCATGCTGGAGGACATCATGACGCGCTGGCATCTGGCGCCCGGTGAATGCGTGATGATCGGCGACAGCGCCACCGATATCCAGGCCGCCCACGCAGCCGGCCTGTCGGCTATTGGCGTGCGTTCCGGCAAACCCATTGATAGCGACGACCCGCTCTGGGCTGACGTGCCGATCGTGGAGGATCTGGCCGCCGCGGTCGATCGCCTGCTGGGGCGCGATAGCGCGGTCTGATCGCCCCCCGGCTGTGCTGTCTGGCAAGCCTTGGCCATAGAGCGCGCCCATCAACCGGGCGCCTATGAAAAAGGCCGCGTCACAACGCGGCTTTTTTTCTGACCGGTTGTGGCTCGGGCTTACACGTCGAGGTTGGAGACCATCAACGCGTTTTTCTCGATGAACTCACGGCGCGGCTCGACGTGGTCGCCCATCAGCGTGGTAAAGATCTGATCCGCGCCCACTGCGTCGGCGATCTTGACCTGCATTAGACGCCGGCTTTCCGGGTCCATCGTGGTTTCCCAGAGCTGTTCCGGGTTCATTTCGCCCAGGCCCTTATAGCGCTGTACGTTGAGACCGCGCTTGGCCTGTTCCAACAGCCAGCGATAGGCCTCGTCGAAGGTGTCCACGGTCTTTTCTTTTTCCCCGCGGGTGACATAGGCGCCCTCACCGATCATATCGGTCAGCTCGGCGCCCAGGCCCGACATCCGCTGATATTCGCCGCTGGCAAAGAAATCCTCATGCCAGACAAACACATGCGGAATACCGTGGCTGAAACGCGTCACCTGCAGATGCAGCGGGTGGTCGTCGTCGGCCGGGTTGATCTGGACCTCGTAGCGATGCCGCGGCTCGTCGCGCGCATCCAGGCGCGCCTGTAGCGCCTCGGCCCATTCGGTCATCCAGGCGGCATCGGTAAAGGCCTCGGCGGTCACCGGCGCCAGATAGGTCATCTCGGTCAGCGTGGCCGGGTCAAAGCGCCGTGCCATGCGGTCGATGTCTTCGAGCATACCGGTATAACGATGCGCCAGATCGGCCAGCGCGTCCTCGGCAATCGGCGGCGCGCCTGCCGACATACGGAACTCGGCCTTGTTGAGCGCCAGTCGCAGCAGGTAGTTGGACAACTCCTTGTCGTCCTTGACGTAGTACTCCTGCTTGCCGGATTTCACTTTATACAGCGGCGGCTGGGCGATATAGACATAGCCCGCCTCGATCAGCTCGAACATCTGGCGGTAGAAGAACGTCAACAACAACGTACGGATATGCGAGCCGTCGACGTCGGCGTCCGTCATAATGATGATGCGGTGATAACGCAGCTTGGACGGGTCATACTCGTCGCGCCCGATGCCACAGCCGAGTGCGGTGATAAGCGTCCCCACCTCGGCCGACGACAGCATCTTGTCGAAACGAGCTTTTTCCACATTCAGGATCTTGCCCTTGAGCGGCAGGATCGCTTGGTTGTGGCGATCACGGCCCTGCTTGGCCGAGCCGCCGGCCGAGTCGCCCTCCACCAGGAACAGCTCGGAAGCCGCGGGATCTTTTTCCTGGCAGTCGGCCAGTTTGCCGGGCAGGCCGGCGATATCCAGCGCGCCCTTGCGTCGCGTCATGTCGCGCGCCCGGCGGGCCGCATCCCGCGCCCGTGCGGCGTCGATCACCTTGCTGGCAATCACGCGGGCATCCTTGGGGTTTTCCAGCAGAAAATCGTTGAGCTGCTCGGCTACCTGCGATTCCACGGCAGCCCGCACCTCCGAGGACACCAGCTTTTCCTTGGTCTGGGACGAGAACTTCGGGTCCGGCACCTTGACCGAAATAACCGCCGTGAGGCCTTCACGCGCGTCATCACCGGAGGGGGCCACTTTTTCTTTCTTGGCCAGGCCTTCGGATTCGATATAACCGTTCAGACTGCGCGTCAGCGCGCCGCGAAAGCCGGCCAAGTGGGTACCGCCGTCACGCTGCGGGATATTGTTCGTGTAGCAAAACACGCTTTCCTGATACGAGTCGTTCCATTGCATGGCGACCTCGACCACGATGTCGTCGCGCTCGCCGGTGAAATAGAACACGTTCTCGTGCAGCTGGGTCTTGTTTTCGTTCAGCGCTTCAACGAATGCCCGGATGCCGCCTTCATACTCGAAGACCACATCCCGCTCGCTGGCCTCTTCCTTCAGGCGGATTCGCACGCCCGAATTGAGAAACGACAACTCTCGCAGGCGCTTGGCCAGGATGTCGTAGTTGAAGTCGATATTGGAGAAGACTTCATCGCTGGGGTGGAAATGGATCGCTGTGCCGGTCTTTTCCGTGTTGTCCAGCTGTGCCAGCTCTTCGGTGGGCTCGCCCATGCTGTAGCGCTGACGATAGTGATACCCGTCGCGATGGATATCCAGCTGCAGGAAATCAGACAGCGCGTTGACCACCGATACGCCCACACCGTGTAGGCCGCCCGACACCTTGTAGGAGTTGTCGTCGAACTTACCGCCGGCATGTAGCACGGTCATGATGACTTCGGCGGCCGGCTTGCCCTCGCCTTCGTGCATATCCACGGGGATACCGCGCCCGTCGTCAGACACCGTAATACTCTGATCGCGGTGAATGGTGACGACGATTTCGTGGCAATAGCCGGCCAGTGCTTCGTCGATCGCGTTGTCCACGACCTCGAACACCATGTGATGCAGGCCGGTGCCGTCATCAGTGTCGCCAATATACATGCCGGGGCGTTTACGAACAGCCTCTAGGCCCTTGAGCACCTTGATGCTGCTTGAGTTGTAATCGCCGTTGGATTCCGCCATGCGCCGACTCCGGCTGGTATCTGGAAAGTTTGAAATTTTAGCACGAACAGACCCGGGTTTGCCCTGATACGAAACGCTGACGTGCAGTTAGCAGCGAGGAGTGTGCAATGTAGGCGCCACAGGCATGTGGCTCGCTGCAGAACGGTAGATTATGCGCTGACGACACCCTGTTCCACGTGGAACACCCGCTCGTCGGATAGCACTCTCGGGATCAGTGAGCGATCCAGAAAAGTGATAAAACACTGTGCCTGACTGCGAACAATCTCTTTAGCGAGTGTTTCTCGATAACTCTGGCCCAACTCAGCGGCCATGTCATCAATTAAAAGTATCGGTTTCAGGCCCCGGAGATCATTCAGAATATGCGCCTGGGCAAGCAACAGGGCAGCAGTGAGTATCTTCTGTTGTCCACGTGAAACCCAATCACGGGCTCGGGTTGCTGCGATATTGATCCGGATGTCGGCACGATGAGGCCCGTTTCCGGTAAACCGTGCCTTGACGTCTTGATCGAGCGTTGCTGCCAGGGCAGCGCCGTAACCATCATTTCCGCGCCAACCCGGTTGATATTCAAAAACAAGCGCGTCTTCGCCGATCAGTGCTTCGGTGTTTTCGGGTAGTTGTTCCTTGACGAGTGCGAGGTAGCGCCGGCGACAAGCATCGACGATCTCGCCTTGCTCGACCAGTTCAGCGTCCCAGGCGACGATTTCATGCTTTGGGCGCTGATAGCGGAGCGCGCGATTACGCTGCTTCAAGGCCCGCCGGTAGCGACGCCAGGCCGGAAAGAACGCATGTTCCACGTGGAACACGCCCCAGTCGAGAAAATGACGCCGGTGCTGCGGGCCTTCTTCCAACAGTCGATGGACGTTGGGGTCGATGTGTTGCAGCGGTAAGGCACTAATCAGGTCGTAGCGCCTGGTGGTTGTCTGGTTGTCCAGCTTGAAGGCGGTCTCACGCTTAGTGATATGACAGCCGATCCGGTGGGTCGCGCCGAGGTCGTCGTTCTCGACGAGCGCTCGTACCGTTAACGCGCGGGCATCGTGGTGAATCGCCTGGGACAGTTGGCTCTGCCGAAACGACTGGCCCCGTCCCAGAATATAGATGGACTCCAGAACGCTGGTTTTGCCTGAGGCGTTATCACCGACGATACAGTTGATGCCTGGTGCCGCCTGCAGATCGCATCTTCGGATACAACGAAAATGATCGACGTATAGAGACTCGAGCCGCACAACCGCTGACTAGAGTCGCATGGGCATCACAACGTAGCGACTGCTTTCGTCGCCCACCGCCTGTAACAGCCCGCTGCTATCCGGGCCGGATAGCGCCAACAGAAATTCTTCGCCTTCCATCGCCCCCAATGCATCCAGTAGGTACGTCACGTTAAAGCCGATTTCTAGCGGCTCACCGTTGTACGACACCTCGATCTCGTCTTCGGCTTCTTCACGCTCGACGTTTTGTGCCTGCAGTTTGAGTGTCTGGTCACCCAACGTCAGCCGGACACCGCCGAATTTTTCATTCGACAGAATCGCGGTCCGTGACAGGGCCTGGCGGATCGTATCGCGATGCGCGGTCATTTCCTGCTCCGGCTGTACCGGAATCACGCGCTCGTAATCTGGAAAACGACCGTCAATCAGCTTGGTGGTGAAATTCAGGCCGGGCAGCTGCAGACGCAGGTGCTTGTTGGACAACATCAGGCGAATTTCTGCATCGCTATTGCCGAGCAGTCGCACCAGCTCGGTCACGCCTTTGCGCGGAATGATGGCCTGGGTGGCTTCTTCAACGTCGACGTTGATATCCGCGTCGGCGAGTGCCAGACGGTGGCCGTCGGTGGCCACGCAGCGTACGCGGTCAGCTCGGAGTGCCAGCAGCAACCCGTTGAGGTAATAGCGCACGTCTTGTTGGGCCATCGCGAAATGGGTGCGATCCAACAGCCCTTTGAGCGTGTTTTCCGGTATGGAAATAGTGTGCCCGCCTTCGACCTCATCCAGGTAGGGCCAGTCATCAGCTGATAGCACCGACAGCGTGAATCGAGAACGATTGGACTGAATCTTGGTCTGGTTGCCTTCCTGACGACATTGAATCTCTGAATCGTCGGGTAGACCGCGACATATATCCAAGAGTTTTCGCGCCGGTACGGCAACAGCCCCGGGGGCTTCGATTACTGCGGGGCAGTGCGTGACCAATTCTAATTCGAGATCGGTCGCCGTCAGCGTGAGCTGATTGTTATCGCCCTGTACGAGTACGTTCGACAAGATCGGCATGGTCTGGCGCCGTTCGACGACCCCGATGACAGTCTGCAGGGCAGCAAGTAGGTCTCGACGTTGGACGGTGAACTGCATTGGCTTCGAGCTCCGGGCGCTTGGGCGTAGGCTTGCTGTCTTAAGGGCTTTAAAAAAAGACAGTAGTAATAACAACAGGCGCGATACGAACCTGTTAATAACCTATTTTCATTTTATATTTCAGTTACTTGTAGAGTTATTAACACTGTTCGCTATAGGCCGCACAAGCTGTTGGCGGCGTGTGTGAAAATTGTGGATGAAAATGAGCTTCGAGACGACCTTTGGTGTTCGCATGCGGTTATCCCGGGGTTATCCACAGCTAACTGGTGAGGATGCGACTCAAGTTGACATAATCCTCGTCGAACCGTGTGTCGGTCTCGCGTAGTTCCTTGACCTTGCGACAGGCGTGCAGAACGGTGGTGTGATCGCGTCCGCCAAACCCCTGCCCGATTTCCGGCAGGCTGTGGTTGGTCAATTCCTTGGCCAGCGCCATGGCCATTTGGCGTGGCCGAGCGATGGTTCGCGTGCGCTTCTTGCCCAGCAGATCGGCCAGGCGGATCTTGAAATACTCGGCGACGGTCTTCTGGATGTTCTCGATGGTGACCAGCCGGTCATAGACCGCCAGCATGTCGTAGAGCGCCTGCTTGGCAAATTCCACGGTGATGGCGGCACCGGTAATCTGCGCAGAGGCTTTCAAGCGATGGAGCGCGCCTTCCAGATCGCGCACGTTGGAACGCACGCGCTTGCCGATGAAAAACGCCACTTCCTGGGGAAGCTCAATGCCGTGAAATTCGGCCTTGGACAGCAGGATGGCCACACGGGTCTCCAGCTCCGGCGGCTCGACGGCTACCGATAATCCCCAGGAGAAGCGCGACTTCAGTCGGTCTTCCAACCCGTCAACTTCCTTGGGGAAGCGATCACAGGTGATCACGATTCGCTGGTTGGCCTCGAGCAGCGAGTTGAAGGTGTGGAAGAACTCTTCCTGCGAGCGGTCCTTGCCGGCAAAGAACTGGATATCGTCGATGAGCAGGGCATCGAGCGTGCGGTAGTGCTCTTTGAAACGCTCCATCCGATTATGTCGAATGGCGGTGATCATCTCGTTGACGAAGTGCTCGGAGCGCACGTAGGCAATACGCGCTCGCGGATTGTTGGTCAGCAGCCGATGGCCGACGCTCTGCATCAAGTGGGTCTTGCCCAAGCCCACGCCGCCGTAGATCAGTAGTGGGTTATAGGCCATGTTCTGCGGGTCGGCGGCCTGCTCGGCTGCCGCGCGGGCAATCTGGTTGGACTTGCCCTGCACGAACGACTCGAAGGTATAGCGGGCATCGAGATTGTGGCGGGCGGTGTCGGTCAGCGCGGGGGCATCGCTGGCTGCATCCACCGGCTCATCGACGTGTTTGCCGCCGCCCACCAACACGCGGATACGCCGCGGCGCCTCGCCGAGTTCGGACAGGGCGTTGGCGATGGGAGCGCGCAGTTCACGCTCAACCTGGTCGCGCACCACTTCGTTCGGCGCCATGAGATCCAGCCCGTCGTCGCCAAAACGCGCTTCCAACGGACGCAGCCAGAGATTGACGTCTTTCTCGGGCAGGCGGGTTTCGATATGGGTCAGACAGCGCTGCCAAAGCGTATTGGCCAAATCGGTTGCTCCGTGCCGGCAAGAAAAGACACCCGCGATGGCACGCGGCCGAATAAGTTAACGTACTTGTCACAGCTTATCCACAGCCTTATTCAAGGCTTGCGAAGCAGCCCGGAGACGCATAAAATCCGCGCTCTTTTACGTCAACATGTGCCTTGCCAAGGCGCAGGAGCCTTCTCATGAAGCGCACTTTTCAGCCCAGCAATCTGCGTCGCAAGCGCACCCACGGCTTTCGTGCCCGCATGGCCACCAAGAATGGTCGTCGCGTGATCGCCTCGCGCCGCGCCAAGGGCCGCAAGCGTCTGACGCCGTAAACTGCGGCCCCATGCGAGCCGCGTTCCCTCGCGAGGCGCGTCTGCTCGCCCCGCCGCAGTTCCGGGCGGTCTTCGCCAACGGCGAAAAGTTTGTCAGCCGCGGTTTCGTGGTCATCGCTGCCCCCTCGGCCGCCGGCCGTTCTCGGCTCGGCCTGGCGCTGGCCAAGCGGCGCATAAAGCGAGCGGTGGATCGAAACCGGGTCAAGCGCGTCGCTCGTGAGTCGTTTCGTCACCACCAAGATACGCTGGCCTCGGTCGATATCGTCATACTGGCGCGTAGCCGCACCGATGAGCTGACCAATGCCCAGCTGTTCGAACAGCTCACAGGGCTTTGGTCCAAGATAGCGGCCTCGAAAGCGGTGAACCGGCCAGTGGCTTGTGGTCAAGCCGGCCAGCCTGCAGAGATTTAGTTTACGCCTGCCGCCCGAACGACCATGTCTTAAGCGTCGTTGCAGCGTCCTCTTGCGAACCGGGAATTCTGACCGATGGACAATATTCGCTTTGCCCTGCTCTGTGCCGCCGCGGCGGTCTGTTTCTTCCTGTATCAGGCTTGGCAGACCGACTACGCCGACCAGACCAGCACCCGGGTCACCCAGTCCAGCGATAGCCCGGCCGCAACCCAGGGCAAGGCCAGCGGCGGCGATGATGCCGACGTGCCGGATATCGGCGCACCGTCCAGCCAGGGTTCGAGCACGTCCAGCGACGGCTCCGGCGGCAACGCCTCGCCGGGCGATATGGCCGAAGTGCCCGGGCGCAACAGCTCGCCCGTGGCCCAGGGTCAGAAAGTCCATGTGGTGACCGACAAGCTGGATGTGGTCATCGACACCCAGGGTGGCGCTCTATCCCAGGTCGCACTGCGCGGCGTGCCGTTGTCCTCGGAAAAGCCGGACACCGATCTGCGCCTGCTCAACGACTCCCTGCCCGATTTCTTCATCGAGCAGAGCGGGCTGATTTCCAAAGACGGTGATGCCCCGACGCATACCGCCGCCTTCTCGGCCGAAAAGACCGACTACGCGATGGCCGACGGCCAGGACACGCTGGTCGTACCCCTGAGCTGGACCGATAACGCCGGGCATACGGTCGTCAAGCGCTATACCTTCCATCGCGGCAGCTACAAGATCGGTCTGGACCAGCAGGCCGGCAACCAGACCGATGCCCCCTGGAACCTGTCGCAGTATGTGCGCTACTGGCGTGCGCCGCAGACGGTGACCGGCGATGTGCCGTTCTCGTCGCCGTTTTTCGGCGTCGGCTGGTACCAGGCCAAGGGCGACGATGAATTCGCCTACAAGACTCGTGGTCGTGATGATGTCTTGAGTGATTCACTGACGCTCAACCAGACCGGCGGCTGGATCGCGATGATCCAGCACTATTTCATCGGTGCCGTGGTGCCGCCGGCGGATCAGCAGGTGCGTTTCTTTGCCCGCGGCAAGGATATCCAGGGCGCCAACGGCGGATATTCCACCGGCTTCGTGGGCGCCCAGCAGGCCGTGGCTCCCGGCGCGAGTACCGACTTCTCCTCGACCCTGTTCGTGGGGCCGAAGTATCAGGACCAGCTCGATGGCATTGCACCGGGCCTGGATCTGACCGTGGACTATGGCTGGTTCTCGGTGCTGGCGCGGCCGATCTTCACGGTGCTGGAGTTCCTGCACGGGCTGGTGGGCAACTGGGGCCTGGCGATCATCCTGTTGACCTGTGTCATCAAGGCGCTGTTCTACAAGCTTTCGGAAATCCAGTTCCGCGGCATGGCCCGCATGCGCAAGTTCCAGCCGCGCATGGCCAAGCTCAAGGAACAATACGGCGACGACAAGGCCGAGCTGCAAAAGCGCATGATGCAGCTCTACAAGGAAGAAGGCTTCAACCCCATGGCCGGCTGCTGGCCGCTATTGGTGCAGATGCCGGTCTTCATCGCGCTGTACTGGGTGCTGCGTGAATCGGTTGAGCTGCGCCACGCGCCGTTCATGCTGTGGATCAACGACCTGTCGGCGCCGGACCCGTTCTACGTGCTGCCGGTGATCTTCGGCTTGACCATGTTCCTGCAACAGCGCCTTAACGTAAGCGCGGCCATGGACCCCATGCAGCAGCGGGTGATGCAGATCATGCCCGTGGGTATGGCAGTGTTCTTTGCCTTCTTCCCGGCGGGTCTGGTGCTCTACTGGTGCACCAACAACCTGCTGACCATTGCCCAGCAGTGGTATATCTATCGTAAGCTGGATCGTGAAGAAGCCGCCGGTACGGCCAACACCAAGCCGAAGAAGGCCGGCAACAAGAGCTGATGGCCGTAGCCGCGCCGGATACCATCGCGGCCCTGGCCAGTGCGGCGGGTCAGGCGGGCGTGGCGGTCATTCGGCTCTCCGGGCCCGACGTGCCGGCTATCGTCACCGCACTCACTGGGCGTCTGCCGGCCCCGCGCCACGCCGCGCTGGCCGGCTTTCTCGACGAACACGGCCAGGCCATCGACCGCGGGCTGGTGTTGTATTTCCCGGCTCCTGCCTCTTTCACCGGCGAGCATGTCGCCGAGCTGCATGGCCACGGCTCCCCGGTGCTGGTGGATCTGTTGCTGGCGCGTCTGGTGGCCCTCGGCGCCCGACTGGCCGGGCCCGGCGAGTTCTCCCAGCGGGCGTTTTTAAACGACAAGCTCAGCCTCGATCAGGCCGAGGCCATCGCCGATGCCATCGCGGCGACCAGTGCCGTAACCGCGCGGGCCGCCGTTCGCTCGTTGGAGGGCGTATTCGCCCGTGACGTGGACGCGCTCGTGGCCGAACTCACAGCACTTCGGGTCTATACCGAGGCCGCGATCGATTTCCCCGACGAAGAAGACGTCGACTTTCTCGGCGACGGCCAGATCCTGGGCCGCCTGGACGCTATTGCAGCGCGGCTGGCCGATCTGCGGGCCGCGGCCGGCCAAGGGGCCGGCTTTCGCGACGGTCTGCGAGTGGTGATTCTGGGCGCGCCCAACGTAGGCAAGTCCAGCCTGCTCAACCGGCTGTCCCGGCGCGATTCGGCCATCGTCACCGCCATTGCCGGCACTACCCGCGACGTGCTCACCGAGCAGCTCTCCATCGACGGCCTGCCGTTGACGCTGGTGGACACGGCCGGCCTGCGGGAGACCGATGACCCGGTCGAGGCCGAGGGCGTACGCCGGGCCCGGGCCGAGATCGCAGGCGCTGATCGCGTGCTGCTGGTCATCGACGACACAGCCGGCGTGACCGCCAATGACGCGGCCTTGCTTACCGAGTTGGCGCCGGCGGCCGGGGTCACGCTCATTGCCAACAAGATTGATCTGTCCACGAACGCCCCCGGTGCCTGTGCCATCGACGGTCATACCGCCGTGCGCGTGTCGGCCAAAAGCGGGGCCGGTTTCGATGCGCTGGCCGCACACCTGAAAGCCCTGGCCGGCGTGGATGACCAGGCCGAGCCGGTATTCGTGGCCCGCCGCCGTCACCTGGCCGCGCTCGACGAGGCCGGCGTGTGCCTGACGACCGCCCGCCAGCGCTTGACCGTAGACGCCGCCGGCGATCTGGTGGCCGAAGAGCTGCGCCTGGCCCAGAACGCGCTCGGGGCGATCACCGGGCGGGTGACCAGCGACGACCTGCTGGGCGAGATCTTCTCGAGCTTCTGTATCGGCAAGTAGGTCGAGGGCGTGTCGTCATAAGATATGA
>DCKU01000190.1:15522-15669 GCA_002320455.1 Salinisphaera sp. UBA1666
ACGCCGCATGGCGCGTCCGGCGCGGGTAACCCGACGGGTCGGCGGCCAAGCCGCGGCAATCCCGCGTTATCGCTCACTTACGTGGAATGACCACGCGACGCTCGCGATGCCTTGTCTTGCCGTGGCTTGGCCGCCGATGCGCCGCCT
>DCKU01000190.1:15980-31254 GCA_002320455.1 Salinisphaera sp. UBA1666
GCTTGGCCGCCGATGCGCCGCCTTATCTTATGACGACACGCCCTAGCGGCCTGCGATGCACCGCTCGGAGGTGCGCTGGTCAACCCCGAGCTGGCTGGCGTCCGGGCCCAGCGTATACACCCACGCCCACTGCTTGCCGGTCACATACACCCGGTCCGCGTTGGCGTCATAGGCAATACCGTTGAACACATCCGCCGTGTCAGGCTGCTCGGCGGCCAGCGCATCGGCGCTGCGCACCGCCACCACTCGGCCCGTCCCGGGGTCGATGATCAACAGCCGATTGGTATGCCACTGGTTGGCCCAGATCATGCCGTTGATGGTCTCCAGCTCGTTGAGCTGGGATACCGGCTGGCCGTTCCAGCGTACCGGCAGGCGCTGGGTGGCGCTGAAATCATCCGGCCGGCGGAACACCAGCGTGTCGCTGCCATCGCTCATGACCAGCTGATGGCCGCAGCGCGCCAGCCCCCAGCCCTGGCCGGTGTATTCGTGGCTGTCCAACCGGGCAAACGTGGCCCGGTCGTACACGAATACCTGCCCGGCCTTCCAGGTCAGCTGATACAGCCGGTCGTCGAATCGAGCCAGTCCCTCGCCGAAGTATCGACGCGCCAGCGCGCGACGTTGCAGCGCGTGGCCGCTGGCCGGGGCCACGCGGCGCAGCTGGGAGTGGCCGTAGAGGCCCGTGCTTTCATACCAGTGCCCGTCGTCGTCAATGATGAACCCCTGGGTAAAGGCCTTGCTGTCGTGGGGCATGCGCGAGGCCGGGGTTATCGGCTCGGCCACCCCGCGGGCAACGGCGTTATTTGACATAACACCGACCAGGCCCAGAACGAGGCCTACGACAGGGCTCACGAAAAGGCGGCTATAGCGCTTTCCAGAAAGCTGGCCGTCGTTAAGATAGGGTTTTGACATCGTCAACCCACGAGTGTGATCGATGAGTGAATCATCGCAGACCCTGGCTACGAATCCGAGCGGGCAGAACGCCAAAAAAGAACAGAACCAGGAAGCCGATCTGAACCACCACGAGCGTCGCGACGCCCGGCGCCGCGAGTTTCCCAGTGCGGCAGTGGTTTACGAAGCGATTCGCGCCGAGGCCGAATCGGAGCTGTCGCGGCCGCTGCCGGGCCTGGCCTGGTCGGCGCTGGCGGCTGGCCTGTCGATGGGCTTTTCGTTCATCGCCCAGGCGCTGCTGCGTCACTACTCGCCGGAAATGGCCTGGCAGACCATCATCTCGAGCCTGGGCTATTCCATGGGCTTTCTGTTCGTGATTCTCGGCCGCCAGCAGCTGTTTACCGAGAACACGCTGACCCCGGTGCTGGAAGTGCTGCGCGTCAAGCGCATGGAAACGGTCATCCGCACGATCAATCTATGGCTGGTGGTGCTGGCGACCAATATCCTGGGCACGGCCATATTCGGCGCCACGCTGGTCTATGGCCACGTGCTGGACGACTCGATCGCCCCGGCCCTGAGCCATATCGCGGCCAGTGAATACTCGGCCACGTTCCTCGAGACCATGATCCGGGCCGTCTTTGCCGGCTGGCTGGTGGCCCTCATGCTGTGGCTGCTGCCGTTTGCCGAGACCGCCCGTGTGGGCGTGATCATCCTAGTGACGTTCTTGATCGGCCTGGCGCACCTGCCGCATATCATTGCCGGCTCCGTGGCAGCCTTCTACGGCGTGTTCGATGGCACCCACACCATCGGCCAGTACATCAGCGACTTCTTTGTCCCCACGCTGATCGGCAACATGATCGGCGGCATCCTGATGGTGGCCGTGGTCAACTATGCCCAGGTCGCCTACAGCGGCCAAGACAATGACAAGGACGCCAACGGCAACAAGAAGAAAGACAACTAAAAATATCGCTTTTGCGATGCGCCATTAGTCTGATATACCTAATCACAGTCTTTTTTCTACCGGAGCAAAGACATGGCAGAAAGCGATGACAAATGGGAAGGCCGGTTTGACCGCGCCAAAGGCAAGGCCCGCGAGTACTTCGGCAAGCTGACCGACGACGACGTAGAGCAGGCCAAGGGCAAGCGCGAAAATCTGCTGGGCAAGATCCAGGAGAAGTACGGCGAAACCAAGGAAACGGCCGAGCAGTGGATGAAAGAGTTCGAGCACAAGTACTTGAGCTCGGACGATGACGACACCAACAAGCCGCGCTAAGCGCTGAGGGTTTTTCAAAACTCAGATCAGCCGGCAGGCGTTCGAGCCTGCCGGCTTTTTTATGCGCGCTTGTCGGCCTGCCTCGCCGGGCGACGCGCGTGCGTACGTGAGCGCATGTTTGCCCGCTTTGTGGCAATCTGTCCGATCGTCGTAGCCGCCGTCATTAGGCGGTTACGGCCTACAACGTCTGTCGATGATCCTCGCGGTCGGCCCGGGCTTGGTGTGCGCTTTGCTGCGCAAAGTTGTCGAGCCTTACGCGCCGGGCGTACTATCGGCGGCGATCAAGATCCCATAATGCTTTGTCGAAGGAGCATCTCATGGCTCAAGCGAGCGCCCATCCCGAGCACGTTGGCAACGCGTCCGACGTCGACGCCCAGGAATCTGCGGAATGGCGCGATGCGCTTGACGCAGTCATCGAACGCGAAGGCCCGGAACGGGCGCATTTCCTGCTGGAGATGCTCATCGACCGGTCGCGCCGTACCGGCGCCCAGATCCCCTACTCGCTGAACACGGCGTATGTGAACACCATTCCGCCGCATAGAGAGGCTAAGAGCCCCGGCGACCCGGCGATCGAATGGCGTATCCGCTCCATCATCCGCTGGAACGCGATGGCCATGGTGGTCCAGGCCAACCGCCACCACGAAGGTGTGGGCGGGCATATCGCCAGCTTTGCCTCGGCGGCCACCCTGTACGAAGTGGGTTTCAACCACTTCTTCCATGCGCCATCCGAAGAGCACGGCGGGGATCTAGTGTTCTTCCAGGGCCACTCGGCGCCCGGCATGTACGCGCGCAGCTATCTGGAAGGCCGTCTTACCGAAGACGAGCTCTACAACTTCCGCGCCGAGTCCACCGGCAAGGGCCTGTCGAGCTATCCGCACGCCTGGTTGATGCCTGATTACTGGCAGTTCGCCACCGTTTCCATGGGGATCGGTCCCATTAACGCCATTTACCAGGCGCGTTTCATGCGCTACATGGAAAACCGCGGCGTGTTGGAAACCAAGGGTCGCCATGTCTGGTGCTATTGCGGCGACGGCGAGATGGACGAGCCCGAGTCCAAGGGCGCCATCGGCATGGCCGCTCGCGAGAACCTCGACAACCTGATCTTCGTGGTCAACTGCAACCTGCAGCGCCTGGACGGCCCGGTGCGCGGCGACTCCAAGATCGTCGACGAGCTGGAAGGCATCTTCCGCGGTGCCGGCTGGAACGTCATCAAGGTGCTGTGGGGGTCCATGTGGGACGGCCTGCTGGCCCAGGACCACGAAGGCAAGCTCGTCGAGCTGATGAACGAAACGGTCGACGGCGAATACCAGGCCTACAAGGCCCGTGGCGGCAAGTACACCCGCGATGAGTTCTTCGGCAAGTACGAAGAGACCAAGCGCATGGTGGCCTCGATGTCCGACGAGGACATCAGTCGCCTGAACCGCGGCGGGCATGACCCGCACAAGGTCTATGCGGCTTATCACCAGGCGGTGAACCAAGACAACGGCAAGCCGACGGTGATCCTGGCCAAGACGGTCAAGGGCTATGGCATGGGTGAGGCCGGCGAAGGCCAGAACATCACCCACCAGCAGAAGAAGATGGCCGAGGACGCGCTCAAGGAATTCCGCGATCGTTTCGAGATCCCGATTCCCGACGACAAGATTGCCGACGCGCCCTTCTACAAGCCCGACGACGACTCCGAGGAGATCCAGTATCTCCACGCCCGTCGCAAGGAACTGGGTGGCTATCTGCCCCAGCGTCGTACCGAGGGCGACAAGCTCCAGATTCCCGAGCTCTCGGCCTTCGACAAGCTCCTGCAGGGCTCGGGCGACCGTGAAATGGCCACCACCATGGTCTTCACGCGCATCCTGCAGATCCTGACGCGCGACAAGAACATCAAGAACCGTATCGTGCCCATCATTCCGGACGAGGCGCGTACCTTCGGCATGGAAGGCATGTTCCGGAGCCTGGGCATCTACTCGCCGGTGGGCCAGCTGTTCGTGCCGGAAGACTCCGACCAGCTGGCCTTCTACAAGGAAGCCAAGGACGGCCAGATCCTGGAAGAAGGCATCACCGAAGCCGGTGCCATGTCCTCGTTTATGGCGGCGGCCACGTCGTACTCAAATCATGGCACCACCATGATTCCCTTCTATGCCTTCTACAGCATGTTCGGCTTCCAGCGCGTGGGCGACTTCTGCTGGGCCGCCGGCGACATGCGGGCCCGCGGCTTCCTGCTGGGCGGCACCGCCGGGCGCACCACCATCAACGGCGAGGGCCTGCAGCACCAGGACGGCCACTCGCACGTCATGTTCGACGTGGTGCCCAACGCCAAGTCGTATGATCCGA
Source organism: Salinisphaera sp. UBA1666 (assembly GCA_002320455.1). Lineage (GTDB taxonomy): Bacteria > Pseudomonadota > Gammaproteobacteria > Nevskiales > Salinisphaeraceae > Salinisphaera. The sequence continues at coordinate 20,467 of DCKU01000190.1, forward strand.
CCTTCTCCTACGAGATGGCCGTCATCATCCACCGCGGCCTGGTGGAGATGTACGAAGAGCAGCGTGATGTCTACTACTACATCACCATGATGAACGAGAACTACAGCCACCCCGCCATGCCCGAAGGCGTGGAAGAACATATCGTCAAGGGGCTGTACAAGTACTCGGAATCCGGCGCCGACAAGGACGCCCAGGTGAACCTGCTGGGCTCGGGCACCATCCTGCGCGAGTCGATTGCGGCCGCCCAGATGCTCGAGGACGAGTTCGATGTAGGCGTGACCGTCTGGTCGGCCCCCAGCTTCACCGAGCTCAAGCGCGACGGCCTGTCCGCCGAGCGCTGGAACATGCTCCACCCCGAGCAGGATCCGAAGACGAGCTTCGTCGGCCAGCAGTTTGCCGAGGCCAAGGGCCCGGCCATCGCGGCCACCGACTATGTCCGTGCCCTGCCCGAGATGATCCGGCCCTATATGCCCGTGGCCTACCACACGCTGGGCACCGACGGCTTCGGCCGCTCGGACACCCGCGAGGCCCTGCGCGAGTTCTTCGAAGTGGATCGTCGCTGGATCACGGTCTGCGCGCTCAAGGCCCTGGCCGACGAAGGCAAGGTCGAGCGCAAGGTCGTAGGCGAGGCGATCCGCAAGTACGGCATCGACCCGGACAAGCCGGAGCCGCTCTACGCCTGATGGCGCACGGGTGACAACGCTTTAACTCCAGATCAAGACCGCGGCGGGACATGCCCACCGCGGTCCGAGCCAAGGAAGACGCACTATGGCGGCGCAGGAAATCAAGGTCCCGGACATTGGCGACTTCGACGCGGTCGAAGTCATCGAAGTGTTGGTGGCCGAAGGCGACACGGTCGAAAAAGAACAGCCTCTCATCACGCTGGAATCCGACAAGGCGACACTCGAAGTGCCGTCCACGGTGGCCGGCAAGATCACCGAGCTTAAAATCAGCGAAGGCGACACCGTCTCCGAGGGCGACGTGATCGCCATGGTCGAAGCCGAAGACGACGCCGGCTCGGCCGACGATGACGGCGACAGCGACGACGAGCAGGCCGAAACCGGCGACGACGAGGCCGAGAGCGACAGCGCCGAGGCCAAGGAAGACGCCGGCGAAGAACCGGCCAAGGCCGATGACGCCGGCGACGGCCCCAAGAATGGCGACACGGTAGAGGTCAAGGTCCCCGACATCGGCGATTTCGACTCCGTCGAAGTCATCGAGGTGCTCGTGGCCGAAGGCGACACGGTCGAAAAAGAACAGGCGCTGATCACGCTGGAATCCGACAAGGCCACGCTGGAAGTGCCCTCCTCGGCCGCCGGCACCATCGCCAGCCTGAAAATCAAAGAAGGCGACACCGTCTCCGAAGGCGACGTGATTGCCATGGTCCAGACCACCGGTGGTGGCAGCGGCGGCGCCAAAGCCGACTCCAAAGCCGACAACAAGTCGGCCGGCGGCAGTGCCCAAGCCAGCAACGCCAAGGCCACCCCGGACAACAAGGCGGACAAGAAACAGCCCGAGTCCGGTACTGCCTCGCAGGACGACAAGCCCGCGCCCCAGGGGCAAGACAAGGCCGAGCCGGCCTCGTCGGATGCCTCCAAGCTCAAGTCGGTGGACGAAGAACGCTTCGGCAAGGCCCACGCCTCGCCCAGCGTGCGCAAGTTCGCCCGCGAGCTGGGCGCCGATCTGGGCCGTATCGATGGCTCGGGCCGCAAGGGCCGCATCACCGAGGAAGACGTCCAGTCCTACGTCAAAAGCGCGCTGGAACAGGTTCAGAGCGGCAAGAGCACGGGTTCCGCGGCCGCACCCGCCGGCGGCGGTGGCGGCGTCCCCGCCCAGCCGGATATCGACTTCAGCCAGTTCGGCGAAGTCGAGACCGTCGAGCTCGAGCGTATCCGCAAGATCTCGGCCAAGGCCGTGCACAAGAACTGGCTGCTCATCCCGCATGTCACCCAGTTCGACACCGCGGACATCACCGATCTGGAAGCCTTCCGCCAGGCCAACAAGGAAAAAGCCAAGGCCGACGGCGTCAAGCTCACGCCCCTGGCCTTTTTGCTCAAGGCCGCGGCCGCCGCGCTCAAGGCCTTCCCGGACTTGAACAGCTCGCTCACCGCCGACGGCGAATCCTTGGTGCACAAAAAATACATCAACATCGCCGTGGCCGTGGATACCCCCGGCGGCCTGCTGATGCCGGTGATCAAGGATGTCGACAAGAAAGGCATCTATGACATCGCCCGCGATCTGGACGCCGTCTCGACTCGGGCGCGCGAAGGCAAGATCAAGGGCGACGACATGAAGGGCGCGACGTTCTCGATCTCGAGCCTCGGCGGCGTGGGTGGTACGGCCTTCACGCCGATCGTCAACTCGCCCGAGGTGGGCATCCTGGGCGTGTCCAAGCACAGCATGCAGCCGGTCTGGAACGGCGCCGAGTTCGAGCCACGCCTGATCCTGCCGCTGTCGTTCTCTTATGACCACCGCGTGATCGACGGCGCCAAGGCGGCGAGGATTACCGGGTTTATCAGCGAGAAACTCTCGGATCTCCGGACACTGTTGTTGTAGCGCCTACGCCCTGCGTGGTGTCGTAGATTAAACGAGGGACTAGGCACAGGAGGTTGTTATGGCACGGTCCGTGGAGCAGATAGAACACGATATCGCAAGCCTGAGCGCCGCTGATAGGCAGCGGGTGCTCAAACACCTTCTGGCCGAGCTCGATCTACGAGACGAACCCGAGGCGCCAAAAGACGAAATCGAAGCCGAATGGATAGCAGAAGCTGAACGCCGCGCCGAGGCGCTTGAAAACGGTACGGTTGAAACCGTGCCGTTTGAAGATGTCATGCGCCGAGCGCGTCAGCGTTTGAACCGTGACCGTTGAGTTTCACCCTGAAGCAGACGATGAATTTATCGCACAGATTGACTTCTATGAATCTCAGCAAGCCGGCCTCGGCGATGCCTTCGTCAATGCGGTGTATCAAACGTTAGAGCGTTTGTTGGCGTTTCCAGAGCTTGGTACGACGACCGGTCAACGAACACGGCGCCTGCTCTTACAACGGTTTCCGCACGCGATTATCTATCAGTATAAAAACGATCGGTTATTCGTACTAGCAGTTGCCCACGACAAGCGCCGAAGCGGCTACTGGCGGGATCGTACGTGAAAGCGCGCATCCTGCCGCGTCCAGGCTTCGAACGTTCGAAATCTTGAAATTGGACGCCGTCGATTGGGCGGCTTAAAGGTAGACAAGTCCCATGGCACAAGAAATCAAAGTCCCCGATATCGGCGATTTCGACGCGGTCGAGATCATCGAAGTGCTGGTCGCCGAGGGCGATACGGTCGAAAAAGAACAGCCGCTGATCACGCTGGAATCCGACAAGGCGACACTCGAAGTGCCCTCCACCGTCGCCGGCAAGATCACCGAGCTCAAAGTCGCCGAAGGCGATACCGTCTCCGAAGGCGATGTGATCGCCATGGTCGAGGCGGCCGATGAGGCAGAAGCATCCGAGGCCAAGGACGCCGAGGACGACAAGCCCGCGCCCAAGGCCGACGACGCAAAAGACAACGACAAGGCCAAGGCCGAAGACCAGTCGAGCGACAAGTCCGATGCGCCCCGCGGCGCGGACCGCCCCGCTGCCAACAACGACAAGTCGGACGTCGAGGCTAAGGCCACCACGCCCGCCAACGACGATCATGACTACGACTGTGACGTGCTGGTGCTGGGCTCCGGCCCGGGCGGCTACACCGCGGCCTTCCGCGCGGCCGACATGGGCCTCAACGTCACGCTGGTCGAGCGCCACAACGTCCTGGGCGGCGTGTGCCTCAACGTAGGCTGCATCCCCTCTAAGGCCTTACTCCACTCGGCCAAGGTTATCGAAGACGCGGCCAACATGGCCAGCCACGGGGTCACCTTCGGCAAGCCGGAAATCGATCTCGCCAAGCTGCTGGACTACAAGCAGTCCGTTATCGATCAGCTCACCGGCGGCCTGAAATCCATGGCCTCCAAGCGCCAGGTCAACGTCGTCACCGGGACCGGCACGTTCACCGACGACCACACGCTGGCTCTCGAAGGCAACGACGACACGAGCCAGATCACCTTCAACAAGGCCATCATCTCGGTCGGCTCCGAGCCCGTCATGCTGCCCGGCTGGCCCGAAGACGAGCGCATCTGGACCTCGGCCGAAGCCCTGTCTCCGGATGAACTGCCCGGCTCACTGCTGGTGGTCGGCGGCGGCATCATCGGCTGCGAAATCGCCAACGTCTATGCCGCGCACGGCACCGACGTCGACGTCGTCGAAATGACCGAATCCCTCATTCCCGGCGCCGACAAGGACCTCATCAAGCCGCTCACCAAGCGCATGAAGGCCCGCTGCAACAACATCTGGACGTCCACAAAGGTCACAGGCCTGGAAGCCGGCGACAAGCTGAAGGCGAGCTTCGAAGGCAAGGACGCGCCGGAGAATAAAGACTATGACCGCGTCCTGGTCGCCATCGGCCGCAAGCCCAACGGCGCCAAGATCGGCGCCGACAAGGCTGGCGTAGAAGTCAACGAACGCGGCTTCATCCCCGTCGACAAGCAGTGCCGCACCAACGTCGAGCACATTTTCGCCATCGGCGACGTCTCGGGCGAGCCCCAGCTGGCCCACCGCGCCACGCATCAGGGCAAGGTTGCGGCCGAGTGTTGTGCCGGTGAAAAAGCCGCCTTCGACGCCAAGGTCATCCCCTCCGTGGTCTATACCGACCCGGAAGTCGCTTGGACCGGCGTCACCGAAACCCAGGCCAAGGCCGAGGGCATCGAATACACCAAGAGCGCCTTCCCCTGGGCCGCCAACGGCCGCGCCATCGGCCTGGACGCCACCGACGGCAACACCAAGCTAATCTTCGGCACCGACGGCCGCATCATCGGCGCCGGCGCCGTCGGCCCCGGCGCCGGCGATCTCATCGCCGAAACATGCCTCGCCATCGAAATGGGCGCCGACACGCACGACATCGGGCTCACGATTCACCCGCACCCGACGCTGGCCGAAACGGTCGGCATGGCCGCCGAAGCCGAAGCCGGAACACTCACGGATCTGTATATCCCGAAGAAGAAAAAGTAGCGGTAAGACAATCCGTTACGATTGAGGCCGGCTTTACGCCGGCCTTTTTTATGCGTGGTCTGATTTACAGAGTGTGGGCGATTGCCTATTGTCAATCTAAAGGTATCTAAGACACTTGAGATGCGGACGTGTGTCCACTTGCCAATATCCACCCTGGCGATGTGTTGCTGAAAGAATTTCTAAAGCCCATGCAGCTCAGCCAAACAAAGCTAGCAATTGAGATTGGCGTACCGCCGCGGCAGATTAATGAAATTGTGCGGGGAAAACGGTCTGTATCTGTGGATACCGCAATACGCTTGTCTCGTTACTTTGATACCAGTGAGAAATTTTGGATGAGGCTCCAAGCAGATCACGATTTAGAGGAAGCGCGTCGGCACGAGACCGGTTGAGAGCAATAAATACGGATACTGTCCCCGGATGCGCTATTGTCGATTGAAGGAGATCCAAGGCACTTGAGAGGCAGACGTGGTTCGACTTGCGAATATTCACCCTGGCGAAGTGCTGCGGGAAGAGTTCCTAAGGCCGAACCAGCTCAGTCAGACGAAGCTAGCGAATGTGATTGATGTACCGCTGCGGCGAATCAACGAAATCGTTCTGGGAAAACGACCTGTGTCGGCAGATACCGCAATACGCTTGGCTGGTCATTTCGGTACGAGCGAGAAATTCTGGATGGGGCTTCAAGCGGACTACGATTTAGAAGAAGCACATCAGCACGAAGCCGCTTGAAGTTGGAAGATAATTATACTGTCCCCGGATATCCCAATGCTTGAAATCAATCTAGATAAAGAAACGCTGGAAAACACGCTCGCAACACTTTCTAAGACGTCTTTCGATGACGTATGTCGAGTTTTATTAGAAGACTATTTCCAACTAGATGTTGTGAACGTGGATCGTCAAGGAGATGGCGGCGCTGATTGGATCGTGATTCCAGAAGATGGTGGACGTCGAACTTTCGTCGCTCAAGCGACTGTTCAGGATAGTAAGTGGAAGGATAAATGCCTTCGCGATGCCGAAAAAGCCATATCAAACTACGGATGCGGCAGATATATTTTCCTCACTTCACGGCGCCACTACAGCACCTCGTTTCTCGACGTCGAAAATGACATAGCAACAAAATATTCTGTGCCGGCTACAGCTCTAGGTGCAGTAGAAATAGCAGACATTTTAATATCGAAAAATTTGGCCGAACGTGCATTCGCTGCTGCTGGAATGAAAAGCACTACCGATTCCCAACGGCCCAGCTATCGCGAGCAGCAATTTTTAAGTGCTTTATCTTTATCAAATGCCGCAACGGATCTGCGCGAGCAGGTCTACGATGACGCAATAATCTACGTGCTTTCAGATAACACAGAATTAGAACGATCAGCACTCAAAGGTCACGTTGTCGAGGTATTGCAGTGTGGCGAGCATCGCGAGCTACGAATCAATGCAAGAATAGACTCATTAATGACCCGTGGAATAATTTTAAAACCTACGGGAGAATCATTTTTGTCGCTAAGCGCAAAAGCCAGAAAATCAATAGATTTGGCGCGACAGTCGTATAACTCTAACTTTGAAGATTTAAAATCGGTCGTAAGCAGCATACTTTCCAGATACGACTGCGCCCTGGAAAACGATAGCGATATAAGTGATATAGCTACATTCGCATCGCGTGCAATGATCAAACAAACGCTTTCACAGACTGAGCAGTCTGGTCTTGATCTCAATATTAATGTCTTGAATAGGCAAATTGGTGAACCTGAATCAGATCTAGCAAATGTCTTCACGAAAAATAACGTTAATGCCGATCTCTCGCGCGAGATTTCCATTCAGATCGCTGAAGCAACTAGGTCACACCCTCTAGTTATCCGGCTTTCTCACGAATTACTGCATTTCGCGATTGAAGGCATCAATTCTGCTTATAACATTCGTGGTCTAGGCGTAGCGTCATGGAACGACACTTGCCCTCTGATAGACGCATCAGTCGCAATTCCCTTTATATGCTCTAAATTAACAAAGCCGTCAGAAGGACGTTTTTCTCGGGGCGCAATCGCTAGTATTGACCGGTTGCAAAAAGTTGGCGCGAAAATTCATATTCCGCGCGACTATTTAAATGAAGCTGCTGTACATCTTCTACATGCTATAGATTACTGCAGAAGTTTCGACGATAATTTCGCTGACGTTTTAATATCTTCTCCAAATGGATACGTTTCACACTATTACACTTTGAAAAAATCAGATTCTTCGACCGTTCCAAATCGACTAATCGACTTTATTACTACAATATCGCCTTCAATAAAGACAGCCAGTCCAGATCATATCGTTCGCCAGATTATGAACGATTTAGAAAGCCGGTTTCGCTCGTACTCGATTGAGAAAATTTATTTAGAAGACGTCGACGAAGCGGCTTGGGAAGATATCTCTACCGCATACCGAGCAAATATAGGATTTTCTCAACCGAGAGAAAATATACTAGTGGATCATGACGTCAGAACGATATCTTGGATGAGTCAGAGAGCTCACCGCGGCGAGCACGGCACTTTATGTGTCACGTGGGATGGCTCTTTCATAAAGACCATGCGAGATCGACATGAATCGGGTTGGGCGGTGACTCCTCATCAGATAGCGGATTTGATTACGGTTGGAGAGCGGTTACAACAAAGATCGTTACTAGGTGTTGTGCACGAGCTGGCAGCGGTGCAGACAAAAGACTCAGATTTTGTTGGTGCGTTGCTTGATAACGTAATCAAATATACGAGGGATGGCGTATTAGATTGGCAAGTTGTGGAAGAGCTGTCGCAAATACGCTCACAACTCCACGAGCACTCTCAGCGTTATGGTCCACCAGACAATCAGTACTTAGAAAAAGTAGAAAAAGATTTTTGGGAACGACATGGCATTGATCCTAGAAAGGAACACGACGCGACTCATATAACACGGGAACAAATCAACGACGCTCTAAATAGCCAAGCTCCAAGATAAATCTAAGTAAAACGGAATAATGCCATATTTTAGGGCTCCGGGGACAAGGGCTCCGGGGACAGTATACTTATCTAAACTTCGAGCTCACTGATTCGGCTTCGGCCCCGGTTTTTGGCGACGCAGCGTGCGTCCAAGTTTCCGCTCGGCGCGATCGATAAATGCCTCGTCGCCGAGGGGTCGGCCGGTTCGTAGGTGCTGTTCCACCAAGTCGTTATCGGTCTCGGAAATGCCGGAGGCGAGATAAGACGCCCAGTCGTCGGTGAGGTCAGGCGAGGCAGCGAGCTTGATGTTTGCGTCTGCTGTCTTTTTTAGATGGGTGTGCGCGCTCGACCATGGCCAATCTAGCGGGTCGGTGACCATATCGGCCGCTATTGGGTTGAGCTCGACGTAGCGGGTGGCCGCCCACAAATGCGCGTCGTCCATGGGGTAGGAGTGGAAGCGCTCCTGCCAGAGATGGCCGCGCCAGTTTTCGCGAAAGTTGATATAGCGGGTGTATCTGCGATGGGCTTCGCCCAGCGCCGCTCGTAAGCCGTCTTGGTGGGTGGGCGTCAGGATGAAATGCACGTGGTTCGGCATCAGGCAGTAGGCGATGATGCGCGTGTCTGCTTTTTGGGCGAACTCGTCGACCAGGTGGAGATAGAAGCGGTAGTCGTCGTCTTCGAAAAAGACAGGCTGGCGGCGGTTGCCGCGCTGGGTGACGTGGTGAGGCGTTTCGGGCAGGACGATGCGGGCGAGGCGGGCCATTGGAGTCAGGTGCTTTAATCTGCTGAATATATTATATTAAGTATACTGTCCCCGAAAAGATATGGTCGATCGACAGGAGTCAGGGCGATGGTGGGCGTGTCCCGACTTGACAGCCTGGCAGCAGGCGCGCACGGATGGCGTTAGGCATTGTTTCGCCTGTGAGGTTTGCCGTGAATTTGCTGAAAGCCGGGAGTGTCGGTCTGATCGGCGCACTATTCATCTTCGTGGTCATGTTCATCGGGGTGAACGTGACGGGCATGGCGCCGTTTAATCTTTCGCCGTCGGCGGCTTTTCTGGCTGCGCTAGGGATTGCGCCCAAGCCGCTCGCACTGTTGGTGCATTTTGGCTACGGCTTTGTCTGGGCCGTGATCCTCTACGCGATCTTTGGTGCTCGGGCGACCATCAGCAAGGCTGTTGGCCTGGCGGTGGTGCAATGGTTGCTGTTGATGCTCGTCTACGGGCCGACCATCGGCTGGGGGTTTTTCGGCATCGGTGCGGGCGGACATGATTTGCCGACGGATGCGCCGCTCTATTTGGGCGCCAGCGTGAAATACGTTCTGCTCACGCTCGTGCTGCATCTAATCTATGGCTTGATCAACGGCGCACTCATTCCGCGCTGGACACGTCCGATGCCACAGCGGCGATAGTTCTAACGGAACACGGAGTATCGGCGTCGACAGTGCAGAACTCTGAGATATAGACCACGGCCTTATCTCGCCGGCTGCGCCTATTTTCAGCGTTGGTTACAAACATTTTTCGCTGATTCTGCCGTCTAGGAATTCCGCGCTCGATGCGCTCGTCTTGCCGCTCGATGTATTACCGTGCGCCGGCGTGCCTTCGTTCTTGCAGCCAATCGTTATGAGCACACAATTCTGTTTCTCGGGCGGTGATGTCGGACCGTGGCGTATTCGCGGGTGTCGGGCGATATCGGGTGAGCCCGTGGCCGACGTGGCCCGTATCAATGTGACTTCGGGCGATGATTCGGCGCCCCAGGGCGCGTCGACTTGGCAGATTCGGGCGTTCACCAGCAATTTGCGTTACGCCGAGCGGCACGAGGTGCATCGATTGCAGGCGGTGCAGGAGCCGCTCGATCGGCCGGAGGCTGTGCATGCGGCCATGATTCCGATCAAGAAGTCGGCGGCCTGGTGGCAGCTCGCACAGGACGAGCGCCGTGCGATCTTCGAGGCTCAGTCGCACCACACGGAAATCGGCCTGAAGTATCTGCCGGAGGTCGCACGTCAGCTCTACCACGCGGGGGATCTGGGCGAGGTGTTCGACTTCGTGACGTGGTTTGAGTTCGCGCCTGAGCACGAGGCCGCGTTCGATGCGTTGCTGGTTGAGCTGCGAGCCGCGCCGGAATGGGCTTATGTCGAGCGCGAGGTCGATATTCGATTGGTGCGGACGTAGTGCCAAGCGCGACCCCTCCAGCAATCGACACCGGCCAGCGTCTTGTGATCGCTGACGAATCAACGGCAGAGAGTGTCCGCATCAGACCGATGCGGCCACCGTTCTGTATAGATTCGACACCCACTTATCGCTTGGGTCGACGGCCGCCGCTCTCTAGGCAAGCGCTCATGCTGGGGAAGGGCGTGTAGTGCTTGGTTCGCGCGTAGTACGTGCTACCGGCGGCGTGGCAGATGCCGTTCTTGCTCTTTTTGACCGTGGGCGCTTCGGCATGGGCCCATGCCGATACGGTAAGCGTCAGGGCGGCCAGGAGCATAGCCGCGACGCGGCGGCTGAAAATGCGATTCATCGACGGGCCTCGTAAAACCGCAAGAGCGGCTTGCGTATTGAGCGCCAGCCCGCTGGCCACGGCTATTCGACTAAAGATGGTGCCCAAGCAGAGACGTGCCCGCGTACAACCGTGTGGCCTCGAGACGGGCGCGGGGCGGGTTGGCAGACTTCATGCTTTTGACTCGTGTTGGCGCCTGTATCAAGGCGTTGGTTGATTTCTGGAGCAGCACGTGTCGACACCTGAGCTGGACCCCGTTGTTTGGA
>DCKU01000053.1 GCA_002320455.1 Salinisphaera sp. UBA1666
CGACCTCTGTCAGGATCTCCGATGTGTGCTGGCCTACACGCGGCGGCGCCGTGTGGAGAACCGGCGGCGTTTCGGACAAGCGAAGGGGGCTGCGTACAACTGGGACAGCCACACCCCGATCATCCGTGATCTCGGTCGCCAGATCCCGAAAGCGTGCCTGATCCTCGGCAAAGGCCTGACCGATATCATTGATGGGACCCGCTGGAACCCCTTCGCGGTGGAGCGCTTCAAGCCAATCCTCCATTGATCGGGTCTTCATCACAGCCGCGACCTCGGGAACCAGGTCCTCTCGATGACGGACGCGGCCATCGTTGGTGGCGAAACGTTCGTCTTCAGCCAGCGCGGGAACGCCGGCCAGGGTGCAAAACCGCTTGAACTGGGCATCATTGCCGACGGCCAGGATCACGTGTCCGTCCATGGTCTCGAAAGCCTGATAGGGAACGATATTGGGATGGGCGTTTCCAAGCCTCTCTGGCGAATCTCCTGTAAAGAGATGATTGGCCGCCTGATTGGCCAGGCTGGCCACCGTGACATCGAAGAGGCTCATATCAATGAACTGACCCTCCCCAGTCCTTTCCGCGTGATTCAGCGCCGCCAGGATCGCAACGGCCGCATTCAAGCCGGTCAGCACATCGGAAAGCGCAACACCCACCTTCATCGGCATGCCTTCCGACTCACCGGTCACGCTCATCAAACCGGCCATGCCCTGGATCATGAAGTCATAGCCGGCTCTCGCGGCTTCGGGACCATCCTGACCGAAGCCGGTGATCGAGCAGTACACCAGGGAAGGATTCTCCTGGCGGAGGCTCTCATAATCCAGGCCATAACGCTTGAGACCACCCTGCTTGAAATTTTCAACCAGGACCTGACTTCCCTTGGCAATCTGGCGAAGAATCAGAGCGCCCTCCTCGCTGGAGAGATCCAGGGCCAGAGAGCGCTTGTTCCGGTTGACTGAGCAGAAGTAGGCAGAGCGGTTCGAATCATCCGCGAGATAGGGCGGACCCCAGCTCCGGGTATCATCTCCACCTCCCGGCCGCTCGACCTTGATGATGTCGGCGCCGAGATCACCCAGACTCTGCGTCGCCCAGGGTCCCGCGAGAATCCGCGAAAGATCCAGGACACGCACGTGCGAGAGTGCACCGGCCCGGTTCATCGAATGCGTCGATCAGGCCCCGGTAAAGGCCTGGATTCCTGTTTGAGCACGGCCCAGGATGAGAGCGTGCACATCGTGTGTTCCCTCATAGGTATTGACGGTCTCCAGGTTCATCAAGTGACGCATCACATGATATTCCTCACTGATCCCGTTCCCTCCGTGCATATCGCGCGCCTGACGGGCGATATTCAAGGCCTTGCCGCAGGAATTCCTCTTCACGAGCGAAATGTTCTCGGGCGCACAGATCCCCTCATCCAGCATCCGCCCCACGCGCAGGGAAGCCTGCAGACCCAATGCAATCTCCGTCTGCATATCCGCCAATTTGAGTTGAACCAACTGATTGGACGCCAGGGGCCGGCCGAACTGCTTGCGATCCAGCGTGTAGTCACGTGCGGCGTGCCAGCAGAACTCGGCCGCGCCCATACTGCCCCAGGCGATGCCGTAGCGGGCCTTGTTAAGACAGGAGAACGGGCCTTTCAGGCCGGTCACGTCGAGCCGGTTTTCTTCCGGCACGAAGCAATCGTCGAGCAATATCTGGCCTGTGATCGAGGCCCGCAGTGAAAACTTGCCCTCAAGCTTGGGCGTGGTCATTCCGCCAAACGCGCGCTCGACGACAAACCCGGTGATCTCGCCTTCAAGGTTGGCCCAGACGATGGCCAGATCGGCGATTGGCGAGTTGGTGATCCAGGTCTTGGCGCCGCTCAACAAATAACCGCCATCGACCCGCTTGGCCTTGGTTGACATCGATCCCGGATCCGAGCCGTGATCCGGCTCGGTCAGGCCGAAACAGCCGACATATTCGCCATGGGCCAGCCGGGGCAGATATTTCTGCTTGAGCGCCTCGCTGCCGAAGGTCTCGATCGGAAACATGACCAGCGACGACTGCACGCTCATGGCCGAGCGATAGCCGGAGTCCACGGCCTCAACCTCACGCGCGATCAGCCCGTAGCAGACGTGATTGAGCCCTGCGCCGCCATAGGCTTCTGACACGGTGGCGCCCAGCATGCCGAGCTCGCCCATCTCGGTCATGATCTCCTCGTGGAAGATTTCGTGCCGGTTGGCTTCCAGCACCCGGGGCTTGAGGCTGTTCTGGCAGTAGTCATGGGCCGCCTCACGGATCATGCGCTCGTCTTCATCGAGCTGGGCATCCAGATTCAGCGGATCGGACCAGTTAAAAGATTTCATAGGCTTTCTCGTCGCAGCATTGAACAATCAGTCACGGGCGATCAGCAACGCCACGCCCTGGCCGATACCGATACACAGGCTCACCAGCGCATAGCGGCCGTCGATGGCCTCCAGCTGGCGTAGCGCGGTCAGCGCCAGACGGGTGCCCGACGCGCCCAGGGGATGGCCCACCGCAATCGCGCCCCCGTTGGGGTTAAGTCGCGAATCGTCTGGGGCCAGCCCCAGCTCGTGGCAGCAGCCCAGCACCTGGGCCGCAAATGCTTCGTTGATCTCGATGACGTCCATATCGGCCAGGGTCAGGCCCGAGCGATCCAGCACTTTATGGATCGCCCCGACCGGGCCCAGCCCCATGACACGCGGGGATACGCCGACCACCCCGCCGGCAACAAGCCGCGCTCTCGGGCGCAGGCCAACAGCCTCGCCGACCGCGCGCGAGCCCAGAATGAGCGCCCCGGCGCCGTCGTTTACGCCCGAGGCATTGCCCGCGGTCACGGCCTCGCCCGCCACGATGGGCGAGAGTTTGGTTAGCTTGTCGATCGTGGTGCCCGGCCGCGGATGCTCATCTGCGTCGACAACGATATCCGGTGCGCGGCGCCCGCCGGGCACCGTGATCGGACACAGCTCACCGGCGAAAAACCCCTTGGCCAGCGCGGCTTCGTAACGCGCCTGCGACTGTGCGGCAAAGGCGTCAACGGCCGCACGAGAGAGGTTGTACTGGCTGGCCACGTTCTGGCCGGTTTCGGGCATGGTGTCAGCACCGAAAGCCGACAGCACGGCCGGGTTGGGAAAACGTGCGCCGATGGTGCTGTCGAACATCGGCATTGACCGGCTATAAGCGGTTTCTGCCTTGGCCATGACGAACGGCGCCCGGCTCATCGACTCGACGCCGCCGGCCACGGCCAGCTGGGCCTCGCCGACAGTAATCGCCCGGGCGCTGTCGATGATGGCCGACAGGCCGCTGCCGCACAGCCGGTTGACGGTTTGGGCCGCCACCGACACCGGCAACCCGGCCAGCAGCGCGGCGTGACGGGCCACATTCCGGGCATCCTCACCGGCCTGGTTCGTACAGCCGATGGTCACGTCCTCATATTGCGCGCCCGCAAACGGCTGGCGCGCGAGCAGGTCGCGCATCACCGCCGCCAGCAGATCATCCGGACGCACAGCCGCCAGCGCGCCCCCGTGACGGCCAAAAGGGCTACGCAGCCCATCGTAGATATATGCGTCGAGCATAGAGAACGCGCCGTCGACGGCTTTTATTGAAACAGCGTTTCGTTTTAACGCAGATTGCTCCCCGATGCGAGTCGCCGTTGGTCGCATGGATCGGAACAGGCCCAGGAATTAGCTTGGATCAAGCCTCGGGTACGCCATTTTTCCTGTGCCCGTCCTGCCCTGTCTCACGGAGAGCACCATGGCCCGCACGACCGCACCGCAACACATGACCGATGCCGAATGGCAAACCCGACTCGACCTGGCCGCGGCCTATCGGCTGGTCGCACTTTACGGCTGGGATGATCTGGTGTTCACCCATCTTTCAGCGCGCGTGCCGGGCCCGGATCATCATTTTCTGATCAACCCCTACGGCTGGCTGTTCGACGAGATCACGGCCAGCTCGCTGGTCAAGGTCGACGAAGACGGTGGCATCGTCGATCCCGGCGCCACCAACAACGTCAACCCGGCCGGTTTCACGATCCATAGCGCGGTCCATATGGCACGCGAGACCGCCGGTGCGGTGCTGCATCTGCACGCTGCCGACGGCGTGGCCGTGAGTGCGCACCCGGAGGGCCTGCTGCCCCTGTCGCAGACCGCCATGCTCTGCCGGCCGCATATCGCCTTTCACGAATACGAAGGCGTGGCCCTGGATCTGGCCGAGCGCGAACGGCTCATCGCCGATCTGGGGAATCACGACATCCTGTTGTTGCGCAATCACGGCACGCTCACCGTAGGCCGCAACGTCGGCGAGGCGTTCATCTATATGTATTTCTTGATGAAAGCCTGCCAGATCCAGGTCAAGACCCTGGCCATGGGCCCCGGCCACCAGCCGCCCCAGGCCGCACTCAACACCACCGCCGAACAAGCCAAGGGGCTGGGTGCGGCCGGCAAGCTGGCCTGGCCAGCTTTGCTTCGCAAGTTGGAGCGAATGGGAAGCGACTACGCACAATAGCGCGTTTGGTGATGGCCGGCTCTTTTTCCGGGCGCCTTCTTGAGTATTTTAGTCGCGCCACGAGCGGCTTTAGCCGTGCGTTTTCGCGCTGCTGCGCGAGTGTCTTTTCTTGTTTGCGCAAGAAAAGGCACCAAAAGAAGCGCACCCATCCTCGGCGCCGGCTTCGCCGGTGCACTCCGATGCTCACGTCGAGGCGATGCGCGTCTGCGTCGCCTCACAATGGGGCCTAATACAGCGCGGGCGATTTAGACCTTGCGTCGAGTGAGCGTCCTGCGGGCGTTTTGAAGATGGTCATGGCAGCTTACGGCCTTTGGCCAAAGCCGACCGACGCACTCCCAACCTGCCGCGCCGCGTCTGTATTGGGGTGCCCTTCAGGGCCGGCGCAGACGCTCGGGGCGAGTGGGTGTCCGGCGCACTGCGCCGGCACGGCCAGCATGTCTGAG
>DCKU01000150.1:0-3412 GCA_002320455.1 Salinisphaera sp. UBA1666
GCGTCGTGACCAAGATTACGGTCTGATTCGCTCGAATCATCGATAAGAGCCCGCAGCGATTCATCGCTGCGGGCTTTTTCGGCTCTGGGCAGCCGTAAAGTCCAACAAATTGTTTATACGCGCCGAGGCTTTCTCGGAGCGGTAATTCTGGTAGACTCAATCGCGCAGTTGCCAAGCGTGCGATTTGTGATACCATCCGCGGTCTTCTCGCGGGGTAGTTAGTTTTTAAAGCGTCTAGGTCAGTAGCTCAATTGGCAGAGCAGCGGTCTCCAAAACCGCAGGTTGGGGGTTCGAGTCCCTCCTGGCCTGCCATTTAAGACGCACGGTTTCGCATAAGATCGAGTAGTCGATGGCAACTTCAGAACAACGCTCATCGAGCGCGCTGGATACGGCGCTGCTCTGGCTCGCCATTCTGGTTCTTGTTGCCAGCATCGCCGGCTACTACTACTTCACGGCTTATTCCGATCTCGTTCGCGTGCTGGGCATGCTGGCCGGTGCGGGTGTGGCCGCGGCCATCGCCTTTCAGTCGCAGATCGGCAAGACCGCATGGTCGTACGTGCAGGGCTCGCGAACCGAGCTGCGGCGCGTGGTCTGGCCGACCCGTCGCGAAACCGTGCAGACCACGTTGCTCGTGGTCGTTTTCGTGCTCATCCTGGCAGCCTTCATCTGGGCTCTGGATGTGGTTCTCGCCTACGCGGTGACACTGCTGACAGGACGCGCGTAAGCGCGACACATTTATGGCGAAGCACTGGTACGTCGTTCAGGCCTTTTCCCAGTACGAGAAAAAGGTTCGGGATTCGCTCAAGGATTATGTCGCCCGTCACGAGATGGACGACTACTTCGGCGAGATTCTTGTGCCCACCGAAGAGGTGGTTGAAGTCCGCGACGGTCAGCGTCGCACCACCGAGCGCAAGTTTTTCCCCGGCTATGTGCTCGTGCACATGGAAATGAACGACGATACCTGGCATCTCGTGAAGAGCGTGCCGCGGGTGCTTGGTTTTATCGGTGGCACCGCTGATCGGCCCGCGCCGATCTCTGACAAGGAAGCCGATCAGATCCTCAATCGGGTCGAAGAGTCGGTGGACAAGCCGCGTCCGAAGACCGTGTTCGAGCCCGGCCAGGAAGTGCGGGTCATCGACGGCCCGTTTTCGGATTTCAACGGCGTGGTCGAGGAAGTCAACTACGACAAGAACCGTCTGCGTGTGGCCGTGACTATCTTCGGCCGTGCGACGCCGGTCGATCTAGAATTCGATCAGGTCGAAAAGACGTGATCAGTCGGCGTCGCATGGCGCGGCGCCGTTACAGGGAGCCCGGTCTGCGTGCCGGGCGTCATCACCTGACAGGAGTGTCCAATGGCAAAGAAAGTAACCGGCTACATCAAGCTGCAGATTGCAGCCGGCAAGGCGAACCCGAGCCCGCCCGTGGGCCCGGCGCTGGGTCAGCACGGCGTCAATATCATGGAGTTCTGTAAGGCGTTCAACGCCGCCACGCAGGACATCGAGCCGGGTCTGCCGACGCCGGTCGTGATCACCGTGTTCTCGGACCGCAGTTTTTCGTTCATCACGAAGACGCCGCCGGCTTCGATCCTTCTCAAAAAGGCCGCCAATATTAAATCGGGCGCGGCCGACCCGTTGCGCGACAAGGCCGGTACGGTTACGCGCGCTCAGGTCGAGCAGATCGCCGAGCAGAAGTGGCCCGATCTGAACGCCGCCGACATGGAAGCGGCCGTGCGTATTATCTCCGGTAGTGCCCGTTCCATGGGCATCAAGGTGGAGGGCTAAGCCATGGCGAAGATCTCGAAGCGCAAGGCCGCCATCCGCGATCAGATCGATCCGGTCAAGGTCTATCCGGTCGATGAGGCGCTGGAGCTGCTGAAAAAGCTGGCCAACGCCAAGTTCACCGAAACCGTTGAAGTGTCGGTCAACCTGGGCGTCAATGCTCGTAAGTCGGACCAGAACGTGCGTGGCTCCACCGTCATGCCCAACGGCACCGGCAAGAGCGTGCGTGTCGCCGTGTTTACGCAGGGCGCCAACGCCGATGCCGCCAAGGAAGCCGGCGCGGATATCGTGGGCCTCAACGATCTGGCCGAGCAGGTTCAGGCCGGTGAAATCAATTTCGACATGGTTGTGGCCACGCCCGATGCCATGCCGGTGGTGGGGCGTCTGGGGCAGATCCTGGGTCCGAAAGGCCTGATGCCGAACCCCAAGACCGGCACGGTGACCACCGATGTCGCGACGGCCGTGAAGAATGCCAAGGCCGGTCAGGTGCAGTATCGCACCGACAAGGCGGGCATCATTCACGCCCCGATCGGCAAGATCGATTTCGACAATCAGGCGCTGTTGGAAAACCTGACCGCGCTGATTCAGGACCTGAAGCGGGCCAAGCCGGCCAACGCTAAGGGTCAGTATTTCCGCAAGGTTTCGTTGTCGACCACTATGGGCCCCGGTCTGACGGTCGATCATTCGGGCGTTGCGGCGTAGTAAATCTATCGGGCAAGGGGTCTATTCCTTGCCTGATTAACTGTTCTTTGTAGCGCAGCCCGCTCCGTCGATGGCTGCGTCGTCAAAGACCGCGAGGCGGGCCATCGGTCGATGGCTCTTAAAGACGAACAATTCGTCAGCCTGCGCAGATGACGTGTGTCGCCAATAGTTTTGCTTGCGGCGGCAGTCGTCGAATGGGTCCGCGAGTTCGCGGATTCGAACCACCGCCGTTGCGGCCAAACGCAGCGGCACGTGAAGGAGTGACAACTATGGCCATGAGTTTTCAAGCCAAGCAGGCCATGGTGGCAGAAGTCAGCGACGTGGCGACACGCGCGCATTCGGCAGTACTTGCCGAATACCGCGGTCTCACGGCGGGCCAGATGGATCGGCTTCGGATCGACGCACGCCACGGCGGCGCCTATCTGAAGGTGATCAAGAACAATCTGGCCAAGCTGGCGCTCAAGGGCACGGAATACGAGTGCATGTCCGAGGCTTTCAAGGGCCCGGTCATTCTGGGCTTCTCGCTGGAAGACCCGGGTGCTGCTGCTCGTGTGATGTCGGACTTTGCCAAGTCCCACGATGCCCTGAAGGTCACGGCGCTTTCGTTCAACGGGCAGCTGCTGCCCGGTGAGCAACTGGATCGCCTGGCCAAGCTGCCGACTCGCGACGAGGCTCTGAGTCAGTTGATGCGCGTCATGAAGGCGCCGATCGACAAGATGGCTCGGACCACGCGCGAACCGGTGGCCAAGACTGCCCGCGCCATGGCAGCAGTCCGCGATCAGAAGCAGGCTGCTTGATCATCGCTTGTAGCGACTCGTTTATTGAATCGGATCATCTGATCCCTACGTATAGTTAAGGAGCTAGACAATGGCTGCTACGAAGGAAGAAGTACTCGAAGCGATCTCCGAAATGTCCGTCATGGACGTCGTTGA
>DCKU01000150.1:3742-9539 GCA_002320455.1 Salinisphaera sp. UBA1666
CTCGTCGAGATGATGGAAGAGAAGTTCGGCGTTTCGGCTGCGGCCCCGGTGGCCATGGCGGCCGGTGGTGCGGCCGGTGGCGAAGCCGAAGCCGCAGAAGAGCAGACCGAATTTGACGTCGTGATGACCAGCTTCGGCGACAACAAAGTTGGCGCCATTAAGGCCGTGCGTCAGATCACCGGTCTGGGCCTGAAGGAAGCTAAGGAAATGGTCGAAGGCGTTCCGGCCACGCTGAAGGAAGGCGTGGAGAAGGAAGAAGCCGAGAAGATGAAGAAGGATCTTGAAGACGCCGGCGCGACCGTCGAGCTCAAGTAATCTTTCTCCTCTGACGAAAAGGATAGCGTAACGAGTTGATCGACACGATAACTTGACGCATCTAGGGATTTGGCTGGTAGCGCTTGTCGCTGCCGGCCTTTTCCCGTTACCGGTGGTTTTGAAAATCTGGTGTGTGCTTCGCCTGGGTTCAGGCGGATCAGACAGGAGCTTTTCGAAGTTCGCGCGAATTCGCCGTGAGAATGCCCCACTCGCGGTCCGTCCAACCAAGAGGGTTGAGTGACATGGCCTACTCGTTTACCGAGAAAAAACGAATCCGGAAGGATTTCGCGAAACAGCCTTCAGTGCTGGAGATGCCGTTTCTCCTCGCCACCCAGATCGATTCCTATCGCCAGTTCCTGCAGCAGGGCCTGGATGCCGACAAGCGGATCGATGCCGGCCTGCATGCCGCGTTCAGTTCTGTCTTTCCGATGGCCAGCCATTCGGGTAGCGCCGCGCTCGAATATGTGAGCTATCGGCTCGGTAATCCGGTTTTCGACGAGAAAGAGTGCCGCGTCCGCGGGATGATCTACTCGGCCCCGCTGCGGGTGACCGTGCGCCTGATCATCTATGACAAGGACAGCAAGGCCAACCCGAAGCCGGTCAAGGACATCAAGGAGCAGGAAGTCTACATGGGCGAGATGCCGCTCATGACGGACACCGGCACCTTCATCATCAACGGCACCGAGCGGGTCATCGTCAACCAGCTGCATCGCTCGCCGGGCGTGTTCTTTGATCATGACCGCGGCAAGACGCACAGCTCGGGCAAGTATCTCTACTCTGCCCGTGTGATTCCGTATCGCGGCTCGTGGTTGGACTTCGAGTTCGATCCGAAGGACAACGTCTACGTCCGTATCGACCGTCGTCGCAAGCTGCCGGCGACCATCCTGCTGCGGGCGCTGGGCTACGATACCGAGCAGATGCTCGAGATGTTCCACGAGACCAATATGTTCCATCTGTCCGACAAGGGCGTGGAGATGGAGCTGGTGCCGGAACGGCTGCGCGGCGAGACCGCGACCTTCGATATCAAGGCCGGCTCGGATGTCATCGTCGAAGAAGGCCGTCGCATCACCGTGCGACATATCAAGAAGCTCGAGGAAGCCGGCGTCGATAAGCTGGAAGTGCCCTCGGACTATCTGATCGGCAAGATCCTGTCGCGCGGCATCATTGATACCGACACGGGCGAGGAGCTGGCCCCGGCCAACACCGAGATCACCGAAGAGCTGGTCGATGCGTTCCGCACCGCCGGTATCAAGGACGTGCCCACGTTGTACGTCAACGATCTGGACCACGGGCCGTATATCTCGACCACGTTGGCCCAGGATCCCTCGACCACGCCGCTGGAGGCGTTGGTCGAAATCTATCGCATGATGCGCCCGGGTGAGCCGCCGACCAAGGACGCGGCTGAAAACCTGTTCGCCAATCTGTTCTTCTCGGAAGACCGCTACGACCTGTCGGCCGTAGGGCGCATGAAGTTCAACCGCCGCCTGGGGCGTGAGGAATCCGAGGGTGCGTCGACCTTGTCCAACGAGGACATTGTGGACGTGCTCCGTGAGTTGGTCTCGATTCGTAACGGCATCGGTCAGACCGACGACATCGACCACCTGGGCAACCGTCGTGTGCGCTCGGTGGGCGAGATGGCTGAAAACGCCTTCCGTACCGGCCTGGTGCGCGTCGAGCGCGCGGTGCGCGAGCGTCTTTCGATCGCCGAGAGCGAAGGCCTGATGCCGCAGGATCTGATCAATGCCAAGCCGGTGGCGGCAGCGATCAAAGAGTTCTTCGGCTCCAGCCAGCTGTCCCAGTTTATGGACCAGAACAACCCGCTGTCCGAGGTCACGCACAAACGGCGTGTTTCGGCTCTCGGGCCGGGCGGCCTCACGCGTGAGCGCGCCGGCTTCGAGGTGCGCGACGTACATCCGACGCACTATGGCCGTATCTGCCCGATCGAAACACCGGAAGGCCCGAACATCGGCTTGATCAACTCCTTGTCGGTGTATTCGCGCACTAACAAGTACGGCTTCCTCGAGACGCCGTATCGCAAGGTCGAAAACGGCGTCGCCAGCCAGGACATCGAGTATCTGTCGGCGATCGAAGAGGGCCGTTACGTCATCGCTCAGGCCAACGCCAAGGTCGATGACAACGGGGCCTTCACCGACGATCTGGTCTCCTGTCGCTATCAGGGCGAGTTCACGCCGTCGGCGCCGGAACGCGTCCAGTACATGGACGTCTCGCCGAAGCAGATCCTGTCGGTGGCGGCCTCGCTGGTCCCGTTCATTGAGCACGACGACGCCAACCGCGCCCTGATGGGCGCGAACATGCAGCGCCAGGCCGTGCCGTGTCTGCGGGCCGACAAGCCGCTGGTGGGGACCGGCATCGAGCGCAAGGTGGCCGTTGACTCCGGTAACGCCGTAACCGCGCGTCGCGGCGGCGTCGTAGACAAGGTCGATGCCTCGCGCGTTGTCGTTCGTGTGCACGATACCGAGACCGGCGCCGACGAGTCTGGCGTGGATATCTACAACATGGTCAAGTACACGCGTTCGAACCAGAACACGTGTCTGAACCAGAAACCGCTGGTCTCCCCGGGCGACGTGATCGAGCGCGGCGACGTGCTGGCCGATGGCCCCTCGACCGATATGGGCGAGCTGGCACTGGGCCAGAACCTGCTGGTGGCCTTCATGCCCTGGCACGGGTACAACTTCGAGGACTCGATCCTGATCTCGGAGCGCGTGGTCGAGGAAGACCGCTTCACCTCGGTGCACATCGAAGAGATGACCTGCGTGGCTCGCGAGACAAAGCTCGGGCCGGAGGAGATCACCTCGGATATCCCGAACGTCAACGAGTCGGCCCTGTCCAAGCTGGACGAATCCGGTATCGCCTATATCGGTGCCGAAGTGAAGTCCGGCGACATTTTGGTCGGCAAGGTCACCCCCAAGGGCGAGACCCAGCTCACGCCGGAGGAAAAGCTCCTGCGGGCGATCTTTGGCGAAAAAGCGTCCGACGTGAAGGATTCGTCGCAGCGCGTGCCGCCGGGCATGGACGGCACGGTCATCGACGTGCGCGTGTTTACCCGCGACGGCGTTGAGAAAGACGCACGCGCGCTGTCCATCGAAGAAGACGAGATGGACGAAGTGCGGGCCAACCTGGCCGATCAGCAGCGTATCTTCGAGGACGATCTGTTCGACCGGCTGCGGACCATGCTGCTCGGCAAGACCGCCGACGGCGGGCCGAACAAGCTGGCGGCCGGCAGCAAGATCACCGCCGCTTATCTGGATGATTTGGATCGCGGCAAGTGGTTCGATATCCGCTTGCAGAACGAAGACGCGCAGTCGCAGCTCGAATCTGCGGCCGGCCGTCTGAAAGATCAGAAGGCCGACTTCGAGCGCCAGCTGGCCTCGAAGAAGGAAAAAATCACCCAGGGCGACGAGCTGGCCCCGGGCGTGCTCAAGATGGTCAAGGTCTACATGGCCGTGAAGCGTCGCGTGCAGCCGGGCGACAAGATGGCCGGCCGTCACGGTAACAAGGGCGTGATCTCGCAGATCGTACCGGTCGAGGACATGCCGTATCTGGAAGACGGCACCCCGGCCGACATCGTGCTGAACCCGCTCGGCGTGCCGTCACGCATGAACATCGGTCAGGTGCTGGAAACGCATCTCGGCTGGGCGGCTCGCGGCATCGGGCTGCGCGTGGGCGAAATGCTCGAGCAGCAGAAAGCCATCGGCGAGATTCGCGAGTTCTTGAAGA
Source organism: Salinisphaera sp. UBA1666 (assembly GCA_002320455.1). Lineage (GTDB taxonomy): Bacteria > Pseudomonadota > Gammaproteobacteria > Nevskiales > Salinisphaeraceae > Salinisphaera. The sequence continues at coordinate 7,796 of DCKU01000150.1, forward strand.
AGGCGTACTACGTCGAGGAAGGGACCCAGGAGGATATCGACCAGCTGACCGACGACGAGATGCTGACGATGGCCAAAAACCTGGTGGGCGGCATGCCCACGGCGACGCCGGTGTTCGACGGCGCCGACGAGGACGAGATCCGCGAGCTGTTGAAGCTGGGTGGTTTGCCGGAATCCGGTCAGGCTGAGCTCATCGACGGTCGCACCGGCGAGACGTTCGACCGACCGGTCACCGTGGGCTATATGTATATGCTCAAGCTCAACCATCTGGTCGACGACAAGATGCACGCCCGCTCGACCGGCCCGTACTCCTTGGTCACCCAGCAGCCGCTGGGCGGCAAGGCCCAGTTCGGCGGCCAGCGCTTTGGTGAGATGGAGGTCTGGGCGCTCCAGGCCTACGGCGCGGCGTACACGCTGCAGGAGATGCTCACGGTCAAGTCCGACGACGTGGCCGGGCGTACCCGCATGTACAAAAACATCGTCGACGGCGATCACAAGATGCATGCCGGCATGCCCGAGTCCTTCAACGTGCTGACCAAGGAGATCCGGGCGCTCGGTCTCAACATCGAACTCGAGGAAGACGACTAGTGAGATATGTCGCGACGGCCGGCAGGCGCCGGTCGTTCGCGCGGCTTAACCCACCGCGCGCGTTGCACGTCATATCTCACGATCCGGAGTAGGACATGAAAGATCTGCTGAATCTGTTCAAGAGTCAGGACGACGTCGAAGAGTTCGACGCCATTCGTATCGGCCTGGCTTCGCCCGAGACCATCCGTTCGTGGTCCTTTGGCGAGGTCAAAAAGCCGGAAACCATCAACTACCGCACGTTCAAGCCCGAGCGTGACGGTCTGTTCTGTGCCCGCATCTTTGGTCCGGTCAAGGACTACGAGTGTCTGTGCGGCAAGTACAAGCGGATGAAGCACCGCGGTGTCATCTGCGAGAAATGTGGCGTCGAGGTCACCCAGACCAAGGTGCGCCGTGAGCGCATGGGCCACATCGAGCTGGCCGCCCCGGTCGCCCATATCTGGTTCCTGAAGAGCCTGCCGTCCCGGATCGGCCTGCTGCTGGACATGCCGCTGCGGGCGATCGAGCGCGTGCTGTACTTCGAAGCCTATGTCGTCACCGATCCGGGCATGACGCCGCTCGAGCCGTATCAGCTGCTCTCCGAGGAAGAGTATCTGGACACGGTCGAGCAGTACGGCGATGAGTTCAGCGCCAAGATGGGCGCCGAAGCGGTACTGGATATCCTCAAGAACATGGACATGGGGGCCGAAGCGGTCCGCATGCGTGAAGAACTGGCCGCCACCGGTTCGGCCACCAAGATCAAGCGCCTGGGCAAGCGCCTGAAGCTGCTGGAATATTTCCAGAACTCGGGCAACAAGGCCGAGTGGATGGTGCTGCGCGTGCTGCCGGTGCTGCCGCCGGATCTGCGTCCGCTGGTACCGCTGGACGGCGGCCGGTTCGCGACCTCGGATCTCAACGATCTCTATCGTCGTGTGATCAACCGCAACAACCGCTTGAGCCGGCTGCTGGATCTCAACGCCCCCGACATCATCGTGCGCAACGAAAAGCGCATGCTGCAGGAATCGGTCGATGCGCTGATCGACAACGGTCGTCGCGGCCGGGCCATCACCGGCTCCAACCGTCGCCCGCTGAAGTCGCTGGCCGACATGATCAAGGGCAAGCAGGGCCGGTTCCGTCAGAACCTGCTGGGCAAGCGCGTGGACTACTCCGGTCGTTCGGTG
>DCKU01000008.1:0-135 GCA_002320455.1 Salinisphaera sp. UBA1666
CTGCCGTTTCTCGAGGCCATCCGCCAGTTTGCGGTGGAATTCGGCCACGATCGTGTGCTGTTCATGCACCTGACGCTCGTGCCGTATATCCCGTCGAGCCAGGAGATGAAAACCAAGCCGACGCAGCATTCGGTC
>DCKU01000008.1:452-612 GCA_002320455.1 Salinisphaera sp. UBA1666
GGTCAAGGAGCTGCGCTCGATCGGTATCCAGCCGGACATCCTGGTGTGTCGCACCGATCGCTCGCTGCCCGAGAACGAGCGCCGCAAGATCGCATTGTTCACCAACGTGCACGATCGCTCGGTCATCGCGGCCCAAGATGTCGACGATATCTACAAGATG
>DCKU01000008.1:780-5769 GCA_002320455.1 Salinisphaera sp. UBA1666
AAGGAGCTGCGCTCGATCGGCATCCAGCCGGATATTCTGGTCTGTCGTACGGATCGTCCGCTGCCGGAGAACGAGCGCCGCAAGATCGCGCTGTTCACCAATGTGCACGATCGCTCGGTCATCGCTGCCCAGGATGTCGACGATATCTACAAGATGCCGAGCCTGCTGCAGCGCCAGCATCTCGATGATCTCGTGATCACGCATTTCGGCATGGAAGCGCCTGAGGCCGATCTGTCGAACTGGGCGGCCCTGGTTGATGCGCGTATCGGCCAGGACGCAACGGTACGTGTCGCTATGGTCGGCAAGTACGTCGATTTGGCCGATGCTTATAAATCGGTTAACGAAGCGCTCTCGCACGCCGGGCTGCATACGGCTACCCGCGTCGATATTGATTATGTGGATTCGGAAAGCGTGGCGCGTGATCCCGAGCGCGCGCTGTCCGATGTCGACGCGATCCTGGTGCCCGGTGGCTTTGGCGAGCGCGGCATCGAGGGCAAGATTGCGGCCGCGCGATTCGCGCGCACGCACGGCGTGCCGTATTTCGGCATCTGCCTGGGCATGCAGGTCGCCTGTATCGATTACGCACGCGACGTAGCCGGGCTTACCGGCGCGCACAGTACCGAATTCGCTCCCGACGCGGTCGACCCGGTCATCGCACTCGTTACGGAGTGGATGGATGCCGGCGGCATGCGACAGATCCGCGATGAAAACGCCGACTTGGGCGGTACCATGCGCCTGGGCGAGCAGCGCTGCATCGTGGCGGCCGACACGCTGGCGCATCGCTGCTACGGCGCCGACGAGATCCACGAGCGCCATCGGCATCGCTACGAGTTCAACAACCACTACCGGGATCGCCTGGCCGAGGCCGGGCTGACGTTCTCTGGGTACTCGGCCGACGACGATCTGGTCGAGATCGTCGAGATCAGCGATCACCCGTGGTTTCTCGGCTGCCAGTTCCATCCCGAGTTCACCTCGACGCCGCGTGCGGGACACCCGCTGTTCATGGGGTTCATCGCGGCGGCCCGTGCCTACAGCGAAGCGCGGGCCGACTGATGCAGATCGCGGATTTCAAGGTGGGCCTCGACGCGCCCATGTGCCTGATCGCCGGCCCGGACAGCCTGGAATCACGCCAGCTGGCCGTAGACGTGGCCGGCCACGTAGCCGAGATCTGTCGTGAACTGGGCATTGGATATGTCTTCAAGGGCTCGTTCGACAAGGCCAACCGCAGCTCGCACAACAGTTATCGCGGCCCCGGCATCGAACAAGGCCTGGCTACATTGGCGGCCGTGAAGCAAGAAATCGGTGTGCCCGTGACCACCGACGTCCACGAGCCGGCGCAGGCGAACCCGGTCGCCGAGGTGGTGGACCTCATTCAGACGCCGGCGTTTCTTTGTCGCCAGACCGACTTCATCCAGGCGGTCGCGCGCGCCGGTAAGCCGGTCAACATTAAGAAAGGCCAGTTCCTGTCGCCGGCCGAAATGTCCGGCGTGGTGGCCAAGGCGCGTGAGGCCGGTAACGACTCGGTGATGGTCTGCGAGCGCGGTTTCTCGTTTGGCTACAACAACCTGGTCGTCGACATGCGCGGGCTGGCGATCATGCGCGCAACCGGCGCCCCGGTCATCTTCGACGCCACGCATTCGGTGCAGCTGCCGGGCGGCCTCGGCCATGCCTCCGGTGGGGCGCGCGAACATATCGGTGTGCTGGCCCGTAGTGCGGTCGCCGCCGGTGTGGCCGGCGTGTTCGCCGAGACCCATCCCGATCCGGATGCTGCGCTGTGTGACGGGCCCAACGCGCTGCCGCTTAAGCATATGCGCGAGTTCGTGGAAACGCTGGTCGCCCTTGATACGGTGGTCAAGAAGCAGCCGTTCCTGGAAGATAGTCTTAAATAGTCGAATTCTCGGGTGCTCGTCGCTAGGCGACGGGGCCTATGCTTATTTCATCAACGATCCAACTCCTTGCAGCCTATGTCCAAGATCTCCAGCACTCGCGGTTACCAGGTCATCGACTCGCGCGGCAATCCGACCGTGGCCGTGCGTATCGAGCTCGATAGCGGGGCAACCGGCACAGCCATGGTGCCCTCCGGCGCCTCGACCGGCAGCCTGGAGGCCGTCGAGCTACGCGACGGCGAAGCCAGTCGTTTCCTGGGCAAGGGCGTGACCCGGGCGGTGGCCAACGTCAACGGCGAAATCGCGAAGAAGATCAAGGGCTTTGAAGCCGACGATCAAGCCGGCCTCGACAAGATGCTGATCGAGTTGGACGGCACCGATAATAAGGGCCGCCTGGGCGCCAACGCCTTGCTGGGCGTCTCACTGGCCGCAGCGCATGCCGCCGCTAACGACGCCAAGAAGGGTCTGTACGCGTTCCTCGGTCACGATGATGCCGTACAACTGCCCGTACCGATGATGAACGTCATCAACGGCGGCGAGCACGCCTCGAACAACGTGGATATCCAGGAGTTCATGATCGTGCCCGCGGGCGTGGCCAACTTTTCCGACGCCCTGCGTTGCGGGGCCGAGATTTTTCAACATCTCAAGAAGCTGCTGGGCGAGCGCGGCATGTCGACAGCGGTCGGCGATGAAGGCGGCTTTGCGCCGGATCTGCCGTCCAACGCTGCGGCTCTGGAAACGCTGGTCGAGGCCATCGATCGTGCGGGCTACAAGCCCGGTGAAGAAGTCTTTCTGGGTATCGACGCGGCTAGTACGGAGTTCTACGAAAACGGTACGTATCGCCTGGCCGGCGAGAACAAGGACTACGACGCCAAGGGCTTTGTGGACTATCTGGCGGGCCTTGTCGATCAGTATCCGATTATCACCATCGAAGACGGCATGGCCGAGGACGACTGGGACGGCTGGGCACTGCTGACCGAACGCCTGGGCGACAAGATTCAGCTGGTGGGCGATGATCTGTTCGTGACCAACACGCGCATCCTGCAGAAAGGCATCGAACAGGGCATCGCCAACTCGATTCTCATCAAGCCGAACCAGATCGGTACGCTGACGGAAACGCTGCGCGCCATCGACGTGGCCACCCGCGCCGACTACACGGCCGTGGTATCGCATCGCTCAGGCGAAACCGAAGATTCGACCATCGCGGATCTAGCGGTGGCTACGGCAGCCACGCAGATCAAAACCGGCTCGTTGTCGCGCTCGGACCGAATTGCCAAGTACAACCGTTTGCTCATGATCGAGGCCGAGCTGGGTAGCCGCGCGGTCTATCCGGGCAAGAAAGCGTTTAACGTCTCGATCTAACCGAGAACCGGAGTGTCTCGGCCGTCTGTTTCGCCAACGCTGGGCCACGTCTCATGGTAAGAGATGGTGGCCCGGAGCGTTCGAGCCGGCGTGATTCGTCCCAACGGTCGGGCCGGGTGTCTTCGCCCGCGTCGCGACCATGGATCGATCGACGCTGGCTCTTTCGTGCCGCGTTGGTCACGCTCATTCTGGTCTTTCTAGGGCTGCAGTATCGTCTGTGGATAGGCGAAGGCAGCTTTGCCGAGCGCCACCGCATCGAAAAACGCCGAGACGCGCTGGCAGCGGCCAACGCCAAGGCCCGCGAGCGCAACCAGGCTATGCAAGCCGAAGTCGATGACCTGAAAGCCGGCGACGGGGCAGCCGAAGCACGGGCACGCGAAGAAATGGGCATGGTCAAACCCGGCGAGACCTTCTTTCTCACCGTGCCTGATGGCGCACAACCCGAGAACGGGTCGCAGCGTCGAACACCGGCCGATCCGGCATCAAACTGAGCGGTCTGACTTCGCGTGGGTAACGAGCCGATCGTTGTCGATGTTTCTCGCATGGCGCGCACCGCGTCCGCCGTGGCCAGCGGACGTTTCCGGGTCGAAGCCACGGATTTCGTCGTCGAAGAGATCATGCAACACGCGCTGGCGGATGCCGGCGAGCATCTCTGGCTGTGGATCGAAAAAACCGGCCTGACGACACATCAGGCGATTGAGCGGCTGGGGCGTGATTGCGGCGTGAGCCCGCGACAGATCGGTTTTGCCGGGATGAAGGACCGCCACGCAACGACGTATCAGTGGGTGTCGATGCCGTGGCCGATCAAGTCGGGGCTGCCGATATTCTCGAACAGCCAAGAGCTGTGTGTGCACAGCGCGCGGCGGCATACACGCAAGCTCAAACGCGGGGCTCACGCCGCCAATCGTTTCACGATCCGGCTGCGTGATCTCGGTGTCGATGGCGTTCAGGCCGCGGCGGGCGAGATAGAACGTGTCGCGCGCGAGGGCGTACCCAACTATTTCGGCGAGCAGCGCTTTGGGCGAGGCGGTACCAACGTAGAAATGGCTCGCGAGCTGTTTGCCGGTGCCCGACTGGCGCGCAACAAGCGCAGCATTGCGCTGTCGGCAGCGCGCTCTTTTCTATTCAATGAGGTCCTGTCGGCACGTGTTGCCGACGGCTGCTGGCGAAACGCCGTCGGCGGCGACGTCTTCATGCTGGCCGGCAGCAACAGCGTATTTGCCGTCGACGACACCGAGGAAACCGAGGCAAGGCTAGCCGAGCGTCTTGCTGCGGGTGATATCAGTCCAACAGGGCTAATGCCGGGACGGCTGGGCCCGCGTAGCGTGGTGCCGGGCGGGCGCGCTGCCGCGTATGAGGCCGCGGTCAGTGCGGCTTATTCGGATCTGCTTGACGGGCTGGCTGCGGCCCGCGTCGACGCCGAGCGACGCGCGCTGGTCCTCCCGGTGGCTGACTTGTCGATTACGCCCGAGGGCAACGATTGTACGGTCTCGTTCTGTCTCGACAGCGGGGCATTCGCCACGAGCGTGCTGCGCGAGCTGGGCGATTTTCGGGATGCGATGCGTTAGGGCGCGTCGCCATAAGATAAGACGGCGCATCGGCGGTTAAGCCGCGGCAAGACAAGGCATCGCGAGCGCGGCGTGGTTGTTCCACGTAAGTGAGCGATAACGCAGGGTTGCCGGGGCTTGGCCGCCGACCCTAGCGGGTTGCCCGCTCTGGACGCGCCATGCGGCGTTGCGGG
>DCKU01000151.1 GCA_002320455.1 Salinisphaera sp. UBA1666
TTAACGACACGTCGGCAATCCAGCGTTCTAGCCCACTGCGCGACTATGACTGCGCGGCGCGGGCTACGTCTCGTCTTGCCGCAAAACAGCGCTTGGCGCGGACTCGTGCAAAACGGCAACAGCCCCTGGCTCTTCGGCCAGCGCCTCGATTTTGTCCGCACTTCGGGCAACGAGTACGACGTGTGCGTTTTCTGCCACCAACGCACGGGCAGTGGCTTCGCCAATGCCGCTGGAGGCACCGGTGATGACACAGACGTTGTCGGTTAGATCGCGGGTTTGCATGGGTCGGTCTCCGAAAAAAACGATCAGCTGATCGATAAAATGTCCGGGTTAGATCGTGCACGACCGAATTAGTTGCATTCAACACTCAAAGATTCGATGAACGTCAGCCGCTCGTAGTCTTTTTGTAGCCGGCTTGCTTCGATGACACGGCCGTGCAGCACGCCATACACCCCGGGCGCAACCAGGCGCGCCGCCATGATGGCCTGCGCGAGATTCTGGGCCGCGTCGCTGTCGGCCACGCGATACGGCCGCATGGCACCGGTCAGGATGATTGGCCGGCCCGGTCGGGGGAGGTCTGTGGCAATCGCTCTAGCCGTGGTGGCCAGCGTATCGGTGCCGTGGGTTATGAGGATGCCGTCGTAAGCGCCGCTGGCGTCGAGTTCACGCACCCGCCGCGTTACGGCGGCACGCTCATCGGCCTGCATATCCAGCGAGTCCACCGCCATCAGCCGCTCGATATCGATCGTGATATCGGGATGACACAGCGCCGCCACCAGCGTTTCGATGATGGGCTCGCCCAGCACCAGACGGCCTTCGTGGGCGTCGTAGGTCTTTTCGATCGTGCCGCCGGTGGCCAGCAGGCAGAGTCGGCGGTTGGATGGTGCGGTAGGGGTCACGGGCGAGCTTGTTCGGTGGGATCGACGCGCTAGTTTATCGAACCGCCGGGCTCAGCCAGCGCACCGAAAACACAGGCGATGGCGGCAGCCCCCGGATCGACCTGGCCCGCGAGGGCATCGGCGCGTACATAGGCCGCACGGCCGGCACCGGCATGGGTCATATCGGCGGTTGCTTGTGCCCCGTCGGCGGCCGCACGGGCCGCCCGGGCCCAGCCGTCGCGGCCTGTTCCGTGCTCGGCTAGAGCCTCGATCGCGGGCAGCAGCGCATCCAGAAGCGTGCGATCACCGGGGCTGGCCCCGCCGTGATGCTGCATGCGCGCTGCACCGGCTTTCAGGGCGGCGGCCAGATTCTCGCCCTCGGCCAGGGCATTGCCGGCGGCCGTGGCCAGAATCGAGAGCAGTACGCCGGAGGAGCCGCCCATCTCACGCGCCAGCAGATCACCGATCTCGCCGGCCAGCCGGGCTGGCTCGCCGCTGGACAAGCGCGCCTGGCTCCGGGCGGTCTCGATGGCCTTCGCCCCGCGGGCGAACGCGGTGCCGGTATCGCCGTCGCCGCTAGCGGCATCCAGATCATCCAGGCGGGCGCGATCAGTAATCAACGCCTGACAGACAGCCGCGATCCGGTCTTCGATCGCCGGGCTGCGTACGCCGACATCGGTCTCTGGGGCTGGGTGGTCCAGCTCAAGGGTTTCGGATTCGCGCAAGACATAGGCCCCGGGCCAGCCCGCGGCGGCCACGTCGCTCAGCAACCCCTCGCGACGCGCCGTATTCAACGCCAGTAGCGTGAGCGAAAACCCGTGCATGTTCATCGAGCTCATCAGGGGCGACGGCGCCACCACGATCTCGGCACGGCCTGCGCCGAGCTGCTCGACCACCGCATCCAAAAGCACGCTCATCTCCTGCGTCGAGCAGCCGCCCATGTTGTTGACCAGCAGCGCCCAGGGGCCGTCGGGCGTGTCGCCGGCGGCCACATGCGCCAGCAGCGGCGCAAGTGCCAGGGACACGGCGTCACGCGCATCGTTCGGGGCGACTTCGCGCACGCCGGGTTCGTTGTGAATCCCAAGTCCCAGCTCCGGGCTGCGCGCGGCGCGCTGGCTGCCCGGCAACGTCGCACTGGACAGCGACAGGCCGATCGAGGCCATGGCGCCGGCGGCGGCCTGCGCGGCCTCGTGCACGTCTGCTAGCGACGCGCCGGTGGCTGCCACATGGCCGGCGATCTTGTGAACGAGCACGGTTCCGGCCAGCCCGCGGGGCGCGACGCGCTCCGGCAGCGAGATATCGTCAGCCACCAGCACCGTATCCACGGCATAGCCTTCACCGCGGGCGCGCTCGGCGGCCAGGCCAAAGTTCAGACGGTCGCCGGTGTAGTTCTTGATCACCAACAGTGCGCCCGCCGGGCCGGTCACGGCTCGGATCGCCGCCAGCACGGCCTCGACGCTGGGCGAGGTGAATAGATCTCCCGAGACGGCCGCCGTCAACATGCCGGCGCCGACAAAACCGGCGTGCGACGGCTCGTGACCGGCGCCGCCGCCGGAGATGACGGCCACCCTAGAGGCGTCCGGCTCCCAGTGAGCATCCACGGCGATACGAAACGCCGAATCGCGCGCCGTGAGCGTGATCGGCGCGTACCGGGCCAGCCCGGCCAGCGTATCGTCGACTACGGCATCGGGATCGTTGAAAAAGAAATCCACGGCGTTGGCCCATCGGGTTGCTACAACACCCCGGGATAGTGCGTCGAAATCCCGGCGGGGCACAACAGGCGACGCAGAACGGACAATACGGTTAGTCTGGGCGCCAATGCTCGCCGCCAAAGCTCTCAACGTCATGTCCGAGACCGACCGAATTCGTCTTTCCAAGGCCTCCGGCACCGTGCGCGTGCACTGGGGCGATCAGTGGATCGCCGAGACCCAGCGCGCCCGCTGCCTAACCGAGACGGGCTATCCCGATCGACTGTATATCCCCATGGACGATGTCGCCGCGGACACGCTCGTGGTCTCTGAGACCACCACGCACTGCCCGTTCAAAGGGGATGCGACCTACTACCACATCCATATCGACGGCGATCAGCTCGACGATGCCGCCTGGTGTTATGCCAAGCCCATCTCCGAGGTGGCCGACATCGCTGGGCATCTGGCATTCGACCACGCCGCACTCGTGATCCAGCACGACGCGTAAGCCTTTTTTCTTACAACGACACCTGCCTCGATGCTGATTACCGTTCTGCTCATTGCCGTGACCTGTGCGGTCTCGATCACTTGCTTCTCAAACGCCTCGCTGCTCGAGCGACTGCTGCTCTGGCCGCCCGGGCTCAGGGGCGGCCAGTACGATCGGCTGGTGACCAACGCCTTCGTCCACGCCGACGGCGCGCACCTGGCGTTCAACATGATCACGCTGTTCTTCTTCGGGCGGGCGGTCGAGCCGTTTTTCGAGCGCTATATCGGCATGGTGGGTTTCGCGCTGTTCTATCTGGGCGCTGCCGTGGTTTCGGTGGCGCCCAGCGTGATGCGTCACTGGGACGACAGCCGTTATCGCAGCCTGGGGGCGTCCGGCGCGGTCTCGGCGGTGTTGTTCGCGTTCATTCTGCTGGCGCCCTGGACCACGATCTATGTGTTCGTGATCCCCGTGCCGGCCATCGTCTACGCCGCGGCGTTTCTGGCCTACGGGCTCTACGCCGGACGTCTGGGCCACGACCACATCAACCACAGCGCACATCTATGGGGTGCGGCCTTCGGCGTGGTCTTCGCGCTGGTCATGGAGCCGCGCCTGGCCAGCGTGTTCATCCAGCGCTTGATGAACCCGTCGTTCGGGCTTTATTGACCCGGCATGGAAATACTTTCATGCCGGGTTAATAGCGAAAGCATGTGTCAACATGCTTGCCGCGGCCGTAGGCCGCGAAGCCATTGGAAAGAATGACGGACATGTGCCGGCATTCTTTTTCAGTGGCGTTGAAAACAGCTGATCGTTCAGCTGTTTGGGTGCCGGATTAATAGATGCTCAAGTTCTTATTCTGGGGCGGCCTGCTGGTGATGATCGTGCTCGGCGTGCGCTCGCGCTATCAGCGCTTCCGGCGGCGGATGCGTGGTGAGCCGGAGCCGGTTCAGCAGGGCCCGCGCACGGTCACGCTGATCCTGATCGCCATCGGCCTAGTCTATGGCGGGGTCATTCTCTATCGGTTAGCCACCCAAGGCCTAGAAGGCATTTTTTATTGAGCAGGGCCGAGGTTCGGATTACCATGTATGGCCTGCATTGATGCTGCTCCCTTCGTCTAGCGGTCTAGGACGTCGCCCTCTCACGGCGAAAACAGGGGTTCGAGTCCCCTAGGGAGCGCCAATTCTGCTTCTTTTTGGCCGCCGGCAAGGCCGCGGCTCTCATCGCCAGTCTATTCGGCCCGCCCACAGGCCGCGCAAGCCCGCCACCGGGCCTTGTTCTCCCGACGCCTGCCCTATCGCTATGCCGCATCTCGTCACGCACCGTCCGCGCCTGGCCCGACCCGGCTCTCGCCGGCACGCCGATGACGGGAATCACGTCTGGGCCACGCTCAACGCGTATTGCTACAAGCTCGGCGGACTGTTGTTCATTGCCGGCAGCGTGTTCTTTTTCCCGGCTCTGGCCGACTATCTAGCGGTGGGCGACTGGCTGTTCTTTGCCGGCTCTATCGCTTACCTGCTGGTCACGGGCCACGATCTGCTCGAAGTCCATCAGTACTGGCGCGCGTATCCGACCCATAGCGGTGCCGACATCATCGAACGCCTGGCGGCCTGGGCCTATGTGCTAGGTACGATCGCCTTCGTGATCGGCTCATTGTGTTTTCTGCCAAGCCTGGAATGGGTCGCGGCCGGGGCCTGGTGTTTCATTATCGGCTCGCTGGCGTTCGTCGTGGGTGGGCTAGTCAACGTATTGCAGGTTGTCGAGGCGCCGTCGCTGCTCTATATGCAGCTGTTCAACGTGACCGTGGCTTTGTTCCTGATCGGCTCGGCGTTGTTTGCGGCGGCCTCGGTGCCTTATCTGTGGCATCTGCACGGCGCAGCTGAACCCACGATCACACGGTTTGCCGCCGCGCTGTTCGTTATCGGCAGCGTGCTTTTCTTTGGCGGTGGCCTGGCGACTTACTATCGCGGCCTGGTCGGCCAACGGCTGGCCGCCTGGTGTCGCGCTAGCGGGCTGGAAGAACACTTCATTCATCTGCTGGCCGATGAAATACGACACAAAAGTCGTGTCACGCCGCGTTCGGGTTCGAGGGGCCGGCCGTCAGACGCTGACTGAGGTCTCGCAGCACCGCCAGCTCGTCGAACAGACGGGTCAGCAGATAAGCCAGGCGACGGACGGCCGGCTCGGCCGCGGGCGCGTCGGCCAGCCGGGCCACCGCGTCGTAGTACAACGCGGCTTCGCGGGTGTTGGTGCTGATATCGTCGCCGCGGATCAGGGCATCGCCCATGTGCTCCCAGGCGTCGGCGATGTGCTCGATAGCGCGTGTGAGCGTGTCCTGCTCGGGCGTGGCGCCGGCCAGGCGCTGGCGGTGCGCGCCCAGTGCCGATAGATGCCCGATCATCGTCTGAGAGGTAGCCAGCACTTCGAGCGCGCAGCGGTTATCGGCGCGGTCGCCGTGCGCGTCGGCCAGCGCGGTGGCCACATGCGAGGCCAGACTGGCCTCGGCGTTGTGTGAGGCGCGCCGGGCCACGCGATAAGCGAGATCGTCGGCCCGGCCGGACTCGATATATTGCACATGCAGCGCCCGCAGGTAAGCGCCGTGGGCGCGCAGCGCCTCGGCCAGCCGATGGTGTAGCTCTCGCTCACGCCAATCCGGCCATACGAACAGCATGACCAGCGCGGCCAGCCCGCCGCCGATCAACGTGTCGACCAGCCGCGGCAGGATCAGATCATAGCCGCTGCCGACCTGCTCGAACGACAACAGTACGAGCACACTGATGGCCGCTGCGGCGACGAAATAGCGACGGAACCGGGTCGCGAAAAATACCGCCCCACTCACCACGATCAGGCCGAACTGCATCTCTGGCACGGGAAATAACCGCAGTAGCGCCCAGCCCACGACCAGGCCGGCCAGCGTGCCCCCGATACGCTGGACCAGCCGCTTGCGGGTGGCTGCGTAGTCGGGCTGACAAACCAGCAGCGTGGTCAGCAGAATCCAGTAGCCCTGGGCCGGATGGATCGCCAGAAACAGGCCGTAGCCGGCCAGCAGCGCTATCGATAGACGTAAGGCATGCCGAAATCGCGCCGAGGCCGGCGTCAGCGCGGCCAAGATGCGCCGCCCCGCCTCCAGCGCCGAGTCCGGCTGTGGGTCGGCCAGTTCGGCCGTATCGGCGTCTTGCCGCGCCGGGCCGTCGTCGGCCACGCGATCGATCAGGGCATGCAGGTTAGTGGCGATATCCCGCGCGGCAGCCAGCGCCTCGGCATCCCCCGTGCCGCGCGGCAGACTCTTCTGATGGGCGTGCCAGTAGTCGATGGCCGCGACCAGTTCGTCGTGGCGGGCACGCATCGAGGCGCCGGCGGCCGGGGCTTGGCCGTAGCGCAGGCTCGCCGCGCGATCGGTCAGGCCGCCGCCGATCGCGTGCAACAGGCGCTGGGCGCGAAACATGACGTCGCTGTGAAAAAACGTATCCCGTAGGCGCTGGTACGGGTAATGCGCAGAACTGGCCCGCTCGTGAATGTCTTGGGCCGCCAGGTAGAACTGCAGATTGGCTTGCATGGCCGAGCGTGAACGCCGGCCCGACAGCCGGTCGATCAGCGCCAGGCGGGTGTCGTTGAGCGCAGCGACGACGCGCGCGTTCTCATGCGCCAGGCCGGCCCGGCGGGCGGCCACATCGAGCTCGCCTGAGGGCTCGAACAGTGCGGCCTTGGCCGCGAGATAAGCCGACAGGGCGTCGTACAGACGGGCCAGCGACTGGCGTACCGGCCGATGCACGAAAATCGCCTGCCAGGCCAGCGCCAGCAAGCCGTAACCGCCGGCCCCGGCCACCAGCAGCGCCGGCTCGACCCAAAAGGCCCGAGCCGGGCCCGTATGCTGCGACACACCAATCATGGTGTAGATCGCCAGCAACAGCGTGGCCCGGCCGATCGTCGCGTAGCGCACGCTGGCCGCGCCCAGCATCACCAGCCCGAAGCTGCCCAGCGCCAGAGCGGGGGCAAACAAAACCTCGCGCTCGACCAGCAGCTCGACCGTCAGCGCGGCGGTCGAAAAACAGGCCAGCGTAAGCGTCAGCGCACGCGCTCGGGCCCGCCAGGAATCGTCGGTTTCGGCGATGCCGGCTGCGATGACACCCAGCATCAACGGAATGAGCTGGTCGTTGTGATCGGTAACCGCCGTATAGAGCGTGACCGCCGATAGCGCGAGGAGAATACGGATCGTATCGGCAAACCGATCCAGTGCGACAAAACGATTCAGCGTGGCGCGGGGCGACAAGACAGGTCGGGTTTCTAAGTGCCGGTCACAGTCTGGCGCGCCGGGGCGTATCTTGCGAGCCCTCGGCGAAAAAGTTGGGCTACCATGTGCGGCCTTTCAGGCCGGCCGGACGGGTTCGTGCAGATTCTGATCTACAACATCGCCGCGCTGATCGGTGCCACTTCCCAGGGGCTGACAGGCTTTGGCAGCGGCACGCTCACGGCCAGCTTCTTGGTTCTGTTCTATCCGTTTCGCGACGTGATTCCGGTGGTGGCCGTCATCGGGCTAACGGCCAACGTGGTCATGACGGCACTGGCCGGCCGCGAATTCGACTGGAAGCGCGGGCCCATCGCGGCCGTGGGCATGTCGGTCGGCATGGTGGCCGGCGCCCAGCTTCTGACCGTGTTACCGGTGGATCTGCTGCAGCGGGGGCTGGGCTTCGTCATTCTGTGCTACGTCGCCCTCAACCTGTTCAACACGCCCACGCCGATGACCGCCCCCAGGCTGGGTGCGGCCGATATCACCGGCTTGGGCGTCTGTTCGGTCTTTGCCGGCACCATCGCTGGCGCGGTCGGGGTTTCCCCGGTGCCGCTCTTGATCTATGTCAGCCTGCGCTATCCCAAGAAGAGCGCCCGCGCGATTCTGACCATGGCGTTTCTGGTGGCGTCCACCGTTCAGGTCATCACTTATGCCCATCTGGGGCTTCTGGGCGGCACCGCCGGCTGGCTGGCAGCGGCTTGTCTGCCAGCGGTGATTCTGGGCGCCTATGCCGGGCATCGTCTGCATTACAAGATCGACCAGGCGACGTTTGCCCGTATCCTGGCGCTGATTCTCGTCGCGCCGGCCGTTCGACTTTTGTTTTTCACATAAGCCGGCCCGTCCGAGCATGACATTTGACGACCACGGCGACGCCCTGCCGATCGATTACGACACGGTGCATATCGTGGGCCGTGCGCACCAGCGCGCGCTGATCGACGAGCTGGAGCATCGCGGCAGTCGCGTCACCGCGGTCGAAGGCGACCGGGTACACGCCCGCGGTGTACCGGGCGTGGCGGCCTGGGCCGACAACAGCTGGCTCGCACCGGCCGAATATCCGGTGGCCTCGATTGGCTCGGCGGCCAAGCGCCTGAAAGCCATCCAGCGCAACTGGCACGGCCACCACGCGGATCATTTTCGGCGCGCCGGGCTCATCGCCGACAAGTTGCCCACGATCCGCTTTCGCCCGCTCGTGTTTCCGAGCCTACCCCCCACCGCGCCGCTGGGCGCCTGGTCGCTCGTAGCTCGGGATCGCATGATCGTCTCGCCCGTGTGTAGCCGCGCTTTTGCCGATGGGCAGGCCGTGTTCGTCGAGGACCGCCACGGCCCGCCGAACCGGGCTTATCTCAAGCTCTGGGAGGCCTTGACGCTGGCCCGCACCTGGCCCGGCCCCGGTAACCAGTGTCTTGATCTGGGTGCAGCGCCGGGCGGCTGGACCTGGGTGCTGGCCGAGCTGGGCGCGACCGTCATTGCCGTCGATCGGGCGGACCTGGCCCCGGCCATCGCCGGCCGGCCGAACGTGACGACCCGCGTCGGCGACGCGTTTGGTGTGGGTGTCGACGACGTGGGCGCCTGCGAGTGGATCTGTTCGGACCTGATCGCCTACCCGGACCGGCTGCTGGCCCTGGCCCGCTACTGGTCCGAGGCCGCACCGAACGCCAACATCATTCTGACGGTAAAGTGCCAGGGCACGGTCGATCCGGGTCTCATCGCTGCGTTCTACGCGATACCGGGCGCCCGCCTGGCCCACCTGTCCGCCAACAAGCACGAGCTGACGTTTTTTCGTCTGGGCAACGGCGGACCGCCCGAGGCCGCTCGCGTATGAAACCGCAACAGATCCTGGATCTGTTGAAAACACGCCCGGGCCACCGTATCTGTCTGAGTTATTGCCGACAGATACATTCCTGTATCGTTGGCGCTGGCCCAGAGCCCGCGCGCCGCGCTTGATCAGAAGCGTGGCTCGATGTCGCAGGCCGGCTGCCTCGGGCACGCGAGACCATCGAAGGATTTCATGCACAAAATCGTCCTGACACTGACCCTGTTCACCGCGCTGTTCACGCAGACCGGTTGCGCGGCTTCGGATTCCGAGACCCAGCCGCAGCCGGTCCCTGACGCCGGCGCCGGCCCGGCCAAGGGCTATACGCCGCTGACACCGGCCGATAACGAGGACAAGATCGACAAAGAGATCGTGCGCGAGCTTCAGCACAATCACTACAACAAGATTGCGCTGGGTGACGAATTCTCGGGCGAATTCTTGAACGCCTATCTCGATGATCTGGACGGCACGCACAGCGTGTTCCTGGCCTCCGACATCGAGCGCCTGCGCGACAAATACGCCAAGACGCTGGATGACCAGCTCAAGAGCGGTGATCTCACCGCGGCTTTCGATGTGTTCAACACCTATCAGAAGCGGCGTATCCAGATCGACCAGTGGGCGCTGGCGCGCATCAAGAAAGGGCTGGACAGCCTGGATCTGACCGATGACGACCGCTTCACCGTCGACCGGGAGAATGCGCCCTGGCCGGACGGTGCCAAGGCGCGTGAGCGGCTCTGGAGCAAACAGCTCGAAAACCAGGTCATCGACCTGCGGCTGTCGGACGTGGCCCCCGAAGAGATCGAGAAACGTCTGACCCAGCGCTATACCAACGAGCTCAAGCAGCTGCGCCAGGCCGAGGCGGTTGACGCGTTCTCGGTCTATATGGACGCCTACACCCACAGCTACGATCCGCACACCGATTATTTCTCGCCGCGTCGCTACGAGGATTTCTCGATCGACATGAACCTGTCGCTGCAGGGCATCGGCGCCGAGCTGCGTTCGAAAAACGGCTATGCCGAACTGGTACGCCTGATTCCCGGCGGCCCGGCCGCCAAGTCCGGCAAGCTCAAGCCCACCGATCGCATCATCGCCGTCGGCCAGGGTGATTCGGGCGAGTTTACGGACGTGATCGGCATGCGCCTGGATGAAACCGTCGAGCTCATTCGTGGCAAGAAAGGTTCCACCGTGCGCCTGCAGGTCCAGCCGCAGGACACCGGGCCCACCAAGACCGTGGTGCTGCAGCGCGACAAGATCGAGCTCAAGGATCAGGCCGCCAGCTCCAAGGTCATCGAGCTGGAGCAGAACGGTAAGAGTCACGACATCGGCGTCGTCAATCTGCCGTCGTTTTATAACGGCACGGCAGACGACGTCGAGAAGCAGCTCAAAAAACTCAAGAAACAGAACGTAGAAGGCATCGTTCTGGATCTGCGCAACAACGGCGGCGGCGCGCTCGGCGAAGCCATGCAGCTGATCGGCCTGTTCATGGATTCGGCCCCAGGCGTCCAGATCCGCGATGCCGAGGGCAATATTCAGGTGTTGGGTGATCGTAACAATGGCGCCGTCTATGGCGGCCCGCTCGCGGTGATGACCAACCGGCTGTCGGCCTCGGCCTCTGAAATCGTGGCCGGAGCCCTCCAGGATTACGGTCGCGCGCTGGTGCTTGGGAGTGACACCTTCGGCAAGGGCACGGTTCAGACCCTGCTGCCGCTTTCAGAAGGCCAGCTCAAGCTCACCGAAGCCAAGTTCTATCGCGTGTCCGGCAAGTCCACGCAAGAGCGCGGCGTCCAGCCCGACGTGGCTTATCCATCGGCGGTCGACCCCGACAAGATCGGCGAGTCGGCCCTGCCGAACGCCCTGCCCTACGACACGATTCCGCCGACGGCCTATCCGCAGTCGGAAGCCATCAATAACGTTCTGGCGGAGGTCAAGCAGGACCACGCCGCGCGTGTGAAAGACGACGCCGATTTTCAGTATCTGGTCAAGCGAATTCGCCTGGCCCGCCAGCAGTCGGAGAAAGACACCGTCTCGCTAAACATCGATACGCGTCGCGCCGAGCAGAAAGCGCTGCGCGACCAGCTGTTGGCGTTGGCCAACACGCATCGCAAAGCCAAGGGCAAGGCGCCTTTCAAGGACTACAAGGCGTTTGAGGATGCCCAGGACGCCGAAGAGGCTGCTGATAACGGTGTGAGCGACACCGGCGACGCCCTGCCCACGCAGACGCCGGGCACCCGCGGCGACAAAGAAACAGACGCCTACCAGACCGAAAGCGCGCATATCCTGCTGGACATGATCCAGGCGCTGGTCGATCGACAAAACGACGAACAGCAGCGCGACGCAGCCTAAAGTCGCCAACTAAACGCGCGACGTCTTCAAGACGACACGGGCAGCCGTGTCGTCTTTTTTTGTGCGCCGTTATCGCCTGTCTCAGCGCATCATCAGCGCCAGCGTGACGCCGTAGAGCGCCTGCACGAAACACACCGCCAGCGCTATCGGCCACCCCAGTACTAGACCAAACAGCCCGACGCCCAGCAGCGGCAGTACACCGAACAACGACAGCCACCCCAGTGCGGCGCCAAACCATAGTCCGCGGGTGATCGCACGCCGGGTTCGCATCCGGGGCATGGCTGCGGCAAACACGGTCGGCAGTACGGCAATACCCACGACGGCGTGCAATAAAACAGCGCCGATCAACGAGTGCCCGGTCCAGGCCGACAGCCAGACGAGGGGACGGAAATTAGGGGCGACATCGAACACGACCAGTGCAGCCGCGGCCGTGGACGCCACGACACTGGCTACCGCCCCGGCGACCCACCGCTCGGCAAAACGGGACTGGTTCGACCGGGATGCAGTCTTGCGCGCGGCCATGTCAGCGCGCGCTCAAGCGCTGAATCAGCTCGGCGTGCTGCGGGAACGCCGCCGCAAGATCATCCGCGCGAGCCAGCTCGAAATCGGCGAAATCAAAGCCCGGCGCCACGGTGTTGCCGACGAGAGCGTAGCCGTCAGGTGCGGCCAGCTCGGCGCCGAACCAGTGCCCGCGCGGCACGACGAGCTGACAGACCTCACCGTGGGTTGTGTTGTGACCCAGCCGATGGGCGACGTGCCTACCGTCGGGTGCCAGTACGTGCACGACAAGCGATGTGCCGCGATAGAAATGCCAGACCTCGTCGGAGGCCAGCCGGTGCAGATGCGATACCTCCCCGGCGGCCAGCAAGAAATAAATCGCCGTGGCGTGGGCACGGGCCCCGTCGTAGCGGGCCGGCAGCGCATCATCGGCAATGGCCTCATCAGCGCAATAGGTCTGTCGATAATGTCCGCCCTCTGGGTGCGGACTTAACGATAGCGCACGAACAGTCTCTGCGGCACTTGGAACAGGCATGGGTCATTCGAGGCGACATGGGCCCTAGAGACTAGGGCGTTTTGAGGTTTCATACGAGTCCGCGCCAAGCGCTGTTTTGCGGC
>DCKU01000092.1 GCA_002320455.1 Salinisphaera sp. UBA1666
TCGTGGCTCGCCACGATGCGGCGACTCGCGCCTTGCAGGACACGATTTGCTGACGCCAACGCGGCGCTCGGATGAAACCTCAACAGGCCCTAGGCCCGCCAACGCTGTAGCCGGCGGCCAGAGCCCTGCTCGTCTGAGCGGGGCTTTTTTGTTGGCGGGTGTCTTCTGGGCTTGGGTGCTCGCGCACCGCCTGGCTTAAACCGAGACAAGATTTCTTCGGCGTTGCGCTTGCAGACGCATTCTTGATGATTCATGCGCAGAAAATCCGGCACCACTGCCGATATTACCTCTGTGCATCCTCACGTACTGACGAGGTAATGGCGCCGTCACGGTTTATCGCCGCCGCGACTACTGACGCGCTATCAGCCAAATCTGCCGATAGCCTTCAACAGGAATTCACAAATAAAAAGGCCCCGCTCGAAGAGCAGGGCCTCGCGTCATGGTCTCACCAACCGATTAGGCGTCTTTCAGGGCACCCGGCACGCGGATATCCTCGACCATCTGCTGAACCCGCGCCGACGGCGCCGGGGTGATGGCGGCTACGGCAAAGGCCACGATGAAGTTGATGGCTGCACCGATGGCACCAAACGACTCGGGCTGAATGCCCATCAGCCAGTATTCGGCCGTATCGGGGTACAGATTCGTGCCCGGGATGAAGAACATGCCCTTGAACACGAAGATATAGCCCACCGTAGCGATCAGGCCGGCCAGCATGCCGGCGATGGCGCCTTCGCGGTTCATCCGCTTGTAGAAGATGCCCATCAAGAGCACCGGGAACAGCGAAGAGGCCGCCAACCCGAAGGCCAGTGCCACTACCTCGGCGGCAAACCCGGGCGGATTGATCCCAAGATAACCGGCCACGAGGATGGCACCGACCATCGCGATACGCCCGGCTCGAAGCTCGGCTTTTTCCGAGATGTTGGGCATGAGCATGCTTTTTAACAGGTCATGCGATATCGCCGAGGAAATCGCCAAGAGCAGCCCGGCAGCCGTAGACAGTGCCGCAGCCACGCCACCGGCCGCCACCAGCGCAATCACCCATGAGGGCAGCTGCGCGATCTCCGGGTTGGCCAGCACCATGATGTCGCGATCCACGGTGGTCATTTCGTTGCCTTCCCAGCCCATGGCCTGGGCGCGATCGGCAAAGTCCGGGTTGGCATCGTTGTAGTACTGGATCAGGCCGTCGTTGTTCTTGTCCTCGAACACCAGCAGGCCGGTGTTTTCCCAGGTCTTGAACCAGCGCGGGCGGTTTTCATAGGCCAGATTGCTGGATTGTTCACCCACCGGGCCGGTCTGGACCGTCTGCATCAGATTCAGGCGAGCCATGGCACCCACGGCCGGTGCCGTGGTGTAGAGAATCGCGATGAAGACCAGCGCCCAGCCCACCGACTTACGGGCATCAGCCACCTTGCGCACGGTGAAAAAACGAATGATGACGTGCGGCAGCCCTGCCGTGCCGATCATCAAAGACAGGGTGAGCAAGAAGATATTGACGCTGGAGTGCGACGGATCGGTAAATCGCTCGAAGCCTAAATCCGAGATCGTGGCGTTGAGCTTATCGAGAAGATAGACGCCGCTACCGTCGGCCATGGTCGAACCGAGACCGATCTGGGGCAGCGGAATGCCCGTCAGCTCGATCGAGATGAAGACCGCGGGCACGGTGAAGGCAAAGATCAGCACGATGTACTGGGCAATCTGCGTATAGGTGATGCCTTTCATGCCGCCCAGCACGGAGTAGACGAACACCACGGCCATGCCGATGAATACGCCGGTTTCGAATTCCACCTCCAGAAAACGTCCGAACGCCACGCCGACGCCTTTCATCTGGCCGATGACATAGGTCACCGAGGCCACGATCAAACAGAGAATGGCCACCGAGCGCGCGACGTTGGAGTAGTAGCGCTCGCCGATGAATGCCGGCACGGTGAAGCTGCCGAACTTGCGCAGATACGGCGCCAGGAGCAGCGCCAGCAGCACGAAGCCGCCCGTCCAGCCCATGAGATAGGGCGAGGCGTTATACCCCAGGAACGCGATCAGCCCGGCCATGGAAATGAACGAGGCCGCACTCATCCAGTCGGCAGCCGTGGCCATGCCGTTGGCCACGGGACCGATGTTACCGCCGGCACGATAGAAGTCGTCGGTGCTGCCGGCGCGCGAGACGATGGCGATGATGAAATACAGCAGGAAGCTGCCGCCCACCGCCAGATAAATCCACATCTGGGTACTCATGCTCGATCAGTCCTTCTCGGCGACGCCGAATTTGCGATCCAGCGCGTTCATGCGAAACGCGTAGAAAAAAATCAGAAATACAAAGACATAGATCGCGCCCTGCTGAGCGAAGAAGTAGCCCAGCGGATAACCACCGATATGAATCGCGTTGAGCGGTTCGAACAATAAGATGCCGAAGCCGTAAGACACCACGAACCAGATCACCAACAATTTGGCCAGTAGCCGTTTGTTCGCCCGCCAGTAGGCCTCGGCGTTGTTGTCACGCTGCGACATCGAGTCTCCCCTCTAGTCAATCGAGTGATCGAGGTTTGACTATTTCTCGCCGATGCATCGCGCACAATACTACTTTCAAATGAGATAAATTGCTTCTATATACATGTACCTGTAAAACCGCATTATTTTCAAAGCGCTCTCGCATCTGAAAAGATCAACTTCCCGGTCGGCGAACTCTCGGGAGCCGCGCCCGGCGGCCCAGGACCGCTGCGTCATAGTGCGATTTGCGGGCATGAAAAAACCGCTATCCGTAAGACGGATAGCGGTTCGAGCACACGCTCGCGGCCGGGAAAGCCGCGAGCTAACCGGCAAGGGTTAGGTTAGCCCCCGCGCTGGGCTTTCAACTCTCGCCGACGGGCATGCAGAACCGGCTCGGTGTAGCCCGAGGGCTGCTCACGTCCCTTGAAGATCAAATCGGAGGCCGCCTGGAAGGCGATCGAAGCATCGAAGTCCGCCGACATGGGCGTGTAGCTGGGATCTCCCTCGTTCTGGCGATCAACCACCTTGGCCATACGCTGGAGCGTCTCGCGCACGGTGTTTTCATCGGTGACGCCGTGGTGCAGCCAGTTTGCGACGTGCTGGCTGCTGATGCGACAGGTCGCACGGTCTTCCATCAGCTGGGTGTCGGTGATGTCCGGCACCTTGGAACAACCCACACCCTGGTCTACCCAGCGCACGACATACCCCAGGATGCCCTGGCAGTTGTTATCCAGCTCTTTCTGGTTTTCTTCGGCCGAGAGCTCACGATCGAGCAGCGGAATGGTCAGCAGGTCGTTGAGATAGTCCTCGCGGCGGGACTCCAACTCGGCCTGGCGATCCAGCACGTCGCAGCGATGATAGTGAATCGCGTGCAGCGTGGCCGCGGTCGGCGACGGCACCCAGGCACAGTTGGCGCCGGCCCGCGGATGGCCGATCTTGGCCTCCATCATGTCGGCCATGTTGTCGGGCGCCGGCCACATGCCCTTGCCGATCTGGGCCCGACCGCGCAGGCCAACGGCCAAGCCGGTATCCACGTTGTTGTCCTCGTAGGCCTTGAGCCACTTGGAGCCCTTCATCTCGCCCTTGGGCAGCATGGGCCCGGCTTCCATGGAGGTATGCATCTCGTCGCCGGTGCGATCGAGGAAACCGGTGTTGATAAAGATCGTGCGCTCGCGGGCCTCGCGGATACATTCCTTGAGGTTGATCGAAGTGCGCCGCTCTTCGTCCATGATGCCCATCTTGAGCGTATTCGGCGCCATACCGATCGCTTTTTCGATGTGCTTGAACAGCTCGACGGTGAAGTTCACCTCAGCCGGGCCGTGCATCTTAGGCTTGACGATATACACCGAGCCGGCACGGCTGTTGGTGTGCGGGCCGTTGCGCTTCAAGTCGTGCAGCGCGATGGTGGCCGTGCACAGGCTGTCCAGGATGCCTTCCGGAATCTCGTTACCCTGGCTATCGAGCACGGCCGGCGTGGTCATCAGGTGGCCGACGTTACGAATCAGCATCAGGCTGCGCCCCGGCAGGCTCATCTCGCCGCCGTCGGGCTGGGTGTAAACGCGATCATCCGCCAGCTTGCGGGTGATGGTCTTGCCACCTTTTTCCATACGCTCTTCAAGATCGCCGCGCATCAGGCCCAGCCAGTTGCCATAGACCAGCGCCTTGTCCTCGGCGTCGACCGCGGCCACGGAATCCTCGCAGTCCTGGATGGCCGTCACGGCGGCCTCCATCAGCACGTCCTTGACGCCGGCGGCGTGATCCTTGCCGATCGGGCTTTGAGCATCGATTTGGATCTCGGCATGCAGCGCGTTATGCACCAGCAGTACGGCATGCGGGGCGCTCGCATCGCCTTGATAGCCCACGAACTGCGCGCTATCGGCCAGCTGGGTATCGCCGGCGCCCGTGGCAATCACGAGCTTGCCGCCGTCAATCTTGTAGGCCGTGACGTCTGCATGCGAGCCGTTGGCCAGCGGAAAATGCTCATCGAGGAACTGGGCAGCCCAGGCCACGACCTTGGCGCCGCGCTTGGGGTTGTAGCTGGTTCCTTTTTCGGCGCCGTCGGACTCGGGAATGATGTCCGCACCGTAGAGCGCGTCGTACAGACTGCCCCAGCGTGCGTTGGCTGCGTTTAGCGAAAAACGCGCGTTGGTGATAGGCACCACCAGCTGCGGGCCCGGAACGGTGGCAATCTCGGGGTCGACGTTGTCGGTCGAGACCGCATAGTCCTCGCCTGCCGGCACGATATATTCCAGCTCTTCAAGCAGTTGCTTGTAGGCATTGAAATCGAAGGCGTCGCCGCGGTGCTCGCGGTGCCACTTATCCAGCGTTTCCTGAATATCTACGCGATGCTTGAGCAGGGCCGCGTTCTTGTCGGCAAAGGTGTCGACCAACTCGGCCAGCTCGGCCCAGAAGATGTCGGAGGACACGCCGGTGCCGTCCAGCGCTTTTTCCATGACGTCGTACAGCGGCTTGCCGATCTGTAGACCGGCTTTCTCGATTCGCTCATGCATTGGTTATTGCCTTTATCGTTGGTGCCCTAACGGGCATTCCGGGCTCGCACGTGCCCGAGAACTCTAGACGCCCGAATATAACGAAAGCCACACGGCGCTGAAACCATGGCCGGCTGGGAGGCCACATGCCGGCCCCGGGCTTACGCCCGGTCCACGTGGGCAGTACCGCCGGCGCGCGCCACCAACCGGCTCAGAAACTCGCCCATGATCGCCTCGTAGAGCGCCGCACCCGCCACGGCGTCTTCCACGGTCGCGTCGATACTCGGGTTGTCGTTGATCTCGATCACCTTGAGCCCGGCGGCCGTCTGCTTGATGTCCACGCCGTAGAGCCCGGTTGCCAATGAGCGCGGCCGCGGCCAGGGCTGTTTCCACGACCTCCGGCGGCGCATCGGCAACGGCCAGCGTGCGCGAGTCGCCCTCGGCCGGTCCGTCGGCGCCAGCATAATCGACGATTTGCCAGTGGCCGCCGGCCATCAGGTACTGACAGACATACAGCGCACGACCGCCCAGCACGCCCACACGCCAATCGAACTCTGTGGGCATGAATTCCTGGGCCAGGGCCAGCTCGGAATCGGCCAACAGCTGCTTGGCGATGGTGGCCAGCTCGGCCGCGTTGTCGGCCTTGAACACGCCCTTGGAAAACGCCCCTTCGGGGGCCTTGAGCACCATGGGAAAACCCAGCAGGCCGGGCAGCCGAGAGACTTCTTCCTCCCCGAAAATATGCGCCACGGGAGCAGCAATCTGGTGCCGCGTCAGCAGCTCGGCCAGATACACCTTGTTGGTACAGCGCAGGATAGAAACCGGGTCGTCGATGACTACGAGCCCTTCCTGCTCGGCGCGCCGAGAAAAAGCATAGGTGTGATCGGCCACGCTCGTGGTTTCACGAATGAACAGCGCGTCGAACTCGTTGAGACGGGCGAAGTCACGGCGCGTGATGCGCTCGGTGGCCAGTCCCAGCTTGGCCCCGGCGGCCTCGAAGGCCACAAGTGCGGCCTCGTCTGAGGGCGGCTGTGCCTCGTCGGGGTTCACCAGAATAGCCAGGTCGAAGCGCGCGCTCTCGCGCTGGCGCCGAGTCTGCCAGCCGCGGCTGATATAACCCGCCACGGCATCGGCCATGAAGGTGGCCTCTTCGGCCGACAGCGTCTTGACGCTAACGGTCTTGATCTCGTCCACGCGCAGGACGCCGTCGCGCTCGGCCAGATGCACCTGTAACAGGGGCACAGCCAGCTGCTCGAATATCTTGCGGGCGACGGGCGCCAGATCAGGCAGGCGTGACTGGCCCAGAAACACCTTGAAAACGCGCGGCAGCCCGGCCCGCACGCTCGGTGACAGCCTGGCCAGATCGGCGGCCGGCGCCGGAATCTCGGCGCCGTAGAGCATCTTTTTAGACAGATCCGCCAGGCCGGCCACCGAGGCCACCACACGATGCCCGCGCGCCTCGGCCAACAGCGAGACGTAATAGCCCAGGCTTTGGTAGCGCATGGAGCGGCACAGGTTGATCACCCGTAGATCATCGGCGGCGTAGGCCGGGTCCGACAGATAATCGTCGGCCATGACGATAGGCACCGGGGCCGATTCGGATATCCAGTCCCGGCGGGATTCCACCACCACGATCGGCTCGGCCATATCAGTCACGCTCCAGCTGTTTTTTCAGGCGTATCCCGTCTTCGGGGCCCGGGTAATAATCGACCAGACGCTCTGTTTCCACAAAACCGGCGGCCGCGAACAGCCCGCGAGAGCTGCGATTGCTCATCCGGGCCTCGGCGCGCATGACGGTATCGCCGCGCTTGGTGGCGCTCGCCAACGCATCGGCGACGAGCCGCGCGCCGATGCCCTGCCCGCGCGCGGCGCTGTCCACAGCGATCGAATACAGCCGGGCCACCCGGCTGCCGCGTCGAAACAGCAGCACGCAGTAGCCAGAGAGCGCGCCCACGCCGCCGGGCGCCTCGATGACCCGAAAACGTGAATTCGCGCGATCGACCAGCCAGCGCATGCTGCGCGCAGTCTGAGCGTCGGCCGCGAAAGCGGCCCGTTCCAGCGCCATGAGCGCGGGTAGATCAGCCGCGGTGGCATCACGAATCACCGCCGGTCTCAACGTACGGATACCAAGCGATTGCTCACGCCGAGTGGGTGTCCAACGGCTCAAAGATATCGTCGCGAGCGGCCTCCCACTGGGCCTGATTATCGAGGGTCGCCAGCGGCTGGAGCATCTCGTGATCAAAATCGATCTGACCGCGGCCCTGGGCCATGCGGGCCGGCCAGTCGGCGTTGACCAGCGCACCGCGGCCCAGGGCCACGACGTGTGCCCCGCCGCTTGCCAGCTGGGCCTCGGCGGCGTCCACGTCGTGCAGGCCGCCGTTGGTGATGACGGCGACCTGACCGTGTTCGTGGGCCAGCTCGGCCAGGCTCGGCCCGTCGGCCGAAAATGCC
Source organism: Salinisphaera sp. UBA1666 (assembly GCA_002320455.1). GTDB lineage: Bacteria > Pseudomonadota > Gammaproteobacteria > Nevskiales > Salinisphaeraceae > Salinisphaera. The sequence goes on from DCKU01000092.1 coordinate 7,422, forward strand.
GGCTCGGTCGCGCCGGCGCCGGTGACATGGATATAGCTCACGCCGGCCGCGGCCACGGTCGAGAAGATGGTGGCCGCGTCTTCTGCGCTGGCCCAGCGATGATCGGAATCGGTGACCTTGATCTGGGACAGACGGATACCGACACAGAACTCCGTGCCCACGGCATCACGCACGGCGGTGATGACCTGGCGGATCACACGCAGGCGATTGCCCAGCGCCCCGCCGTATTCGTCGTCGCGGGTGTTGAAGTAGTCGGTGATGAACTCGTCCAACAGATATCCGTTGGCCGCGTGCAGCTCGACGCCGTCGAAACCGGCCTGCATCGCGTTCTTGGCGGAGGCCACGAAACCGTCGATCATCTCGATGATATCGGTCCCGGTCATCGCCTTGGGCGTGGCATAAGGCTCGTCGTTGCCGTGATAGATAGTGGCCGTGGTGCCATAGGGCGCGCGGGCGATCGGGGCCGCGTTTTCGTCGACGTAGGCGTTGTACTGGCTCTGGGCACCGCCGTGCATGAGCTGGGCCACGATCGCCCCGCCGGCGGCGTGGACCGCATCAACCACGGGCCGCCAGGCCGCGGCCTGGGCGTCGGTCGCGATTCCAGGCTGCTGGTAATAGCCCTGGCTGTAGCGCGTGTCGGTATACGTGCCCTCGGTGATGATCAACCCGAAGCCGCCGCGCGCGTAGCGCCCGTAATAAGAGGCGATCTGGTCGGTCACGATGCCGTCCGCTGCCGCGCTGGTGCGCGTCATGGGGGCTACCGCGCACCGATTGGCCAATTCCAGGCTATCGATGCGCACGCCGGAAAACAGATGCGGATAGCGCTGGGCGCCGGTGTCATTGATATCAGTCATTGATTAAAGACGTTGTCGGTCAATGGGGCTTAGGCTAGCTCACACAGCGTCTGCCGTGGCAAGGCTGAGCGCCAGGATTAGCCCAGCGGCAGCTGCATCCGTACCCGCAGGCCCCCGCCGTCGCGCTCGGCTAGGGTAATTTCGCCGCCGTGTCCGCGGATCACCGAGCGCGCGATTGCAAGCCCCAGGCCGGCGCCGCCAGTCTGGCGGCTGCGCGAGGCCTCCAGACGCACGAACGCATCGAAAACCTGTTCGCGATCAGCCACGGCGATCCCCGGCCCGCGATCGGCGATCTCGATCACGGCCTGCCCGGCCTGTGTCGTCAGACCGATATCGGCCACCTGGCCATAGGCCAGCGCGTTGTCGATCACGTTGCGCAGCGCCCGGCGAATAGCACTTGGCCGACAGGTCACGATGACCCGGGCGCCGGGTTCGAACACCACCGCGCGCTCGCCGGCCCGATAGTCCTCGCACACGGCGTCCACCAGCGCGGCCAGATCAATGCGGCGGGTGTCCTCGGCTGCGGTTTTCGCGCGCAGGAACGTGAGCGTGGCCTCGGACATCTCGGCCAGATCATCCAGCGTGGCGCGCATGGCACGGGTGTTGTCGTCGTCGCCCAGAAACTCCAGCCGCAGCCGCAGTGCGGTAATCGGCGTGCGCAGGTCGTGGGCCAGTGCCGCCACGATCCGGCTGCGCTCAGCTACGAATCGGTCGATGCGCTCGTGCATGCGATTGAACGCCGCGATGGACTGGCGGATCTCGGTGCCGCCGCGCTCGGCCACCGGCGTGATCGCCTGGCCACGCCCGAACCGCTCGGCGGCACCGGCCAGCTCGCGCAGCGGCCGGGTAAAGCGACGGCTGACCAGCACCACGAGTACCGACATGATCGCCAGTGTGATCAGCGTGTTGCGCAGCGCGTGACGGGCCCAGCGATCGCCCGAGCCCGGCAAACGCTGATGCACGATCAGCCACTGGCCGGGCGCTCGCGCATAGCCCAGAGCCACGCCTTGATGGGCTTGGCCACCGGCGGGCGGTGCCAGACCGTCGCCGATACAGACCGACACCCGCGCAGGCGCGACATCCAGGCGTCGCGCGAAGCCTGCGGCCAGAGCGGCCGCGGTGTCGCCGGTCGGGTCACAGTCCGGCGCGGCATCGGCCAGCTCGAAGGCCACGAACGTGCTCGACAGAGCATCGGCCATGGCTGTGGCACGCGCGGGATCGGTCAGCGCGAGCGCCCGATCCACGGCCGCGACCGACTGGGCCATATAGTCGGTGACGATACGCGCCACGAAATCCTCGCGCGCGCCGCGAAAGCTCAGATATCCCACGATCTGGGCGATCACCAACGCCGTCAGGGCCACCGCGATCATCCGCGCCGTTACACCCTGAAGCGGGGCCCGCTTCATGCCTGCACGACCTCGGCCGTGAAACGATAACCGCCACCCCAGACCGTCTTGATCAGTGCCGGACGCGCGGGCTCGGCCTCGATCTTACGGCGCAAACGCGAGACCTGATTATCGATACTGCGATCGAACGCGGTGGCATCCCGGCCCTGGGTCAGATCCAGCAGCTGATCGCGCGTCAATACATGGTTGGGGCGCTGCACAAACGCCAGCAGCAGCCGGTGTTCCCCGGTCGATAACGACACGGCCACCCCCTGCTCGTCCTCGATCTCCTGGCGGGCCACGTTGAAACACCAGCGATCGAAGCGATAACGGGCCACCTCGCTGTGGCCGCGCTGTGGCGGCAAAGCACTGGCCCGACGCAGCACCGCGCGGATGCGTGCCAACAACTCGCGCGGCGAAAACGGCTTGGTGACGTAATCGTCGGCGCCGATCTCCAGACCGATGATGCGGTCGGTTTCGTCGGCCATCGCCGTCAGCAGAATCACCGGGTAGACCGTGGTCTCGCGCAGCCAGCGACACAGGCTCAGGCCGTCTTCACCCGGCATCATCACATCCAGAATGATCAAATCGGGCGCGTGGTCACGCAGCCACTGACGCGCCGCCGCGCTGTCAGCGGCTTGACTGACCCGATAGCCGTGGTCACCGAGATATCGCGCCAGTGAGCTACGAATATCGCGATGATCATCTACGACTAGAAGATGCGCTGCATGCGTCTCGGTCATGGCTGCAATATACCCAAGCCCGCGGCCCGCTACGACGAAGTTATGTCGCCAAGGATGGCACCCGCCTGTTCTGACATGTTTTGCGACAATTTCATGTGTCGCTGACAGATTCTCGCGACATCGGAGGCGCTAAATAGAGACGTCTCCCAACCGACGCGAGTCTGTCATGCAAACGTTTTCGCTCTCTGGCCGCCGGCTGGCGGTAGTCACCGCTGGCGTTGTCCTGGTCGCGGGCGCCTGGTGCACCAGTGCCACGGCCCAGCCGGCGACCGATGCCAATGCGCTGTTCCAGGCCTTGGATAGCGACGGCAATAACCGCCTCGATCGTCAAGAACTGTCCAAGCTGCCGGCCGTCATGGCGCGTCAGCATGCCAAACGCATGGATACCAACAACGACGGCCAGATCGACGAGGCCGAATTTGAGGCCGCGGCCAAAAAACGTGCCGATCATCGCTTTGCCGCCATGGACCACGACGGCGACGGCCGTATCGCGACCGATGCCTGGCCGGCGCCGCATCACGGCCCCAGTCACGGCCATCACGGCGCCGAAAAAGACGCGCCAGCGCGCAAGCATAAACCCGTCGACGCCGACAAGCCGGGCCATCACAGTATGTTTTCTGCCATCGATACGAACGCGGACGGCGCAATCACGCCCGATGAATGGCAGACTGCCGTCAGCCGCTGGCACGATCGCCACGCCGACGACCACAACGGTCCCAACGGCCCGGATCGGCCCGCCGACGCGTAACGTACCGTTATCGTCCCGGCCGAGCCGACGTCGATCGGTTTCGTCCTTGGAGTAAGTTTGTTGCCTGCATTGCCCGGCCGCACGCTGCTGCGTTGTAGCGCCCCCGGCCCCGTGATCTGTCGCCTGCTCGCCGGCGCGGCCCTGTTGTGGCTGGCCGGCTGCGCGACGCGCCCGGTCGATGCGCTCACCGCACCCGCGGTCCATCTGCCCGACAAGTTCGCGTTTTCCGGCGGCCAGCCGCTGGACAACGCCTGGTGGCAGGCATTCGACGACCCAGGCCTGAACCAGCTCATCGATTACGCGCTGACGCACAATTTCACCGTCGCGGCAGCGTTTGCCCGTCTGGAACAGGCCAAGGCCACAGTCAAGCAATCCCGGGCCGGCTTGTTTCCGACGTTGACCGGCACCGCCAGCGAAACCGCGATCCGCCGCTCGCGCTCCGGCGGCGGTTTCGGCGGTTTTTCGGGATTCACCGGGACCGGTGGGAGCGGCTCGGGCGGCGGCTTTGACCCGTCGCTGTTGTTCGGCGGCGGCCAGGACGATCGCTCGCCCTGGTCCACTCAGGAAAGCCTGGGCCTGTCGGCCAGCTACGAAGTGGATTTGTTCGGCCGCGTGCGTAACGGCTTGAAAGCCGATCGACTCAGCCTGGACGCTCAGAAAGCCGCGCTCCAGTCGGCCGCCGTCACGCTGGCCGGCAATATCGCCAGCCAGTGGTATCAGTATCAACAGAACGTGGCTCGGGTGGCGCTGCTGAAAAATCAGATCGAGACCAACAAGAACGTGCTCGAACTGACCACCTTTTCGTTTAACAACGGACAGGCCGCCGCCGCGGATGTACTACGCCAGCGTCGCACCGTGGCCTCGTCGCAGGCCCAGCTGGCCCAGGCCCAGGCCCAGGTACAGGTGGCCCGTCATGCTCTGGCGGTGCTGGCCGGGCGCAGCAGCTCGGCGTTCGATCCGCCGGCCGGCCAGCTGGTGGATCTGCCGGCGCTACCGGCCACGGGCGTCCCCTCGACCCGGCTCATGCAGCGCCCGGACGTACGCCAGGCGTATTACACCGTGGCCTCGTCGAGCGCGTCGGTGGCCGTGGCCATCGCCGATCGGTTTCCGCAGCTCTCACTCTCGGCCAACTATTCCGGCGACAACTCGAATAGCGCGCTGTTTTCCAACTGGATCCTGCGCCTGGGTGCACAACTGACCCAGCCGATCTTCGATGCCGGCCGGCGCGCCGCCGAGGTCGAGCGCACCAAGGCCGTGGTCGATGAGAACGTGGCCGACTACCAACAGACGCTGTCCGAGGCGCTACAGGAAGTCGACGACGCATTAATCAACGAGGATCGCCAACAGGTCTATTTGAAACGCCTGCGCGAACAGCTGGATATATCGGAAAACGTGGTGGCCAACCTGCGCCTGCGCTATCTGCGCGGGGCGACCGATTATCTGGACGTGCTGGATGCCCTGCTCACCCAGCAGCAGCTGCAACTGGATCTGCTGACCGGGCGGTATCAACTCTTGGATTACCGTATCAACCTGTATCGCGCACTGGCCGGGCCGATCGAGAATCGACCGATCGGCCCGGCCGGCGACGGTGACAACGACGACACATCGGATTCTGCCGCGGCTCGAACATCGACCGACGCGGCTTCTGTGAGCGCTTCATGAGTGAGACCGAAAACCCGGCCGCATCGAGCAAACGCTCGATAACGGCGCGTCTGTTGGCCATCGGCCTGCCGCTTGCCGTGCTGGTCGCCGCCGTCGTGCTGGGCGCCCTGTTCTTTGCCAACCGGCCCCAGGCCAATCGCAGTGCCGCACCCGATAAACCCAAGGCCCGGCTGGTCACGGTCGCCCCGGCCGAGCCGGCGCCGGCCACGCTGCGTATCGCCGCCAACGGTACCGTCGAAGCCGCCCAGGCGACAGAGCTTCGAGCACGCGTGTCCGGCCAGATCCTGTCGCTGACCGACGATCTGGCCCCGGGCACACGTTTTGAAAAAGACGACGTTCTGGCGCGTATCGACCCGGCCGACTATGAGCTGGCCCTGGACCAGGCCCAGACCGAGCTGGCCAAGGCCCGGGCCTCGCTGGAAACCGAGAACGGTCAACAGGCCGTGGCCCAGCGCGAGCTGGAACTGGTCGGCGCCGACAACGTCTCGGACAAGGAGCGCAACCTGGCGCTTCGCGGCCCGCAGCTGGCCTCGGCCCGGGCGGACGTGCGCGCCGCTGAAAGCCAGGTCGACCAGGCACGGCTGGATTTGTCGCGTACCCGAGTCCAGGCCCCCTTCGACGGCATTGTCACCGCCCGGAGTGCCGCCGTCGGCGACGTGGTCAGCTCGACCGAAACGCTGGCCAATCTTGCCGCCACCGAAGCCTACTGGGTGAATCTGTCGCTGCCGGTCGATCAGCTGCGCTGGTTACACGCCGCCGATGCCAGTGACGACGAGGGGTCTGCCGCGCGCATCTATTATCGCGATGCCTGGGGGCCCGACGCGTATCTCTCGGGCCACGTACTGCGGGTCCAGGCTCAGCTGGAGGAGCAGGGCCGCCTGGCGCGCGTGCTCGTCAAGGTCGCCCATCCGCTGGGCGCACCCACCAACGACAATCAGGCCCTGTTGCTGGGCGCCTACGTAACCGCGCGTATTGCTGCCCGTATGCCGGCCGACAGCGTGGTCGTGGATGCCTCGCTGGTGCGAGAAAACGACCAGATCTGGATCATGTCCGACGACGAGACCCTGGATATACGACAGGTCAACGTCGTCTATCGGGATGACAATCAGGCCGTGATCAGCGGCGATCTGGCGCCGGGCACGCTGCTTGTGACCAGCGATCTCTCGGCGCCGATCCAAGGTATGCCGCTGCGCGTGGAGGATAGCACTGCGCGCCCGGCCGAACCGGATAGCCAGACCGCGTCCGACCAGGCCAGCGCCGCGCCCGCGACGCTACGCATGACGCCAGCCTATACCGCGCTGGCCGCAACAGACGGCGCCTCCGTCCTGTGAGCTCGGCACGCGACAACAAGACCGTCATGGGCGGGATGATCGCCTGGATGGTGCACAACCGGGTGACGCCGAACCTGATGATGTTCGTGCTGCTGATCGGCGGGCTCTTCTGTACCACCTTGATCAAGCAGGAGGTCTATCCCCAGTTCGCCGTGCCGTATGTGTCGGTCAGCGTGGCCTATCCCGGCGCGACCCCGGAGCAGGTCGAGCAGAACATCGTCCTGGCGGTGGAGTCCAAGGCTCAGGATGTGGACGGCATCCGCGAGACCACGGCCACGGCCAGCGAGGGCTCGGGCACGGTCACGTTCAAGATCAACGAGTCCGCCAATCTCCAGACGGTGTATCAGGACATCCAGCAGGCGGTCTCCCAGATCACCACGTTCCCGGCCAACGCCGAGCAGCCGGTCATCTCGACGTTTACCGGCGGCGATCGCGCCGTGCTGGACATGCAGCTCTACGGCAACGTCTCCCAGACGGCGCTTCGCGCCTATGCCGAGCAGGTGCGCGATCGCTTGTTGCAGGCCCCGAACATCACCTCGGTCGCGCTTGAAGGCACCCAGACGTTTACCGTCAATATCGAAGTGCCCCAGGAGCGCCTTCGGGCCTATAACCTCACGCTGCCAGAAATCGGCGACCGCGTGGCTCAGGCTGCCGTGGACGTGGGCGGCGGCGAAGTCGATACCGACTCCGGCCAGATCCTGCTCAGGCTCAAGGGCCGGCGCGACCGGGCCGACGAGTTCGCACGCATACCGATTTTGACCACCGCCGACGGCACGGTCATCCGCCTGGGCGATATCGCCAAGGTCACCGACGGGTTCCTGGATACCAACAAGGCGGCCACCTATAACGGCATGCCCTCGATCGGCATCGGCGTATCACGCGTGGGCGATCAGACACCGACCGAGGTCTCCGAGGCCGCGCGCGCGGCCATGAAAGAGGTGGCCCAGACCATGCCGCCGCAGCTGCACTACGCCATCAACGGCGACCAGTCGCAGGTCTACGACCAGCGGCTGCAGCTGCTGCTGAAAAACGCCGTCATGGGGCTGGGGCTGGTGCTGCTGGTGCTGGCGCTGTTTCTGGACTTGAAGCTGGCCTTCTGGGTCACGGTGGGCATTCCCACGTCGTTTCTGGGCGCGTTTCTGATCCTGCCGCTGACCGGCACCACCATCAACATGATTTCGATGTTCGCCTTCATCGTGGCGCTGGGCATCGTGGTGGATGATGCCATCGTGGCCGGGGAGAACGTCTACGAAGCGCGCGAGCGGGGCGCCGGGCTGACAGAGGCGGCGATCGTCGGTGCGCGTGAGGTGGCCCTGCCCATCACGTTCTCGATCCTGACCAATATCGTGGCCTTTGCGCCGCTGCTCTTCGTGCCGGGGTTTCTGGGTAATATCTTTGCCACGATCCCGATCGTGGTGATCACGGTATTCGTGATCTCCTGGGTCGAGGCCATGTTGATCATGCCGGCTCATCTGGCCCACAGCCGCAACCGCCAGCGCAATCGGATCAGCCGCTTCATCTATGATCGCCAGCAGCGCTTCTCGCGCGGGTTTTCGACGCTGGTGGCCAAGCGCTATCAGCCATTCGCGTCATTGATGCTGCGCTATCGCTATCTCACCGCAGCCGTGGGCCTGGCCAGTCTGATCCTGGTACTGGCGTGGGCGGCCTCGGGCCGTCTCGGCTTCTCGCTGATGCCCAAGGTCGAGTCGGATCGCTCCGAGGCCACGCTGACCATGCCCTATGGCACACCCATGGCCCGCATGAGCGAGCTGCGCAAAAAGCTGGAGGACGCCGCCGACGCGGTGGCCGCAGACAACGGCGGCGACCAGCTGCTTGAAGGCGTATTCGCTACCGTAGAGGCCAACGAGCTCTCGATGCGGGCCTATCTCACGCCGGCCGGCGTGCGCCCGATCAGTACCGCGCAGTTCTCCAAGGCCTGGCGCGCCGAACTCGGCGACGTGCCCGGGCTGCAATCCTCGCAGTTCCAGTCGGACGCCGGCGGGCCGGGCGCGGGCAAGGACTTGACCGTGGAACTCTCGGCGCGCGACACCGACATGCTTAACCGCGCGGCCGAAACGCTGGCCAACCGGATCGCTACGTTCTCCGGCGTCTACGACATCGACCCCGGCGTGGCCCGCGGCAAGCAGCAGCTGTCGTTCACGCTCAACGACCAGGGCCGCTCGCTGGGGCTGTCCAACCAGGCGGTGGGCGCCCAGGTCCGGGCCGCGTTCTACGGCGACGAAGCCCTGCGTCAGCTGCGCGGCTCCAACGAAGTCCGGGTGATGGTCCAGCTGCCCGAGGCCGAGCGCGACAGCCGTTCGGCGGTACGCAACCTGTTGATCCGCACGCCGGACAACACCTATGTGCCACTCGGCCAGATCGCCGATATCGAGCCCACCAACGCGTTCACCACCATCCAGCGCAACGACGGCCAGCGCACGATCCAGGTCACGGCCAACGTCACGCCGCGCAGCGCCACCAACCGGATCATGAACACGCTCAACAGTGAGATCCTGCCCGAGCTCAAGGCGCAGTATCCGGGGCTGTCAACGGGCTATGACGGTATCCAGGAAGACGTGACCGACTCGGTCAACGCGATTTTCGCCGGCTTCGTCATCTCCATGGTGCTGATCTATATCCTGCTGGCCATTCCGTTTCGCAGCTACGTCCAGCCGGCCATCGTCATGTTGGCGATTCCGTTCGGCGTGGTGGGCGCCATCATCGGCCACGTGATCATGGGCTATTCGCTGTCGGTGATCAGCCTGTTCGGACTGGTGGCCCTGGCCGGCGTCGTGGTCAACGACTCGTTGGTGTTGATCTATTACGCCAATACCCTGCGCGACGAAGGCAAGACCGCGGTTGAGGCCGTGCGTCTGGCCGCAGTACGACGTTTTCGGCCGATCGTTCTGACCACGCTGACCACTTTCGGCGGCCTGGCACCGATGATCTTCGAGACCTCGCTCCAGGCACGCTTCATGATTCCCATGGCCATATCGCTGGGCTTTGGCATCGTCTTCGCCACGGGCATCACGCTGGGCTTGGTGCCGTGTTTCTATGTCATCGTCGAGGATATGAAAGCCGGACTGGCGCGTCTTTTGGGCCGGGCCTCGTGATAGCGGTCTTCCGCGGTATTCTGCCCCTCTCCCTAAAGACCGAGGACGCCCGATATGAATAGGCCCGTAGCGCAACATGGATCGGCCGGCCCGACCCTGGGCATAAGCCTAGGCCTGGTTTTGGCCGTGATACTCGGCGGCGCGCTGGCCGGCTGCGCGGGCACCCCGCGAACGAGCACGTCTCAATCGCCGGCCGCGCCGGCCTATGACGCCGGACGCTATATTCTGATGCCGCACGGTGATTCGGCGCTGCGGGCGACGCTCAAGAAGCGCCTGGCCGATCAGGGCTGGCAGTTCGCCGCCTATACCGCCGATATGACGCGGGGCATCGATGACTATCGCGCCATGGCCCGACGTGCGCGATATCGCATAACGCTCCAGGCCGAAGAAATCGGCCGGTGTGAAACCGGTGAGCCCAGTTATCGCTATCGCATCGCCTTGATCGAAAACGCCAGCGGCGACGCGCCCATCACCCAGTCCGGTGCCGATTGCCTCAACGTGGTGGACCGCGACTTCACAAGAGCGCTGCAAACACACGCCATCCGACCGACGTAGGCGCCGGCTAGCTGATCGCCGGCTCGCCGCGCAGACTGGCGATCAGCCCGTCGCGATAGTCCGCGAACAGGAACTGATAGCCGGTGTCGGCCACCAGGCGCGCGTTCGAGACCCGACGAGATTCCGACAGGAACGACAGCCGCATGGCCGAAAATCGCTCGCGGGCCTCGGCCCAATCGATACGCGGCGGCGGGTCGGTGCCCAATAGTTCGGCGATGGTGTCGGAAAAGACCGTACGCGAGGTCGGCGTGCCGTCGGTCGCGTTATAGATCCGATGCGGCCAGCGCTCGGTCACGGCTTTCCAGCACAGCGCGCCCAGGTCGTCGATATGAATGCGATTGGTCCAGGCGTGCTCGCTGTCGTCGAGTACCGGCTCACCGGCCAGAATACGATCCACCGGCAGCCGGCCCGGGCCGTAAATACCGGGCGCGCGCAGCACGACCCCGTCGGGAATCGCCGCCAGCAGGCGGTTTTCTGCATCGACGCGGCGATAAGCGCGATCCGTACCGGGCGCGACCGGCGTGTCCTCGTCGACCCAATCGCTGCCGTGGTCGCCGTAGACCCCGCTGGTGCTGATATACACGGTCGCCGGCTCGTGACCGGCCAACGCGTCGCAGACGCCGGCCATGCGCGTATCGGTGCGACCTTTGCGCGGCGGGGGCGCGCTGTAGACCAGCCGGTCGGCCGAGGACAGTAGATCGGCCTCGGGCGCGCGCTGATCCAGATCCCATTCGATGGCCGTCGCGCCAACTCGGCGGGCGCGCGTGGCACTGGCCGCCGAGCGCACCAGAGCGGTCACCCGATCGCCGGCGGCGACAGCCCGCGCCGCCACGCGCAGGCCGGTATCACCGCAGCCGATGATCAGCGTATGGCTCATGCCACGTACACGGCTTTTTCTAGCCCGCGTCGATAGCTTTGGCGTGCACCGTCAGCATCGTCTAGGCGCTCCTGGAGACGGCCCAGCTCCAGGGCAGCCTCCGGGCCAACGCGCGCCGCGGCCGGCGAGTCGAGATAGTGTCGTGCCCGGCCCCACAGCTGACGCGCCATGCACAGACGCCCGGCGACCAGCATCAGCTCCGGTTTTTCGCCGTGCTTGTCGATCCAGCTCTCTACGTCGGCCAGCTGGGCATTGTCATCTCTGGGTGACAGCCGTCCAAAGACCATGACCAGATCTGGCTGGTACGTCTTCTTGAGGAAGCCACGGACCACGTTGGCGGCCTCGTTTTCTTCATCGAGCGCTGACAGACAGCGGGCATAATGCGCGGCAATACGCGGGTTGGCGCGTTGCGATTTCGTCAAACCCCGCCAGGCCGAGCTCAGCGCGCCGGTATCCTTGGGCTGGGACAACACATGCCGAGCCGCCGCTTCTTCCATCCGCGCGAGGCGTGGTTCGGCCACCGCGTCGGATTTTTTCACGTCGGCCAACAGATCAGCCAGCGTGTCGTACTGACGCGTGGCCAGACAATGCTCGGCGTACAGACGCAAAGCCGACGGGTGCTTAGGCGCGATACGGCGCAGGCGCGCCAAGCTGTCGAGGGCCGCGTCATTCTCGCCGGCCGCCACGAGCAGCTCGGCCCGGGTCATCTCGACCGCGAGATCACTCAGCGACTCGTCCTTGGCGGCCTCGGCCAGATATCGATCGCGTGCTTCGGTCTTGTGCTGCTTCTGCGCGGCCCGGGCTGCAAACAGATGATGCAGACCGGGCGCTGCATGCACCTCGGCGCGGTCTTGCAAGTCGCTCTCGGCGGCCGCCCAGTGGGCTTCGGCGTAATGCTCGAGACCGGAATGCCAGGATTTGCGGGCTTTCTTGTTCGCCCGACGCGCACGAAACCGGCGAATAGCGCTCGGCGCAAACAGGATCGCGGTGACGATCTTCCATGCCAGTGCCAACAGCCAAACCGCCAACAGCACGCCGGCCACAGCGAACAGCACCGAGGTCTGGATCTGCCAGCCGTTGAACGAGATCAGCACATAGCCCTGGCTGTCCCGAAAGACCACCGACAATACAATGCCGGCGACGATGAATACGGCAACGCCCAACAGGAGACGACGCATCACGCGCCTCCCTGGTCGGCAGCGCCGTCCGTGGTGTCGTCATTCGCCGACGGGCTGGGCGTGCTGGCGCCCGATGTGCCACCGGCTGCATCGTCACGCATGATGCGGTTCAAGCGCGTCAGGCTGTCGCTAATATCCGGCGCCTCCCAGGCCAGGGACACGCGCTTGAGCTCGTCGATGCTAGACAACATGCCTTTCGTCGCATTTGCGTCGGTATCGAAATATCGACGGATGGCATCGGCTGCATCCGACAGGCTCGACGTATACGTGTTTTCGTTACCGGCCAGCAGCGCGAGCCGTGCACTTCTCAGCGACAGCTGGACGTTTTCGACCAGGAAGAAAGCCTGGTCCGGCGCCATCAGCGTCGGCGCGTTCTGGGTCCCGTTGGCCCGACGCACGCTAACCATACTCGAAAGCGCCTGCCCGGCGCGATCGGTCAAGCTCTGCCACTGGGCTTTCCAGTCGATGCCGGCCAGGCCCGAATCTGCGCTTGCGTCCTCGTTGCCGGCATCACTTGGGCCGGCGGACTCGTCGGCGCCTGACTCACTGTTCCGGTCGAAAGTGCCCGGCACGTGACTCTGGGTCGGCAGCTTCGGCACCCGCTCGATCAACTGAGAGAGCTGTAGCGCTAAGCCTTCAACGTCCGGATTCGGCAGGCTCTGGACAGCCGCGATTTCCTGGGCGATGGCTTGTCGCACCGGGCGCAGCCCGCCGGCACCGCTACGGGCGATGGTCTGATCCGCGCTCTTTAGCGCAGCCAGCGTACCGGCTGGATCACGATAAATCGTCAGGCGCTGCTGTGCCGTTTCCAGCAGTGCAGCCACGCGTTGTTGGATGAGCGTGTCGTTGTTGCCGCCCAGCGCATCCTGAAGCTGACGATTTTGCCGACGGACCTGCTCCACGGTGGATTGCAGGTCGGTCAAGGCGTCATCGTGGGCGCCAACGCGCTTATCGATGCCACGCAACTGATCCGACACGTCCGACAACGATTGGCCGATGCCCTGCACACGCGGACCCAGCTGTTGCTCGACCTGACTCTTGACGTTGGCCGTGGCACTGTCGATCTGCTCGCTGGTGGCGGCTGCCCGGCTCTGACTCTGTACATAGAGCCAAGCCGCAGCCGCCACGCTCAGAACCGCCACGACTAGCGCCACGATGGCGATGATAAGCGCCAGGTTCTTACCCGTGCCCTTGGCACCGCCGGAACCGCTGCCCCGCGAGCCGGCGCCCGCCCCGCCCGACGACGCCGCCGATGTTTTAGTCGACCCTGTGTTCTTGCCGGTGGCGGAAGCCTTGGCCGAATCGCCCATCGCGCTCGGTTTCTGGGCGCCCTGCGCTTTGGCTCCAGATGTCTGAGCCCCGGACGTCGCGTTTCCGGCCGGCTGGCTTGTCGCCGCCTTGGCCCCGCCGGTGGGCTTGTCTGCGCTGGCTTTTCCGGCCGTCGTGCCGTACTCGGTCTTTGCGGCCGGTGATGCAGCCTGGCCGCCGGCCGTCTTATCGGTGCCAGCCGGCGCGCCGTCGCCGGACGGCGTCTTCTTGCTGTCGTTCTGGCTGGCGCTCTGACGTTTGTTCTGGCTCATGCGCGCTCGTGTCCCCCGGAATCACGTGGCAGGATGATTTCGACCCGGCGCCGGCAGTCGGCCCAGCGCGCGGCATACGCCCGTCGCACTCATGGGTTCGATGAGTGTCGGGGCATGGTCCCAGTCGATATCGCGTTGCGTGATTTGTACCACACGCAGACTGGCGGCCACGAGAAACAGCTCGGCCAGCCGCGTTTGGGTGCGCGCCTCGCAGCGCGCCATCAGTACCTGCCAGGCGGTTTCGCTGGTCAAGACCAGTGTGTCGCAGGCCGCCAAGATCGCAGCGACCCGCGCAGTCGACAGCGACGCCGCCCCGCGGCGATACAGCGCCAATCGTTCGACTTGCGCGCCCCGAGCGGCAAGCGTATCGGCCAGCAATGTTCGTCCGCCCTCTCCCGCCAGCAGCGCGACAGAGCCCGGTGCGGCCAGCGCGTCCATGGCCAATAGGCCCTCGCTGTCGCCGCGGTCGGGCCGGGCCACAGCGCGCCCGGAAAAGCCAGCCAGCGCATCGGCCGTCGCCTGGCCCACGGCCAGCAGCCGGCCCCGGGGTGACCAGTCCGGGGCCATGTCGGCCAGTGCCTCGATGGCCGCCACCGAGGTCGCGATAACGACATCCGCGCTAGCGGCCGCCCGCAGCTGCTTTTGCAGAGCCGGGCTCAGCGTGACCGCTTCGGTGGCGATCAGCGGCTCGGCGATTACCGTCACCCCCTCGGCCTCGAGTGCGGCCTGCCAGTCGGCAGCACGCCCGGCCGGTCGGGTCAGCCAGACGGTGTGATGAGCCAGCGGGCCGTCTTTCAAGGCTAGCTGAGGTCGGCCAGGATCTTGTCGGCCCCGGCGGCCAGCAGGCGCTCGGCCAAGCGATGGCCGAGCTCTGCGGCCTCGCCGACCGGCCCGGTGATCTCGTCGCGCACCATCACCGAACCGTCCGGCCGGCCCACGCAGGCGCGCAGATACAGCGAACGCCCATCGTGGGTAGCATGGGCGGCAATCGGCAGATGACAGCTGCCTTCCAGCCGGGCGTTGACCGCGCGCTCGGCGTCGATGCGCACGTGGGTGTATTCGTCGTCCAGATGGCCGATGGCTTCGGCGGTCTCGGTGTCGTCGGCGCGGATCTCGATGCCCAGTACGCCCTGGCCAATGGCCGGCAGCGACTGTTCGGGCGAAAGCTCCATACGAATCCGTGCGGCCAGCTCCAGGCGTTCCAGGCCGGCGCAGGCCAGCAGGATCGCGTCGTAGTCGCCGGCGTCGAGCTTGGCCAGGCGTGTCTGGACGTTGCCGCGCAGCGAGACGATCTCAAGATCCGGGCGCAGATGCTTGATCATGGCCGCGCGGCGCAGGCTGGAGGTGCCCACCACGGCCCCGGCCGGCATTTCTTCCGGGCTGGCATAGGTGTTGGAGACAAACGCATCCAGCGGGCTGGCCGGGGCCAGCACCACCGGCAGGGCAAACCCCTCGGGCAGCTCGGCCGGTACGTCCTTCATCGAGTGCACCGCCAGATCGGCCTCGCCGGCCGCGAGTGCGGCCTCCAGCTCCTTGAGAAACAGCCCCTTACCGCCGATGGCCGACAACGGCCGATCGGTCACGCGATCGCCTTCGGTAGAGATCGGCAGCAACACCACCTCGGTGTCCGGCAAGGCGACGGCCAAGCGCGCCTGGACATGCCGGGCCTGCCACATCGCAAGCTGGGATTGACGGGTCGCGATACGCAGGGTCTTGGGCATGATCAAAGCCTTGGAAAAGAGTCAGGAGGCGCCGGCCAGCAGGTTTTTGACATCGGGCAGGCGCCGACGCGAGACCGGCACGATCGAGTCATGCTCGGCGATCGTCAAGGCCGCACTCCCGTCGTCGCTATATTTAAGGCCCGTCACATGGGCCCGGGCCACCAGCGCCTTGCGATGGACCCGCACGAATGTCTCGGCCAGCGACTGCTCCAGCGTGGCCAGCGACTGCTCGATCAACAGCTCGCCGTCGCGATGAAACACCGACGTGTATTTGTGATCGGCCCAGAAATACAGAATATCGCGAATCGCCACCCGCTCGATGCCGTCGCGGGTGCGTGCGCTGACATAGCCGCTTGCCGTACCGATATCCACATGCTCGGCAAGAGCGGCAAACTGGGCGCGGCTGGGCCGTGCGGCCCGCGCCAGTGCCGCGGCCAAATCGTCGCGACGCACGGGCTTGAGCAGATAGCCCGAGCAGGAGGCGTTGTGCGCCGAGAGCGCGTGCTCGCTGTGGGCGGTGACGAAGATCACCGCCGGCGGCAGGTTGGACCGAGACAGCGCATCGGCGATCTGAAGCCCGTCCTGGCCGGGCATGTTGACATCCAGCAGCACGGCGTCGGGCGCCAGATCGGCCAGCTGCGGCAGACAGTCGGTCGCGTCGCCGATTTCACCGATGACGGCATGGTCATCCAGCGTTTCGACCATGCGGCGCAGGCGCTCTCGGGCCAGAGGTTCGTCGTCAACGATCACCACGTTCATGTCAGTCCCGTCTCTCATCGGTGTGCGGCACGACGAGCGTGACGATGAAAGAACGCGCATCGTGCGAAAAGTTCAGGCTAGCGCGGGTGCCATAGGCCAGCTCCAGCCGGTTACGTATATTGCCGATCGCCTGGCGATTGCCTGGTGCCGGCTCCAGCGCGCCCGCCACCGGGTTACTCACGGTCACCGTCAGCGCCGTCGAGCTGCGCCGGGCGGCAAGCCTCACCGTACCACCGTCGGCCCGACGGGCCACGCCGTGGCCGATTGCGTTCTCGACCAGCGGCTGGATCGTCAGCGCCGGCAGCCGTGCCGCACCCGCGCCCGGCTCGATATCAGTCTCGAAGGCCAGACGCTCGCCCAGACGTAGCTTTTCAATACGTACGTAAGCCTCGATCAACGAGATTTCATCCGACAGCGCGACTCGATCTGGGGCCTCGTGCGACAGCCGGGCCCGCAGCAATGCCGCCAGGTCTTCTAGCGCGGTTTCAGCATCCGCCGGCCGGGTAGCCGTGAGCGCGGCTGCGCTGTTGAGGGCGTTGAACAAGAAGTGCGGTTCGATGCGGGCCTGCAGCGCTTCCAGGCGCGCTCGGGCCTCGGTTTCGGCCCGTGCCTGCCAGGAGGCGCGCAGCCAGAAGTAACGCAGCGCCACGGCGGCCACCACGCCGCAGATGCCCAGACTGCGAAGCACGAACGCGATCGGGCTGGCGTCCTCGAGCAGCACCCAGAAGCCGGTATAAGGCCCGGCCAGCAGCGTGATCTCGGTGATTAGAAACGTGATACCCAGCAGCGTGACGTAGGACAGGACCATCACTTGTCGGGTGGATAGCCCACCGGCCCAGCGCCGGATCAGACACAAGGCGGCCGCGCTGAACACGCCGATCCACAACAGATAGACCGAGATCAGAAACAGCAACCGCCAGACGTCGGCTGACTCCGAGCTGCCCAGCGCCAGGATGACGGCCACGGCCTCGCAGACGGCCAGGATGCGCAACATGCGCGCGCCGGTACAAAAATCCGGCAGGATCGCCTGCGTGTCGGTGGGTGTGGCCATGTGATTCAAGTCTTTGAAAATCCATGCGCCCCGTCAAGCCGGGCGGCGTTGCTATACTCGCGGCCACGCACGCCAAGGATCGGATTCATGAGCACGCAATCGAGCCACCAGACCTGGGGCGGACGCTTTGCCGAGGGCCCCGATGCGCGGGTCGCGGCCTTTACCGAGTCGATCTCGTTCGAACAGCGTCTGGCGCCCTACGATATTCGCGGCTCGATCGCCCATGCCCGAATGCTGGCGCATATCGGCGTACTGACCGATGACGAGTTCGCCGCCATCGGCGACGGCCTGAACGCGATCGCCGAGGAGATCGCTGCCGGTACGTTCGTCTGGGACGCGGCACTCGAAGACGTGCACATGAACATCGAGGCGCGGCTGACCGAGAACATCGGCGCCCTGGGCAAGAAACTGCACACCGCGCGCTCCCGAAACGATCAGGTGGCCACCGACGTACGCCTGTGGCTGCGCGATACGCTGGACGATCTGATCGCCGAAGTGAATCGGCTGCGCGAGGGCCTGATCGGCCTGGCCGAGCAGGAGGCCGATACCATCATGCCGGGCTTTACCCATCTGCAGGTGGCCCAGCCCGTGACGTTTGGCCACCACATGCTGGCCTGGCAGGCCATGCTGGCCCGTGATGCCGAGCGGCTCACCCAGATCCGCGCGCGGGCGAACGTCTTGCCGCTGGGCGCGGCCGCCCTGGCAGGTACCACCTTTGCCATCGACCGACCGATGGTGGCCGAGGAGCTTGGTTTCAGCGGCGTGATCGACAACTCGCTGGACGCGGTCTCGGATCGGGATTTCGCGATCGAGTTCGTCTCGGCCGCCGCGACGATCATGATGCATCTATCGCGTTTCTCCGAAGAGCTCATTCTGTGGATGAGCCCGGCGTTTGCATTTGTCGAGCTGCCCGATCGTTACTGCACCGGCAGCTCGATCATGCCGCAGAAGAAAAACCCGGACGTGGCCGAGCTTACCCGCGGCAAGACCGCGCGCGTGCAGGGCCATCTCACCGCCCTGCTCACGCTCATGAAAGGCCAGCCGTTGGCCTATAACCGCGACAACCAGGAAGACAAAATTCCGATGTTCGACACCGCCGACACGGTCGGCGCCTGTGTGAGCCTGTTCGCCGACATGGTGCCGCACGTTACGGTCAATGCTGAGCCGTGTCGCGAGGCCGCGCGCCGCGGGTTCGCCACCGCCACCGACCTGGCCGACTATCTCGTACGGGCCGGCGTGGCGTTTCGTGACGCCCATGAAATCGTGGGCAACTGTGTCGCCAAGGCCATCGAGCAAGGCTGTGATCTGGCCGAGCTGGAGCTGGCGACCCTGCAGCACTTTTCACCGGCCATCGGCGACGATGTCTACGAGGTGCTCACGCTCGAGGGCTCGGTCGCCGCCCGTGATCATATCGGCGGAACCGCCCCGAACCAGGTACGAGCCGCCGCGGCCCGGGCCCGCGACGCGCTCCTCGGCTAGAACCCCATGAGCGAGCGTCTCTACGTGTTACTGGCCGATACCGCAGTCGCCGAGCGCGTGGTCGATGCCTTGCGGGCAGAGGACGTAGCCGACGAGGCGCTTCACGCGGTCGCCCGGCACGATCCCGAACACGACCTGCCCGAGGCCGGCCTGTGGGAAGCCACCGACGTAGGCCCGGCTGCGGGCCGAGGCGCGGTGGCGGGCGGCGTAACCGGTGCCGTAGCCGGGCTGGCCGCGCTGGCCTTTCCGCCGCTGGGTATCGTGATCGGTGGCGGCGCGGTCGCCGCCGGCGGACTGGCCGGCGCGGGGTTGGGAGCCTGGGTGGCCAGCATGATCGGGGTCAGCGAGTCGGCCGACGAGGTTGCCGCCTACGACGCCGCAATCGCCGATGGCGCAGTACTGTTGATGGTCGACTGCGAGCCGGCGCGCTGTGACACCGTTCGAGGCGCTATTCAGCAGCAGGCACCGACGGCCGACGTGCGCCAGACGCCGGCCGGCCAGAGGTAAGGCCCTGTCGGGTTACGGCCTGCGGCCTAATCCGACCTACGCGAGTACCCAATCTTCCGCGCCGTGCCTGTATT